>JBGTKD010000001.1:0-6022 GCA_041744795.1 Acidimicrobiia bacterium
ACTGTTGTTCCGCAGGTTCTTGTGGTTACTGGGATGTCGGGGGCGGGGCGGTCTACGGCGGCGAAGGTGTTGGAGGATCTTGGGTTCAATGTGATCGACAACCTGCCTCCTCAGTTGATTGTGGGGGCGGCGGATCATCACCAGGTGAGCGATGGGCGACGACGGGTGGCGATCGTTATCGACTCTCGGGGCGGGCTGCCGGTCGACGACATCCGCCAGGCGATCAAAGACCTCGAACAACAGGGTGTTCGCACTCGACTGTTGTTCCTTGACGCAGACGACCACATGATCGTTCGCCGTTATGAGGAGAACCGTCGACCTCATCCTCTCCGCAAGGACAGCCTGACCGACGCGATCGCCGCCGAGCGCCAGCTTCTCGACCCGCTGCGAGAAGAGGCCGACACCGTCATCGACACCAGCGACCTAAACGTTCACCAGTTACGCGAACGCATCATCGACCAGTTTTCTGAAGGCAGCCCGGAACGTCCGATGCGGGTTTCGGTCACTTCGTTTGGCTTCAAACACGGCACGCCGCGGGACACAGACCTTCTCTTCGACGTCCGTTTCCTGCCCAACCCGCATTGGGTGCCAGAACTTCGCCCGTATCGGGGCACGGATGCGCCCGTGTCCCAATACGTCCTATCCACCGACGATGCGCATGAGTTCCTACGCCGGGTCGAAGACCTACTCGAGTTCCTGATTCCACGATTTACCGCCGAAGGCAAGTCCTACCTGACGATCGGCATCGGCTGCACCGGGGGCCATCACCGGTCGGTCGCACTCGCCGAAGAACTGGGACGGTGGCTGGCAGAACAGTCGATCGACGCCCATGTGCGCCACCGTGACATCGGAAAATGATCGGCCCTGAACTCGAGACCGCGCTGATCCCGTTCAACCTCGAGCCGTCCGGGCCGAAGGTGGTGGCTATCGGAGGCGGACACGGGCTGTCGGCGGCTCTCGAAGCAGTGCAGGCCTACGCCTCCCAGATCACCGCTGTCGTCTCCGTCGCCGACGACGGTGGATCGTCGGGACGTCTCACCAACGGCATGGGTGTGCCAGCCCCGGGGGACATTCGCCGCTGTCTGCTCGCGCTCACGCCCGACCCGGGCATCTGGTTCGAACTGTTCAGTTATCGCTTCCCGGGAGGGCCAGACGACGCAGCCGATCTCACACCGCAGGATGTCGGCGGCCACGCCCTCGGCAACCTGTTGCTGGTGGCGCTCACCGACCTGTGTGGAGGCGACTTCGCCCTCGCCGTCAAACAAGCCGGTTCGCTTCTCGGAACTCTCGGCACGGTTGTGCCTGCCACAACGGTCCCCGCTCAGCTTGCAGCCGACATCGGCGGTCGGCGAGTTGAAGGCCAGGTGTCGGTGGCTCGCACGCCAGGCGGAATCGAGCGGCTCATCCTCGGACCGGAAGGTCTCGAAGCGAACCCTGACGCCCTTGCGGCAATCGCCGCAGCCGACCAGATCATCCTCGGCCCTGGCAGCTTGTTCACTTCGGTTATCGCCGCTCTGTCGGTTCCGGGGATGAACGAAGCGATTGATGCGGCGAAAGGTCGGATCGTCTCCGTAATGAACCTTGTCACCCAGAACGCCGAGACCGCAGCGTTCACGGGCTGGGATCACATTCGGGCCATCCAGGTCCACGCAGGGCTACTGAGGGCCGGTGGTATCGTCGCTCACAGAGGAGATCTCGACGTCCCCGACTCTGTGAGCAGGGTGGAGATCGACGCCGACGAGGCTGCAACCCTCGGATGGGATCTCTACGAAACAGACGTCGCCGACCCCGCCGCCGAATGGCCCGCTCACGACCCGATCAAGCTCGGTGCGGCCCTGCGACAAGTGATCTGAGGCGAGATGAAACAGTTCCTGACACTCGAAGACGTAGACACGGCCGGTATCCCCGTCCTGGTGCGCAGCGATCTCAACGTACCGCTCGACGGGGGAGAGGTCGGTGACGACTTCCGGATCCGGATGGCACTCGGCACGATCACCCGGCTGCGTGACTCCGGGGCCAAAGTCGTCGTATGCAGCCACCTGGGGCGACCCAAAGGTGTCGACCCCGCCTACTCACTCGCCCCTGTCTCTCGTCGCATGTCGGAGATAGGCGGCTTTCCCGTAACCCAGGTTGCGGCCACGGTGGGAGATGTGGCGATTGCGGCCATCAACAAAGCAGAGCCTGGGGATGTGTTGGTCTTGGAGAACACCCGTTTCGAAGACGGCGAGACTGCCAATGACGATGGTCTCGCTGACGCCTTCGCAGGGCTGTGCGATCTGTTTGTGCAGGACGCCTTTGGTTCGGTGCATCGAGCGCATGCTTCAACGGTGGGGGTCGCCGAACGGGTCAAGTCGGTGGCAGGGCCGCTGCTTGTTTCCGAAGTTCGGTCCCTGGCAAGGTTCCTGGGGGACACCGAACGGCCCTATGTGGTGATCCTCGGTGGGGCGAAGATCTCGGACAAACTGGGCGTCGTGAAGTCGCTGTTGCCTCGGACAGACGCTTTGTTGATCGGTGGCGGAATGTGTTTCACCTTCCTGAAAGCCGACGGAATCCCCGTTGGCGAGAGCCTCGTCGAGGATGACATGCTCGAAGAGGTCGGGCTGCTGATGGCCGGGCCGGACGGAAACAAGATTCGGCTCCCCTCAGACATCGTCATTGCTGACCGGTTCGCGGCGGATGCTGCGCACCGCACCGTGGCGGTCGGCGACATCCCCGACGACTGGCTGGGACTCGACATCGGACCCCAGACCGTCGAGACCTTCCGAGAGGTCATTCGCGGAGCCGAATCGCTGTTCTGGAACGGTCCGATGGGTGTCTTCGAATGGGAGCCGTTCCGGTCCGGAACCGAGCAGGTCGCCCAGGCAGTCGCCGATTCTTCAGGGTTCACAGCCGTCGGCGGGGGAGACTCGGCCGCCGCCCTGCGGACCCTCGGTCTGGAAGACGCCGTTTCGCACCTGTCGACCGGCGGGGGAGCGGGGCTCGAACTGTTGGAAGGTGCGGAACTGCCAGGGGTAAAAGTCTTGGAGAGATGGGTGGAGTGATGGAGCGACGTGATCTAATCGTCGGGAACTGGAAGATGAACGCCAACCACCTAGAAGCCATCCAGATGGTCCAGAAGCTTTCATACCGGCTGGAACGAGGCGACACCGAGCGGGTGGAGGTGGTGGTGGCCCCGCCGTTCACGTCGCTGCGGTCGGTTCAGACAGTCATCGAGGCCGACCGTCTGCCGATCGGACTCGGGGCCCAACATTGCGACTGGCGGGAATCGGGTGCGTTCACCGGGGAGATCTCGGCTCCGATGCTCGCCAAGCTGGGGGTCGGACATGTGATCGCCGGACACTCCGAACGCCGAGCCCACTTCGGCGAGACCGACGAGACCGTCAACCTGCGGTCCAAAGCGATCCTCGGCTCCGGGATGCATCCGATTGTCTGTGTCGGCGAAACCCTCGAACAGCGGGAAGCAGATGAGACCGAACGAGTTGTCGTCACCCAAACCCAGGGCGGCCTGGCCGGCTTGAACGCCGAGCAGGTGGCGGGACTGGCGGTGGCATACGAACCTGTGTGGGCGATCGGCACAGGACGCCACGCAGACGCCGACACCGCAGGGACGGTCGTCGAACTAATCCGAGAGACGGTCAGGTCGATGGTGGGCACCGCAGCCGATCAGATGCGGATCCTCTATGGCGGGTCGGTCAACGCCGGGAACATCAAAGACTTCATGGCCAAACGCCACATCGACGGAGCACTGGTTGGCGGAGCATCGCTCGACCCCGACAGCTTCTCGGCAGTCGTCAGGTATTGGGTATGACCAAGCTGATCTTGCTCCGCCACGGCGAGAGTGTCTGGAATCTCGAGAACCTCTTCACAGGCTGGACCGACGTCGACCTGACCGAAAGGGGGCAAGCCGAAGCGACCGAAGCGGGCCGGCTGATGGCCGAAGAAGGGCTGGTTCCCGACATCGTCCACACGTCGCTGCTGGTGCGCGCTATCAAGTCGGCCAACCTGGCGTTGGATGCGATGGAACTGAGTTGGCTGCCGGTGACCCGTCATTGGCGGTTGAACGAACGGCACTACGGAGCGTTGCAGGGTTTGAACAAGGCCCAGACCGCCGCCGAACACGGTGAAGAACAGGTGCTGGTGTGGCGTCGGTCCTATGACATTCCGCCTCCCGCCCTCGATGCCGACGATGAGCGTCACCCGCGTCACGACCCCCGATATGCGTTGTTGGCGCCGGAACAACTGCCGGCGACGGAGTGTCTCAAAGATGTGGTTGAGAGGATGCTGCCGTATTGGTATGACGCGATCGTGCCCGACCTGAGGCGGGGTCAGACGGTGCTGATAGTGGCCCACGGGAACTCGCTGCGGGCGCTCGTGAAACACCTCGACGGGATCGCCGAGGATGAGATCGTCGGGTTGAACATCCCCACCGGCATCCCGCTCGTCTATGAGTTGGACGAAGAGTTGCGCCCGGTCGGAGCGGCCCGCTACCTGGGTGACCCAGAGGTAGCAGCAGCCGCTGCCCAAGCCGTAGCCAACCAAGCGATGGCTTGATCGGGTGACAAGTCGTAGGTTCGCCACCCTCCCGCTACAATGTCACCCGTCCGGGCTTCCCGGGCTCCCTAGAGTCGAATTGGTTTCAATATGGGTGCTCTCACCATCATCTTCATCATCTTGCATGTCGGCGTTTCGCTGGCACTTATCGCGTTGATCCTGCTGCACAGCGGCAAGGGCGGCGGTCTCTCCGACGTCTTCGGCGGCGGAATGGCCCCCGCTTCGCTGGGCGGATCAACCCTCGCCGAGCGGAACCTCTCCCGGCTCACGGTCATTGTTGGCGTGTCGTTCGCAGTGACGACCGTCGTTCTCACCTGGCTGCTCGCTGCGAACTAGCCGGGTATTAGACCGGGTTCTAAGCTCCGGTCGCACTCTCGTCGGAGTGGCGGAACTGGTAGACGCGCTAGGTTGAGGGCCTAGTGCCCGAATAGGGCGTGGAGGTTCAAGTCCTCTCTCCGACACCAAAGAAACCCCTGGTAACACGGGGGTTTCTGCCTACTGAGGGTTCGGTCCGCTTCGCAGGCGGATCGGGGATTTCTGCCATCCTTCTGCCAATTCCTCAGTCGGCCATCCTGAGCAGTCCGGCGATTCGCTCGGCAGACTCTCGGTGCATCTCTGGAACGGCGTGGCTGTACACGTCCAGGGTCGTCTTGACGCCTCGATAATCCCTATGAGTGTCTCAATATTCGCCTCATTCCGCTCGCCAGTCGCTCGAACGAACAAGTGACACATCCCGTCTCCTGTTTCTCGGATTGTGGCTCCTAGCTCTTCGAGCATCGTCGCGTATCCGACGGGGTTCCCTCGTTGGTTGAGGATGAGGATGTTCGTTTCAGGGTATGCGTCGGTAATCACGGTCAGGGCGTCGGCAACTGCTTCCCCGAACGCCATAACGTTCTCTTCGTCAGTCCCGTCACAGCGGATGTCATTATCTATGGTGGCCACGATCACCAATGACGGCATCGGCACTCGCGCCAGGGCTTGCCGAGCTTGACTAGCCAGTGCTGTGGCCGTGGCGCCACCCGTGGCCGTGTTTGCGACGTGGTTTTCGTAGGTGGCATCGGCGGCGACTAGTCGCGTATAGATAGAGTTGACCTCGGCGCTTGTGCCCGTCGCCCATGAGAACTCCTTGGCATTTGCTCCCCAATCACCGGCTCCTTCGCCTGTCAGACCAGAGTGCCCTATGGCGACGATCCCTATCGGACCGTCGGCAGGCGGAATCGTTGTGACAGTTGCTGAAACGGGAGCGACCGTTGTTGCTGTGGTGGCAACAGGTGTTGGTCGTGGTCTGGTCCCCGCCGGTGGCGCAGCCTGTCACCATTATCAGAAGCACGATTAGCAGAATCCCTACTGACCAATTCCGAACCCGATAGTCAGGTGATAACCGATCCATGTCCGTTCCTCGCTTGGAGTCGCTGTGGTCCCGGCCATGGTGGGAGAGGTCGCTCAAAAGGTGCTCAACGGCGCTCTGGGT
>JBGTKD010000002.1:0-10433 GCA_041744795.1 Acidimicrobiia bacterium
CGTCATCGATTCGCCCACGACCACGAGCACGAAGACGATTGCTAGCGCGCTCATGAGAGGGGTGAGCCTGTCGAGCAGTTCATCCGCCCATATCTCTCGTTCCGTTCGGGAACGTTCGGTCAGAGGTGTGCGGGACTTCTCCGGGGTCATCGGTGTCATGCGTTAGTCATGCTGACGGACGCAGCTTAAGGACCGCGGACTCAGACCGCTGCAACCATCGGCCGTTCTTGGATCCCTTCCACGCCCCGCCAAGGCGTTCGTCGTGGAAGGCCTCGATCACGGTCGGGTGCACGTAGGAGGACCGACAGACTTCCCTGGTGTTTCCCAAGCGTTCCGCCGCCGCGTCCACTGCCTCAAAGACCGCTTCCGTTGCGTCGGACGAGCCGTTGGCGACCGCCAGCTCGCCAGCAACTGTTGTGGTGGCACCCCACGTCCGGAAGTCCTTGGCCGTGAAATGACCGCCCATGGCGCCGGCTACATAGGTGTTCACGTCGTCAGATCCGATCGACATCGTTGCTTCGTCGGTGGTGTAGCTGAACAGAGTCTGACCGGAGAGCATCTCGCAGCGGGAGATGAGTGCCGCAAGGCGCCGGTCCTGGAAGAGAACGTGGCTCTCGGCTCCCCCCTTACCGATGAACTCGAAGTGCACCTGTGCGCCCTTAACTGCGACATGGTCCGCCGTTAGCGTGGTCAAGCCATACGCCTCACCGTTCACCGCACTCCTGCGGTTACCGACTCGTATGAGGCTCCGGTCGAGAACCGCCACCGCCAGGGCGACGACCCGAGCCCGTGGGAGACCGGGAAGACGCAGGTCCGAGTCCACTCGCTTCCGAAGCCGGGCGATTCGCCCCCCGAACTCCCACATCCGGGCGAACTTGAGCTCATCGCGCATCTCCTCCCATAGGGGGTGGTAGAGGTACTGCTTGCGACCTTCGCCATCCAGACCTGTGGCGAGTATGTGAGAGTCCTTCCGGCTGGCGATCTGAACTCCCTCCCATGCCGGTGGTATGGCGAGGCCCACAATCCACTTCTTGACCCGATCGGGCGCGGACGAACCGTCGGGTTCACGGTAGGAAAACCCGCTGCCGCGCTTGATCCGACGTCTCCATTTCATCGAGTCGTCGGCGTATACGATCCCTGCTTGTTCGGCCAGGACCCTCGGATCGTCTCCGTTCATCCCGAGTGGATACCCGAATTTCGCCATTAGGAATCGCATTTCGCGAGTGTCCGCGTTTCAACACTTCGAGGGCTGGGTACGCGCGCGGTGCCGATCGACCGACGGCACGATGAAAGGGGACTATATGAACGATGCCCAGGTGCGGGAATTGCTCTACCAAGCACTAGAGACCGAATTGGGCGGTGTTCGGGTCTACGAGTTAGCCGTGAAATGCGCGTTGAACGAGGATCTGAAAGAGGAGTGGAAGAAGTATTTGTCCGAGACGCGGGAACACGTCGAAATCGTCACCCAAGTTCTTGTAGACCTCGACATGGATCCCGCCGTCGAGACGCCGGGTCGCAAGGTCGTGCGATTCAAGGCGGAGGCACTTCTCCAGTCGATGGAGATGGCGATAGCCGAAGGGGATCCGGCAGCCGCGCAGCTCGTCGCAGCAGAAGCCGTCGTGGATGCCGAAATCAAGGACCACTCCAACTGGGAGCTGATTGGCAGGATCGCTGAGAAAGCTTCAGGAGAGATGGCCTCAGTCCTCAAGGGAGCTTATGAGAAGGTGGAAGAAGAAGAGGACGAGCATCTCTATCACACGATGGGATGGACCCGGGAGCTCTGGATAGAAGCTCTGGGTATGCCCGCCGTCTTGCCACCGCCGGAAGAGCGCAAGGATGTCAAGACCGCAATTGGCGCCTCCAGAGCCGAACAGGCTCGCGGCGAAATGGTCGGTAAGAAGGCCTGAAGCTCGCTCGGTACCAATAACTAAACCGGGCCCCGATTGTCGGGGCCCGGTTTTTGTTCGCCTCAGATGGCCGTCACTGGTCGTGTGATTTCAGCCGATCGGTGACTGTTAGCACGCCCTCGACGTTTTCGATCAATTGCAGCAGGCCGTGGCGTCGATCGGCCTCGTCAACGAAACCTTCGACGACTACTTCGCCTTCGTCGGCAGTTACGAGCAGATCTCCGGTGTGACCGGTGCGCTGCATCCATGGTCCCAACGCCTCGCTTCGAACCTTCTGGACGAGTTCGTAATCCCCGAACTCGCGGTCCTCGCCGAAGACGCTTGCGACGTCGTGTTTAACCCCTCGGGCGACACCCTTCTGGTACTCGATCCGAGCCTTCATCTCTGACAGCAAGTGCCGCCATCGGGCCGCGCTTTGGCTTTTCGCTTTCGCTCGCCTTGCGGCGCCCCGATCGGGGTCCATCCAGTAGGCGACGGCCGCCCCGGCTGTTGCGGCGGCAATCGTCTTGACTTTCTTACTGGTCACTGATCGGTCCGGGACGGGGCCAGTCCGTAGTATTCGTGAACCTCGCTGCGCAGTTCCTCGCCGAAGCTCGGCCAGTTGTCGGGGTCGAAGCCCGGGCTGTTGTCGAGCACTTCCTCGGCGATGTTGAGAACCAACTCGTGCTCCTCGACATCGACGCTGAACATTTCCCACGGGACGGCAAACAGCTTCTCGCCGATACCCGCAAGTCCTCCTCGCGAGACGACGCCGTATGCCACCGATCCTTGGTCCATGTCGATCATGATCTCTTTGAGGGAGCCCAGCTTGTCGCCGTCGCGGGTGACGACGTCGTCGCCGGTGAGCGTCCCAGCTGACATAAGTGAATGTTCCATCTGTGTTTCTCCTTCTATGTGTCGCGCATCGACGACCGGTCGGTCATCGCTGCGTCGACCTTGCGGTTGTATCCGTCACCGACCACACCGCCCAGCACCGCACCGAGGAAGACCATCACGATCCCCACGATCGCACCGACGATCGCGTTCGCGGTCACATCCTCGGTGGTGATTTGGGTGAACCAATCGGGCAGGCCGACTCTCTGAAACGCGTTGTACTGCTGGCCCACGAAGGCGCCGAGGGCGGCGAAGATCGCTACGAGGGCGATGAGCCAGATGGCCATTCCCACGCCATTTTCTACGCCGTTGAAGCGGGCGATTCGGGCCGCAACCCAGCCTCCGACGAAGCTGGCGACAAGCACGACGATGCTGGCGACAACGATGCCGACAACTTCGAGTTCTTGCATGTTGCCCTCGAAGTCCATTGCATTGAGCTGGTATCTGAGTCCTCCGGCGCCTGCAGCGATGAGTGCACCCAGGAAAATGAGGGTGCCGATCATGGCGAACATGCCGCCGAGGGAGGCGGGCGTGTCAATCCCGCCGAAGCGGTCTTTTACCGTGCGGAGGTCGGTCTCCGTTCCGCGTACGCGTCTGTTGGTCATATTTTCTCCTTTCAGAAAACGAGGAGAATGATCAGGATGATGAGAATCAGTGTTCCCAGTCCGATGTACATGGCTGTCCTTCCGTCGGGTCAGAGATTCGGGTACCCGAATAGCCGGGTCTCGAAACCGCTTTTTCGCCAGAGTCGACGGGTTTGTCGAGGCGAAATTGTGGGTATGACACCGAGCACAACAACAAAAAGGCGCATTCATGTACATAGGACTCGGCGGACTGATCCTGATAATCCTGCTCGTAATGCTGATTTTCTGAAAACGAATACAACGCAAAACGTTCGGCCACGTAGGTTCCGGTGATGTCGTCTCCGACGATCGCGCACGGCTTCGAACCCATTCGGGCTGAGCTGTTCGGTGTCGAACGACTAGAGGAATACGCCAGAGACCTGGCCGAAACCCAGGAGACGATCAAGCTCCGGGGTCGACTCCGGCTGATCTCAAGACGCCTTTCGGACAATGGCGAAGTTCTTCTCGCTTCTTACCGGGAACTCGCCGAGGTGGTCGGAAGGGAGGCCCTCCTAACCCCGGCGGCAGAGTGGCTGGTCGACAACTTCCACCTGGTCGAAAAGCAGCTGCGCGAGATCAGGGAAAACCTCCCGTCTTCCTACTACCACGAGTTGCCCAAACTCCAGAGTGGCGACCTGGCGGGCTACCCGCGGGTCTTCGAGATCGCATGGCGCTTTGTCGCTCACCTGGACAGCCGCTTCGACCCCGACGCCCTGGGACGGTTCGTTGACGCATACCAAGAAGTCCAGCCGCTCACGATCGGTGAGTTGTGGGCACTCCCCATAACGCTGCGTGTCGTGCTGGTGGAGAACCTGCGGAGGTTGGCCGACGCGATCGTTCAGGGTCGAAGACTCCGGCGTTCGGCCGACAATGTCGCTGATGGTTTGCTCGGAATAGCGGGGAGTCGAAGCGCTGAAGCAGAGGCAAGACTCGACCAGATCGGTTCCGGTGAACTTGCCCAACCGTTTGTCGTCCAACTCATCCGGCGGTTACAGGACCACGATCCCGAGACCACTCCCGGTCTGCTGTGGCTGCTCGAGCGGCTCAGCGCAGAGGGATCCACCCCGGACGAAGTCGTCGCCGAGACCCAACATCGCCAAGTTGCGACCAATCTCACGGTGCGCAACATCGTTACAAGTCTCCGCCACATCACCTCCTTCGAGTGGGCGAACTTCGTCGAGGGGGTGAGCCTGGCCGACCGGGCGCTGGCGGAGGAAGGCTCATACCTCGAGTTGGGCTACGAAACACGTGACCGCTACCGGCATGCCGTCGAAGACCTGGCGAAACGATCGTCGGCATCCGAACTCGAGGTTGCCGAGGTGGCGCTCAAATTGGCCGGCTCTCAGCCCGCTGATCAACGCCAGAGTGACCCCGGCTTCTACCTGTTCGGGGACGGTCGACATCGGCTTGAAGCTGAGGTTGGATTCCGGCCCGGGTTTGGAATGGGTCTATCCCGACTTGTGAAGAAGCGGGCCGCTGCGGCATACATCGGCTCGATCCTCGTGGTGACAGCCATGGCCCTCGCGCCGCCTCTTTTCGCCATCCAGTCTTCCTGGCTGTGGCGCTGGCTGATGGCGTTGCTCGCCCTGATTCCGGCCACCGACATAGCGATGACCCTGGTGAATCGGGCGGTTGCTGGCCTCGTTCAGCCGAAGTCTCTGCCTTCGATGGCCCTCCCGCACGGTCCCACAGAGGAGTTGCGGACAGTGGTGGCGGTGCCGGCCATGTTGTCGCGGCCAGCCCAAGTCGAAGAGCTCGTGGAACGCCTCGAAGTCCACTACCTCGCATCCCCCGAAGGGGAATTCCACTTCGCTCTTCTCACCGACTGGCGGGACTCTGAGCAAGCGGGGGAGTCCGACGACGCCGAATTGTTGGAGGTAGCAGTTCGCGGGGTTGCCCGGCTCAACGATCGCCACGGACCGGGACCGGGCGGGGCTGACCGCTTCCTGTTGCTGCACCGCAAACGCAAGTTCAACCCCAGCGAGGGCGTCTACATGGGTTGGGAACGAAAACGCGGCAAGCTCCACGAACTCAATCGCCTCCTGCGAGGGGCGACAGACACGAGCTTTCTCCCGTGGTCCGGTCGGATCCCGCAAGGGGTGCGCTACGTGATCGCTCTCGATCAGGACTCACGATTGCCTCCGGGGGCGGCCACCCGGCTTGTGGCGACCATGGCCCATCCGCTCAACCGGGCTCGCCTAGAAGACGGCCGGGTGGTGGAGGGATACGGAGTGCTTCAACCGCGGGTGACAGCTTTCCTTGGAGCGGGGGGAACGAGCTTCTTTCAGCGTGTGTCTTTCCCGCCGGCGGGAATCGATCCCTACGCCGCAGCGGTCAGCGATGTCTACCAGGACCTTTTCGACGAGGGTTCCTACGCCGGGAAGGGGATCTATGACATTGATGCCTTCGAAGCATCGTTGGATGGACGGATCCCGGAGAACACCCTTCTCAGCCACGACTTGTTCGAAGGGTCCTTTGCCCGTGCCGGTCTGGTCACCAACCTAGAAGTGTTCGAGGGGTTCCCCAGTCACTATGAGGTTGCGCTGTCCCGCCAACACCGCTGGGTCAGGGGCGACTGGCAACTGCTCCCGTGGATCGCCGGCCAGCGCGGCCCCCTTCCACCGATGGCGCGCTTCAAGATGGGCGACAACCTGCGTCGAAGCCTGTCCAGCCCGGCTGCCCTGTTCACGCTACTCGCCGCGTTTGTGATCCCGGAAGTGCCGGTGTGGCCTTGGATCGCCTTCATAGTCGTGGCATTGGCCCTTCCCGCCTTGTTGCCTCTGTTTGAGAGGATGGTTCCCCGTCGCACGAGTACTCCAGAGGGAGTGCGCCTTCGGCGATGGTGGATCGACTTTGCTCGGGCAATTGGGCGTGTCCTCCTACAAGCTGCCTTTCTCGCCCACCAGGCGCTCAGGACCACCGAGGCGATCGTCGTCACTCTCTGGCGGCTGATGGTCTCTCGAAAGAGATTGCTCGAGTGGGTCACCGCCGAACAGGCCGAACGCCGATTCACCCTCGATCGGTCTCTCTTCGTGCGTCGCATGGCTCCATCGATGGCGGTCGGGTTGGCCGCTGCCATCACCGCGGCCATCGTCAAACCGGATGCATTCGTGCCAGCCCTGGTCTGGTCTTGGATGTGGATGGCGGCACCGTTTATCGCCCACTGGGCGAGCACCCCCAAGTCCATCAGAGTGGCCACCCCGCTCACCGACGATGAACGTGACGAACTGCGGCTGACCGCTCGACGAACCTGGCGCTACTTCGAGCAGTTCGTAACCGAGGAAGAGAACTGGCTCCCACCAGACAACTACCAAGAGGACGTCGCAGTCGTCGCCCACCGGACCTCCCCGACAAACATCGGTCTCTATCTGTTGTCGGTGCTTTCAGCCCGCGAGTTCGGCTGGATCGGGATGGCAGAGACGGTTTCTCGCCTCGAGTCCACTTTCGCCACCCTCGATCGGATGGAACGATTCGAGGGTCATTTCCTCAACTGGTACGACACTGTCTCGCTTGAACCTCTGTCTCCCCGTTATGTGTCGACCGTCGACAGCGGCAACCTGGCTGGACATCTTCTCGCTGTGTCAGAGGGATGTGCCCGACTCAGAGATCTCACACCGGGACCAGAAGTGCTCGAAGGCTTAAGGGACACCGCGCTATTGATCCGACAAGCTGGTCAGGGCCTGGCGTCCAACACCCACGTAGAGATCGTGTCTCCCCGCGAACTAGACAAGGCTCTGGCAGGGTTGCTCGGCCTTTTCGATCATCCCGCCCAGTTCAGTTGGGCCGGTGGAATCGACGATGCGTCCTCGACAATCGCCGACATCGCCCGCACGCTGGCCTCCGCTGACGATTCTGCGGAGCTGGGTGTCTGGGCCGAAGCCCTCACGGCGACCATCGACAGCCATCGCCTAGATAGCCGGTATCTCGACGATCCGGAATACCGACGGCGACTGGAGAGCCGATTGGCCGGACTGGCCGACCGGGCGGCCGACCTGGCAGCCGAGATGGACTTCTCATTCTTGAGGAACGCCGCCAGCAAGTTGTTATCGGTGGGATACCGGGTGCCGGAGGCTGCTCTCGATCAGAGCCACTATGACCTGTTGGCCTCGGAAGCTCGCCTTGCGAGTTTCGTCGGGATCGCCAAGGGCGACCTACCACCCAGCCACTGGTTCCGGCTCGGACGCTCGATGACCCCGATTGGAACCGAAGCTGCCCTGATCTCTTGGTCGGGCTCGATGTTCGAATATCTCATGCCGCTTCTGGTGATGAGAGCTCCCCCCGAGAGTGTCCTCGACGGCACATATCGGGCGGTCGTGCTGCGCCAGATCGCTTATGGCAAGGAACGCCAGATCCCGTGGGGGATCTCCGAATCTGCCTATGCGGCCCGCGACGTCGAACTCACCTATCAGTACAGGGCGTTCGGCGTGCCCGGGCTGGGTTTCGAACGTGGTTTGAGCCAGGACCTCGTTGTCGCCCCTTACGCCACGGTGCTGGCGGCGATGGTGTTGCCGAGCGAAGCGGTCCACAACCTGCAGCGGCTGGCGGCACTTGGTGCGTTGGGCGCCTATGGGTACTACGAGTCGCTCGACTTCACACCCTCTCGACTTCCCGATTCTGGTGTCGCGGTGCTGGTCAGGGCATACATGGCCCATCACCAGGCGATGTCGCTCGTGGCAATAACCAACGTCGTCTTCGACGGGTTTTTCCGGGACCTCTTTCACAATGAACCCTCGGTGCAGGCGGCTGAGCTGTTGCTGCACGAGCGGGTTCCACGCGACGTCGAGGTGGCTCGTCCCCGGGTCGACGAGGTAGGGGGTGCGGCTCGTCCGCTGGAGGACGTCGAGGGAGTGACACGCAAGGTCGGTTCGCCGCACAGTGTGGTGCCGATCGTCCATCAGCTCTCCAACGGTCGGCTCAGCACCGCCATCACGGCAGCCGGTTCCGGGTTCACCCGCTGGCACGGTCTTGCGGTCAACCGCTGGCACGAGGACATCACCCTGGACAACTTCGGCAGTTACGTGTTCATCAAGGATGAATCCGGTCGGACGTGGTCAGCGGGTTATCAGCCGACTGGCGTGGAGCCGGACTCTTATGAGGCGACCTTCAGCGAGGACAAGGTTGAGATCCTGCGTTGGGACGGAAAAATCTCCACCCAGCTGACGGTGGTCATCTCGGAAGAAGACGATGCCGAGGTTCGGCGGGTGAGCCTCACGAACTTCGGCACGGTTGCCAGGGAGTTCGAGGTGACGTCCTATGCCGAGTTGGTGCTTGCGCCCCCGAGAGCCGATGGCGCCCACCCGGCATTCTCCAATCTCTTCGTACAGACCGAGGAGGTGCCTGGACGTGACGCGCTCTTAGCCAGTCGCCGTCCCCGTTCGACCGAAGAGGAGACCATCTGGGCGGGTCATGTGTTGGCAGTCACCGGCGAGGCGGTGGGGGGCGTCCAATACGCAACCGATCGCGCTCGTTTTCTCGGGCGGGGCAATCCTGTGCACCGAGCGGCGGCCCTCGACCGTCCGCTGGCGAACTCGGCGGGGCGGGTGCTCGATCCGATCTTCAGCCTGCGGCGAAAGGTGCTCATCCCTCCAGGCGGTACCGCCCATCTCGACTTCGCCACGGTCGTCGCCGGGAGCAGAGCTGAGGTGACGGACCTGATTGCCAAGTACGCGGACACCGCGGCGTTCGAGAGAACACTGACCCTCGCTTGGACACAGGCCCAGGTCCGGCTCCACCACCTGCGGATCGAACCCGAGCACGCCCACGTATTCCAGGAGCTCGGCGCCAGCCTCATCTACTTCGACCCGAGACTGGCGGCCGGTCGACGTGCTGCCCCTGACTCAAGCCAGCAACTGCTGTGGCGGCTCAGTATTTCAGGAGATCTTCCGATCGTGCTCGTCAGGATCGACCAGTCCGAGGAGCGGGGATTGATTCGCGACCTGCTTCGAGCCCAGGAGTATTGGAGGATGAAGGGGCTGTTTGCCGATCTGGTCGTCATCAACGAAAAGCCCGGTTCCTACGCCCAGGATCTGCGAGATGCCATCGAGGAGTTGATCCGCGAGCGCGGGCGTCAAGTGGGACCGGCGCCGGATGGGGGAGTGTTCGTCGTAGACGGTCCTCAGCTCGGCGAAGAGGATCGAGCCGCTCTCCAGTCCTCAGCGCGTGCGGTGTTACTGAGCCACCACGGGACCCTCGCCGACCAGTTGGCCCGTCGGAGGCCAGCAGCCGGAAAGAAGTCCGTGGTAGCCAAAGTCCCCGCCGCGCTACCAGAGCCGGGAGGAGCAACCCCGCGCCTCGACCTCGAGTTCCATAATGGTCTCGGCGGTTTCGCCGCAGGAGGTACCGAGTACGCCGTCGTGTTGGGCGAGGATCAATGGTCGCCAGCCCCCTGGATCAATGTGGTCGCCAACCCCGATTTCGGCTTCTGTGTCTCCGAATCAGGGTCCGGATTCAGTTGGTCGGAGAACAGTCGCGAGAACCAGCTCACACCCTGGTCAAACGATCCCGTCACCGACGCTCCCGGCGAGGTGTTGTACGTCCGGGACGAGGACAGCGGTGCGGTGTGGGGACCGACGGCACTGCCGATCCGAGACGACCACCCCTACATCGCCCGCCACGGCCCGGGTTTCTCCGAGTTCGAACACACCGCTCATGGGATTGCCCTTTCGCTGCATCAGATGGTCCCGCTCGAAGGCTCGGTCAAAGTCTCCCGTCTGCGTCTACGCAATCTCAGCGGCCGTCGCCGGCGCCTTTCGGTAACCGGATATGTCGAATGGGTGCTCGGTACCACCAGGTCGGTCCCGAAGATGCAGATCATCACCACCCAGGACGAGGTGACCGGCGCTGTCTTTGCTCGCAACCCTTGGAACGAGGAGTTTGGAGATCGGGTGGCCTTCGCCGACTTCGGCATCGCAGACGCTCTGACCGCGGACCGCACCGAGTTCCTCGGTCGTCACGGCCGCATTGATCGCCCGGCGGCCCTCCAGGCTGGGGCGCGGCCGCTGTCGGGCCGAGTGGGCGCGGGCCTCGACCC
>JBGTKD010000003.1:0-14634 GCA_041744795.1 Acidimicrobiia bacterium
CGAATCGTTCATATGGGTGCTTGCTGCAGCCAGGGTGCTCGACGGCCTGGACGACATCTGGCGTATGGTCGCGTTTGCCGGAGGCTACGGGGCCGGTACGGCGTTGGGCGTGACGATGGAGAGGTGGCTGGCCGTCGGCTCCGAACTCGTCCGGATAGTCGCCCCTTCGTCCAGCCCGCGTGCTGCGGAGAGGCTGCGTGAACTCGGTTTTGCCGTCACTGTGCTGGCCGGCGATCAATCGGGAGATGAGGTGAGGGTGAGCCTCGTGGTGGTCCCTCGCCGGAGACTCAAAGAGGTATACCGCGAAATTGTCCTGCTCAACCCCGCCGCTCTCGTAACTACCGAATCGATCGTGCAAGTGGATCTCGCGGCGGTTCGACAGAAGTCGGTCCGTAAGTGATCGAGCGGGGATTAGCGCTTCTCAGGCAGCGGGGCGACACCGGGTTCCTGTTGATCAGCCTGCTTGTGGGCGTCGTTGTCGGAATCGCGGCGGCGGCTCTCATATGGGTACTCGAGGTAGTCGAGGCAGGCTTCCACGCCGGGGGTGACCTGCTGGCGGACGGCGCGGCTTGGTTCGCTCTTGTGTCAGTGCCGCTCGGCATTGGCATCGCCTGGTGGCTCGCGAGAAAGTTCGCTCCCGAGATCGCCGGCGACGGAGTACCGGAGGTCACCGTCTCGTTGGCGGTCAACGCCGGTTACATGTCGACCAAATCGATTCCGCTCAAGATCCTCGCCACCGCCTTGACACTCGGCGGAGGCGGCTCGGCTGGTCGCGAGGGGCCGATGGTCCAAATCGGAGGTGCCATCGGTTCGTCGGTATCCCGTCGATTCGGATTGGGCGAGGACTATGTGCGCAGTCTGGTGGCGGCTGGTGCGGCCGCCGGGATCGGGGCATCGTTCAACGCTCCGATCGCCGGGATGCTTTTCGGTTTAGAGGTGGTACTCGGCTCTTTTGCGGTTCGGCACATGTCGTCCGTGGTACTTGCATCTATCTCTGCGGCCGTGACTTTCCGGTCACTGGTTCCCGACGAGGAGATCCTGCAGGGCGCCACCTATCGGCTAGGGGGAGCGACCGAACTCATCCTGTACGCAGGACTGGCAGTCCTAGCCGTGGTTGCCGCTTACCTCTTTCTCCGATTGCTCGACAACGCCGAGCGTGTTGCACACACACGCGCGGTGCCTGCCTGGTTGCGCCCTCTGAGTCTTGGCCTCACAGTCGCTGCGATAGGGGTGTTCGAGCCACGCCTTCTGGGAACCGGCCAGAGGTTCGTGGGCGATCTGCTCGAGTTGCAGGCTTTCGGTGAGGGGCTGGGGGGAGTGAGCACGTTTGCCGTGTCGGTGCTGGCGATACTTTGCATAGGCAAGATCATTGCCACGAGCCTCACCATTGCGGCAGGCGGATCGGGTGGCGCTTTCATGCCGTCACTGTTCATCGGAGCAACCCTGGGAGCTGGCTACGCGGAGTTCATAAGCCGCTTTTGGACAGCAACCATCATTCGTCCCGGAGCGTTTGCCGTGGTGGGAATGGCCACCGTCTTCGCGGCGGTTGCCAGGGCGCCTTTGACCGCAATCATCATCGTGTTCGAAATCACAGGCGCGCGGGACTACGGGCTGATCCTTCCACTGATGCTCTCTGCGACCTTCGCCACCTTCGTGGCGGACAAGGTTCATCCGGAGAGCGTGTACACCATGCCGCTCGCCCGTCGCGGGATAAAACTGCGACCGAGCGGCGAGGTCGATCTATTGGACACAATCAAGGTCGGCGACGTTGCCAAGATGCCACCGGTTGTGGCAACGCCAGCGATGAGCCTGGAAGAGGTCTCCCACCTCATGAACCAGCATCGATACCACGGCCTGCCAGTGGTCGACGCTCGGCACGGACTCGTCGGGATCATCACCACCACAGACGTCGGGCGGTTTGGTGGACCCGTGTCAGACAAGTCGGTTGCAGAAGCGATGACCCCGTCACCTGTCACGGTCGGCCCGCTCACTCCCGTCTCCCAGGCCCTCGTGCGGATGGCGGTACTAGGCGTGGGGAGGCTGCCTGTTGTCGCAGACGGCGACTCAGGGGAGCTTGTCGGGTTCTTTCGTCGCGAAGACGCCGTTGGGGCCTACCACCAGGCTCTGGGTTCGGAGACGGATCTGGCCCTGGAACGGGACCGTCTCCGTCAACGCACGGATCCGAAGGCCAGTTATTACGACTTCCGAGTCCCTCCCGGATCGATTGCCGACGGGAAGATCGTTCGAGACATCCGATGGCCGGAGGGTTCAACCCTCGTCGCCGTACGGCGGGGAACTGAGGTCTTGGTCCCGGGCGGCTCAACCGCGCTAGCGGCGAATGACGTGGTGACGGCGTTTGGAACGCCGGCGTCGAGAGACCGGATGATCGAGCGGCTGAACGCCGGAGCAGACGAACCCACAGCCGAGATTCTGATACTTCCAAGCGAGCCCGAACCTTTGGACGACGCAGACCAGAGGGTCGACTAGAGGTACAAGCCTGTCTGGTCGACCTCGGCCTCGGCCGCGCCCGACGGCCGAGTAAGCCGTCTTTGTTGCATCTGGGCGAGCTGGGCCTGGGCAGCCATCTGTTGGCTGGCAAGCGATGCCTGGATGCCGTGAAATAGTCCCTCAAGCCATCCGATCAGTTGCGCCTGAGCGATCCGTAAGACGGACTCAGATGGAACGACGTCGGACCGCACCGGTGCGAACACTTCGTTGAACTCTTCGAGCAGGTCATCAGCGAGTACGTCGCGTAGTTCGGCGAGGGACTTGTCGTGGATGTCCATCAGCTTCCTGCGTCCAGCCTCATCGAGACCGGCGGAACGCGCTTCCTCGAGCAGCGCCCTGGTCATCGAGGCGATCCGGATGATCTTCGTCGGCTCGCTGATCATGACCCCTGGGTCCTCGAAGTCTTCGACCGAGTCGGGCTGCTTCGCTTCCGTCATGGACGCCAGCCTAGATCCTGGCCGAGCGACAATCGCGAGCTAACCTTGAACAACGCCATCTACCGATAAATCACGGGAGGCTGTTCACATGACCGATGCCCACGACCTTCCTCCCATCCTCGATGCTGCCCAAGTGGCTGACCTGCTCGGCATGAACGTGCAAATGGTTCGAAAGTACGCCAGGGAGGGGCGGCTCCCGGCGTACAAACTGCCGGGTGGCCGTACCTTCAAGTTCTTCCGCGAAGAGATTTTTGAGGCTCTCAGGGCTCACCCTGTCACCGCGGAGGAGATCGATGAGACAACTCCCGCTCCGTGACCGTGCGAACCCATCTGGCCCTGGGTACGGGGGTTTCAGTCGGCGGCGGCCATCTGGCGGAGGACGTAGTGGAGGATTCCTCCATGTCGCAGGTAGTCGACCTCTATGGGAGTGTCGACGCGGGCCACAGTCGCAAACTCCACGTGTGAACCGTCGCCCTTGGTGGCTGTCACGGGGATGAACTGTCGGGGCGTCAACGAGTTGTCCAATTCGATGTGGAACGATTCCGTACCGTCCAGACCGAGTCTGTCTGCGTCGGCATCGTCGGTGAACTCGAGGGGGAGGACACCCATCATCACGAGGTTGGACCGATGGATACGTTCGAAGCTCGCGGCAATGACGGCTTTGGCCCCCAGGAGGAATGTTCCCTTCGCGGCCCAGTCCCGCGAAGAGCCCATGCCGTAGTCATGGCCCGCCAGCACTACGAGGGGGATGTTGGCCTCTCGGGCGTTCATCGCCGCGTCGTAGATCGGCTTCACGTTCCCGTCGGTCCAATCGATCGTGATCCCTCCCTCGGTGCCGGGAACGAGTTGGTTCTGAACCCTGATGTTCGCGAAAGTTCCGCGGGTCATCACCCGATCGTTGCCCCGCCGCGACCCGTAGGAGTTGAACATCGGGGGTTGCACGCCCTGGGAGATCAGATACTGGCCAGCAGGTGAGTCCACCTTGATCGACCCTGCGGGGGATATGTGGTCGGTTGTCACCGAGTCGCCCAGCTTTGCTAGGACCCTGGCGCCGTCGATGGGAGCCAGAGGTTCGACCTCTGGATCCAGGTCCAAGAAGAATGGCGGCTCCTGGACGTAGGTCGACTGCTCGTTCCACTGATAGAGAGCACCGCCGGTCGTGTCGATCGACTGCCACTCCTCGGCGCCACTGAACACGTCTGCATATTTCTCCACGAACTGGCTCTTGGTGACGTGCTCGGCGACGATCTCGGAGATCTCGGCCTGGGTCGGCCAAATGTCTGCAAGGAACACGTCGTTGCCGACGTTGTCCGTTCCGATCGGCTCGTTGATCGGGTCCCAGTCGACTGTTCCCTTGAGCGCGTACGCGACAACCAGTGGCGGCGATGCGAGGTAGTTGGCTTGCACATCGGGCGAGATGCGCCCTTCGAAGTTTCGGTTTCCGGAGAGCACCGATGTGGCGACGAGATCATGGGCGTTGATCGCTGCCGAGATCTCATCGGGTAGCGGCCCCGAGTTCCCAATACATGTCGTGCACCCGTATCCGACGTTGTAGAAGCCGGTCGCTTCCAGATCGTCGAGCAGGCCTGACGAGGACAGATATTCGGTCACGACCTTTGAGCCGGGAGCCAGAGAGGTTTTCACCCACGGCATACGATTGAGTCCGAGTGCCCTCGCCTTGCGAGCGACAAGGCCCGCGCCAACCATGACGTCGGGATTGGAGGTGTTCGTACAAGACGTGATGGCGGCGATTACGACATCACCGTCCTCCATCTCGAAGGTGCGGTCTTCGAAAGTGACTTCGACCTGGGTCAGCGGTTCGGTGTGGTCGTTCGTCGGTCCCCCCTCGGCCGTCATTGCGTTGGCCGTCCCGGTTGCTGCGGCGGAAGCCTTGCCGAACGTGTTCGCCAGATCCTGATGCCACTGGCCCTTCATACCGGAGAGTGCGATTCGGTCTTGCGGCCGCTTCGGACCCGCCAGCGATGGTTCTACGGTCGACATGTCGAGGTGGACTTGGGAAGAGTAAGAAACTTCCCGACTGTCCTCTCGCCACATCCCCTGCTCCCGGTAGTACTGCTCGATCGCCTCCACGAGCTGGTCCGAGCGGCCGGTAAGACGCAGGTAGCGGAGAGTCTGATCATCGACAGGAAAGAACCCGACGGTGGCTCCGTATTCGGGTGCCATGTTGGCGATTGTTGCCCTATTGGCCAGCGGCATATCCGCTAGACCGGGGCCGTAGAACTCGACGAACTTCCCGACGACACCATGCTCGCGCAACATCTGGGTGACCCTCAGAACAAGGTCGGTGGCTGTGCCTCCTTCCGGTAGTCGGCCCGTGAGCCGGAATCCGACGACTTCCGGCAGGAGCATCGAGATCGCCTGCCCGAGCATCGCTGCTTCGGCCTCGATCCCGCCTACGCCCCATCCGACCACGCCGAGTCCGTTAATCATCGTGGTGTGGCTGTCGGTTCCTACCAGTGAGTCGGGATACAGCCAGGTGCCATCGTCCCAGACCACCTTGGCGAGGTACTCGAGGTTGACCTGATGCACGATGCCAGTTGCCGGGGGTACAACTCGGAAGTTCTTGAAAGCGGATTGGCCCCACTTGAGAAACTCGTAGCGTTCCTGGTTGCGCTCGAATTCCCTGCGACTGTTGATGAGGAGGGCATCGGGCCGGTTGAAGGCGTCGACCTGGACCGAGTGGTCTATGACCAGGTCGCAAGGGACGCCCGGATTGACCTTTTCTGCCGAGTCGGGGTCGCCGGTCATCCGAACGATGGCTGCCCGCATGGCGGCCAGGTCAACGACCGCCGGAACACCGGTGAAGTCCTGAAGGACCACTCTTCCCGGAATAAAGGGGATCTCAGTGTTTCCTGCTGTGGCCGGGTCGTAGGCGGCGATGGCTGCGATGTTGTCGGCAGTGACGCGAAGGCCGTCTTCGTTCCGGATAGCGGATTCCAGGAGCACTTTGATGCTGTAAGGAAGGTGGTCCACCTCACCTGCGGTCGAGAGGGACGCTATGCGGCGCTCGCCTAACGGGGTTTGGACTGTCGGGTGTGCGGAGGTCATCGGTGCTGGCCTTTCGGTGTCTCGTGGCCGAGTCTACGACCCCGTCAAAGCGCCAATCCGACCAGGCCGCCGCTCGTTTCAGTGGCGGGAGATACTGACGGGGACTTCGGTGATACAGGCGTCGTTGTCGGCGGGGGAGGGGTAGAGAACCGGTTCGCATCCCTGGCTCAACAACTCAAACAGCCCCCCGACGAGCCCTCGATCGAGCGAGCAGACGACATCAGGGTGGCCTGTGGCAGCGTCGCCGAAGGGACAGAACGAAGTGAGCAATCGGTGTCCGTCCAGATCAGGAGACATGTGGAAACCGACGCCTGTCATTGCTTCGGCGACTGCTTTCACGGCTTCGTCGTATCCCCGCTCGTCGGGGCTCCCGATCTCAGATGCAATCTCTCTTCCGTACTCCCGACCGACGGCCTCTGCCACGGCGGGCAGGTCAGTGACATCAGCTCGGGCGACGATTCGGAGAAGCAGTTCGATTAGGACGTCGGCTCTACGGCTGGGGAAGTGCAGATCGATTTCCTTCGAAGTCGCTTCGTAACACTTGGCCGGACGACCCGCTCCGGGCCCGGTCCTTCCGTTCTGGCGACGGTGCGTGATCCGCAGGTATCCATCGCCGGCGAGCTTGTCGAGATGGTGTCGAGCCACGTTGGTATGGATGCCGAACAACCCGGCGACATCGCTGCTCGTCATGGGGTCGCCTGATTCGCGAATGGCGATGAATATCGCTCGTCTCGTAGGGTCGCCCAGGGCGGCAGTCAGGTCGCCGATACTGCGATCGAGTTCCTGGGATTCGGCGGAGATGGGTTGGGACACCTCCAAAACTATAGTTTCGAGCAGTTTCTAAACACGACGACCGTAGGGGAAATATGGCGGACGACCAGGATTTTCGGGACTCGGTAGGGGCCGTGGAGGATCCGCTCCTCCATCGCCCGCTAGGAGATCTCGGGATGGTGGCCCTCGCCGAGCGCCGCCGTATGGGCAGTGACCGTCTCACCGTGTCGGTGCCGGTGCCCAACTATCCGGCCCTACCCGAATTGGAGCGCCGCATCCAGGAAGTACTCGACGCCTCGGGGCGCGAAGCCGAGGTCACAATCGAGGTGATGGACGATGCGGGTAGGGAGGCGATGATGGCTGCCCTGCGCGTGGGTGCACCGCCTGCGGTCGGCGAGACCGGCTCTCGGACTCGGGTCGTGGCTGTCTCGTCGGGAAAGGGCGGTGTGGGCAAGTCGTCCGTCACGACGAATCTCGCCGTGACGCTCGCCCGGAGAGGTCACACAATTGGCGTCATCGATGGTGACATCTGGGGATTCTCGATCCCCAGAATGCTTGGGATCTCCCAGCCCCCGGTCGTCATCGACCAGTCCATCATCCCGCCAGAGGCCCATGGCGTGAAAGCGATGTCGATGGACTTCTTCGTGCCCGACGACAAGGCGGTCGTATGGCGAGGGCCCATGCTCCACAAAGCCATCGAACAGTTCCTCCAGGACGTCTGGTGGGACGACCCCGAGTTCCTGATCGTCGACATGCCACCAGGAACAGGTGACATCGCTATTTCGATGGCGCAGTTCCTGCCTCGAGCTCAGGTGTTGGTGGTAACCACACCGCAACCGACCGCTCAGAGGGTTGCGAAACGGGCTGCGCTGATGGCGGGTCAGGTGAATCAGGAGGTGATGGGCGTTGTCGAGAACATGTCGTGGTTTACCGGCGACGACGGCAAACGCTACGAGCTGTTCGGTTCGGGGGGTGGCGAGGCGTTGGCCGTGGATCTCAATGTTCCGCTCATGGCGCGTATTCCGCTGCTGCCGAGCATGCGAGAAGGAGCCGATCGTGGTGCCCCTGTTGTGGAGGTGGCTCCCGATTCGGAGTCAGCCCTGGCATTTGAGGCTTTGGCCGACGCGGTCATCGCCCGCAAACCGCGGGTGAGGACACATCCGGAACTGGTTATCCGCTGATTGACGGGAGCGATCCGATAGCCGCTCGCCATATCCAGGTGATGACGAGACCAATAGCAAGGCCGTAAACGCTCAACCTCTCAAGTCGTGGGCTCCGCCACGACCACCAGCCCGCCCGTCGCCCGAACCAGGCGATCCATGCTCCACAGGCGACTGCGAGGACTGCCCACGCCATCGGGTGAAACTCGACGGATGCAGCTATTTCCCCGCGAACGAGACGCGCCACCCCGCGGGTCAAACCACACAGTGGGCACACGACGCCGAAGATGAGAGCAGATGGACACCACGGGATGCCGGCGTCTGGAGGGTCTATGAGAACGAGCGCCGTTGCACCCAGGGCGCCGACGGTCAACGGCTCAGCGACGGCCGCGCTGACCACTGCTACCCGGGGTTTTCCGAGGCGATGTGCTCGTGATGGCGGATGACCTCGTCGATGATGAAGCGAAGGAACTTCTCAGAGAACTCGGGATCCAGGCGGGCGGATTCGGCAAGTTCCCTGAGTCGGGCGATCTGCACCTCTTCCCGCTCAGGGTCTGCTGGCGGTAGACCCGCCTCAGCCTTGTAGATGCCGACCTTCTTGGTGGTGGCGAAGCGTTCGGCGAGCAGAAAGACGAGGGCAGCATCGATGTTGTCGATGCTCTGTCGGAATGCGGCGAGGGTCGGGTCTGTCACGGGTCACCGGGTCTTGAGAAGGACCAGACCCTAACGAAGCTCAGAGCACTTCGGCGATGGCACCGATAAACCCGAGCCCGAGAAGCATGAAGAACCCGACTAGGGCCAGGACCGCCAGCACTGCATACGTCATGAAGAGGTGGCGCAGCCTCTCGGATGCGCGGCGAAGTAGGTCCGCGTCGGACGGGTATCCATCCGTAAGTGCCCCGGCCGCCTGCCAAAGGAGGACGCCGACAAGGACTGGGATCCAGGCCACTACGAGACCGATAACGCTGAGGGCGTTGATCCCGCCAGCGACAAACAAGAGGACGGCGAGGAATTTCATCCAATTGCGCGTCCGGTGCAGTGGTTCGAGGACGTAGGCGAGGGTGTCAGAGCGGACTTCGGACAAAGACAAGGCCGGATCTCCTGGTTGCTTGGCGGGGAACGTATGGCACTTACGAGAGCAATGGAATCCCTTCGTGGGCGGGGCGCGCGTAAGGTGCCGCCGATGCGAAAGTCGTTCGTGGGTGGCTGGCGATGGTCCGCCGGGACCGGCCGGGTCCCGAATCGATCCGTGGTTGTGGACGGCGGGAAGATCGTCGGCGTCGATTCAGATCCGTCCGGTGCCGAGGTCGTCGATGTCGGTGATCGCTTCCTAGTCCCAGGGTTCATCGATGCTCATGTACATCCGATGACGGGCGGGATGCGGATCCTCGCGTGCGATCTGACCGAGATGACATCCCGGCGGGCGGCCGAAGACCACATCTCGCTTGCCGCGTCGCGGCTCGATGCTGGACGGTGGTTGACAGGGGGCGGTTGGCTTTACGAGTGGTACGAAGGCGGAACTCCGTCAGCGACATTGCTTGACTCGCTGGCGCCCGACCGCCCGGCCGCGATCCAGGTTCGCGACGGGCACTCGACTTGGGCAAACTCTGAAGCCCTTCGTCGTGCTGGCATCACAGCCGCCACGCCGGATCCTCCCGATGGCCGTATCGAGCGACTTCCTGACGGCACCCCACAGGGAACCTTGCACGAAGGCGCGATGCGGTTGCTGGATGCTGTGCTGCCTGCCCCAGACTCGAGCGCCATCGCCTTGGCGCTCGAGCTGGGCAGCCAGTACTTGTACTCCAAAGGTGTGACCGGTTGGCAGGACGCCTGGGTAACGGATCGTCAGCACAATGGCTATCTGAGGTCGACCGCCACGAGCCAGGTGGTCGGCGCTCTTTGGTGGGACCGAGATCGAGGGCTTGACCAGGTCGATGAGATCGTCCAGCGCAGCCGGGAGGGGTCGTCCATCTACCGCCCAACGTCGGTGAAGCTGATGCTCGACGGGGTCTGTGAAAATTTCACGGCTGCGCTTAGTGCCCCCTATCAGGGACACCCTGGCGGACAGCACACAGGTATCGACTTCATCCCACCCGAAGTCATTGACGAGGCGGTGACCCGCTTCGACGGGTTAGGTCTCCAATGCCACTTCCACGCTATCGGTGACCGGGCTGTGCGCCACGCGCTCAACGCCGTGGAGACTGCGAGGACTCACAACGGCTGGTCGGGACCAATTCATCACATTGCCCACCTTCAGGTGGTCGACCCGGACGACGTTCCGAGGTTCGCAGAACTTAGGGTGGCAGCGAACTGCCAGCCTCTCTGGGCATGCAACGAACCCGCCATGACCGAGATGACCATCCCGTTCCTGGGCGAAGAGAGGTCCGCCTGGCAGTACCCGTTCGGGTCGCTCGCCAGGTCGGGTGCACTGCTCGCGATGGGCAGTGACTGGCCGGTGTCGTCGGGTGATGTGATGGATCAGATTTCTGTGGCAGTGAGACGCCAACCCCCCGGTGACGACGCACCATCCGTCTTCATACCCAGAGAGCGTCTGAGTCTCGATCAGGCTCTGGCCGGGTTCACTCTCGGTTCTGCAGTAATCAATGGCGAGGCGTGGCGCCGGGGCCGGATTCGGCTCGGTAACGTTGCCGATCTTGTACTGCTCGATCGGGATCCGTTCGCGGTCCCAGATCCGGCCGGGATCGGTGTGGAGTTGACGATGAGCGCTGGGCACGTCGTCTTTGATCGGAGGGAACATAAGTGACGGAGCCAGCGGTATCGCTCTCGGGAGTGACCAAGCATTTCGGCGACGTAGTCGCCGTAGCGGGAGTCGATCTTGACGTGGCCGACGGTGAGTTCTTTTCGTTGCTCGGACCATCGGGATGCGGCAAGACCACAACCCTGCGCATGATCGCTGGCTTCGAGTTCCCTACGGCGGGCTCGATCAGGATCCATGGAGCCGAGGTCGGTTTGGAGCCGCCCCATCGACGGCCCGTCAACACCGTGTTCCAGTCATATGCTCTCTTTCCGCACATGACAGTCGAGGACAATGTGGCGTTCGGACTCCGAATGAAGAAGGTTTCATCGAACGAGACCCAAGAAAGGGTCGCTCGTGCTCTCGACATGGTTCAACTCGGTCACCGTTCCGACGCCAAGCCCAATCAATTGTCCGGCGGCCAGCAGCAACGTGTCGCCCTTGCCCGCGCTCTGGTGAACGAACCTGAGGTTTTGCTCCTCGACGAGCCACTTGGCGCACTGGATCTCAAGCTCCGCCAGGCCATGCAGGTCGAGTTGAAGGAACTTCAGGAGCGTGTCGGTATCACCTTCGTCTACGTCACTCACGACCAGGAGGAGGCGTTGACGATGAGCGACCGAATTGGCGTGATGAGTGCGGGCAAGTTGCACCAGGTCGGCCCGCCAGAGGAGATCTATGAGCACCCGAAGTCGCGGTTCGTCGCAGACTTCATCGGTGAGATCAATCTCCTCACAGCCAAAGTCATCGACGCGGGATCGGTTGCGCTGCTTGGCGGCCATCGGGTATTGGTGGCCACGGGGATGGCCGATCGCGCAGACGTGACCGTGGCGATCCGTCCCGAACGGCTCGAGCTCTACGACCTCGACGAATCCGTACCCGACGGTTTCAACCGTATCGAGGGGACAGTGGCGCGTCGTACCTACTACGGCGACGTGTTCTACTACGACGTAGACACCCCCGCCGGTCGGCTCGAGGCCAAAGAGGAGAACCGACCTGGCGTCGAGCATTATTCGCCAGGCGACCGGGTGGTGGCAGTCTGGCATCCATCGGCGATGTTGGTGGTGGCCGATTGACGACGCCGCCGACGATCACTCCACCGTCGCTGGGGAGCGAACGCGACGCACTCGAACTATCTGCTGAGAAGGCAGATGCGCGGCGGGGGCTACTGCTCGCTCTTCCAAGCTACGTCTATCTGGTCCTGTTCTTTGCGCTTCCGTTCCTCATTGTTTTCGTCTACTCATTCGCGACCAGGTCGCGGACCGGGCGGACTGTTCTCGAAGCATGGAATTTCGACAGCTACGCCAGGCTGACAGAGCCGATCGTCCGGGACATCGCACTGCGTTCCCTGGGGCTGGCGCTTGTGACCACAGTGATCTGTCTGGTGGCGTCGTACCCGTTTGCCTACTTCATCGCCACCCGCGGTACGGCTCTGCGCAACTTCCTTCTTGTTCTGGTGATGATTCCGTTCTGGTCGAACTTCCTTGTCCGCACTTACGCCTGGCGGGTGTTGCTGGGCTCGAACGGGCCGATCAGCCAGCTGAGTCAATTCTTCGGCGGCGACGAGATCCGCATCCTCTTTACCAACACTGCCGTCCTGATTGGGCTCGTGTATGGATTCCTCCCGTTCATGGTCCTCCCGCTCTACGCCTCGTTGGAGCGGATGGACTGGAACCTGGTTGAGGCGGCCCGTGATCTCTATGCGAGCGGTTGGACTGCATTCAGAAAGGTGACATTCCCGCTGTCGATGCCCGGCGTGGTCGCCGGCTCGATCCTTGTATTCATTCCTTCACTCGGCGCATACGTGACCCCGGCACTCCTCGGGGGAGCGCGGACGACATTGCTCGGCGACTACATCGTCGGCCAGTTCCTGTCGGCTAGGAACTGGCCATACGGGTCGGCACTCTCTGTGGCTGTGATGGTTGTGATGCTGTTCGCGGCCATTCTTTACTTCAGGGCGGGAGCGAAGAACACATGACCGTCTCCTCCGCCATCCGTCCAAAGAGCCCGATCGAGAGACTTCTCGCGGGAAACACCTGGTTGGTGTTCGCGTTTCTCTATCTCCCGATCCTCCTGCTGATCGTCTACTCCTTCAACGAGAATCGGGTCGTGGGGGTGTGGACTGGCTTCTCGACCCACTGGTACGGCGAGATGTTCCGCAACAGCGATGTCATGCGCGCCCTTCGCAACACCCTGATCGTGGCCCTTGTGGCGACAGTCGTTTCCACAGTGCTGGGCACGATGGTTGCCATAGCTATGGAGCGTTTCCGCTTTCGAGGCAGGGGCACCCTCGACGGACTTCTTTACCTTCCGATCATCATCCCCGACGTGACGATGGCAGTGATGATGCTGCTCTTCTTCGCTCAGGCCTTTCAGTTGGTTGGCGGTTTCGCCCGCCTCAATTTCGGGCTCGGCACTATCGCGTTGAGCCACATCGCCTTCAACATCTCATTTGTTGCAGTCGTCGTGCGCGCCCGCCTCAGCCAACTCGACGGAGCGCTAGAAGAGGCTGCGGCCGACCTCTATGCAGACCGTTGGCAGGCCTTCCGGCGGGTCACCTTGCCGCTGATACTGCCCGGTGTCGTGGGGGGTGCGTTGCTTGCCCTCACTCTCAGCCTCGATGACGTGGTCGTCACGAGCTTTGTGTCAGGACCAGGTTCGACGACACTTCCGGTCTACGTGTTCGGGTTGGTGAGGAGAGGAGTGACCCCGCTGATCAACGCGGTGAGCACCGTGATGTTGGTAGCGTCAATGATCCTGGTGGGTGTTTCTCTGCTGTTCCAAAAGGGCAATCGCTCGCCAAATCAGGAGGAATGACTGTATGAGAATGAATAGGACGCTTCTCAGCGTTGTGGTGCTCGGCTTGGTGCTTGCCGCCTGCGGAGAGGATCAGGGCGCTGTTGAAGATGTGGAATGTGAGGTCGGCGAGACCGACTCCACCACGCTCAACTTTTACAACTGGTCCGAGTACATGGACCCGGAATTGATCGCCGCTTTCGAGGCCGAAACCGGCGTTGACGTCATCGAGTCTTTCTACGAGTCGAATGAGGCGATGCTCGCCCAGATCCAGGCAGGGGTCACCTACGACCTGATCGTGCCGTCGGACTACATGGTCGGGATCATGATCGAAGAGGGCCTTCTCATGGAGGTCCAGAGGGATGCGGTTCCGAACATAACGAATCTGGCTTCTGAGTTCGCCTCGCCGGGTTACGACCCTGGAGGCGTCTATTCGGTGGCCTATCAGTGGGGTACCACAGGTTTGGCTGTCAACATCTCGGTCGTCGGCGAGGACTACGAACCCAGCTGGGCGCTCATCTTCGATCCCGAATTGACGGCTGGCTTTGCGGGAGGAGTGTCCGTGCTCGACGATCCACGAGAGACGATGGGCGCAGCACTCAAGTATCTCGGCTACTCGCTGAATGAGGCGAGTCTCGACGCCCTCCAGGAAGCGGCAGATGTGATCTCGGCAGCCAAAGCGAACATCACCCAGTTCGATTCCGACCAGTACTCGAGCGCCCTGATCACAGGCGAAGTGGCAGTGGCGCAGGGATACTCGGGCAACTTGCTGATCAGCATTTGGGAAGCCGACGATCCTGACAACTTCGCGTATTTCGTGCCCGAAGAGGGAGGAACGCTCTGGGTTGACAACATGGCCGTCCCGGTCGACTCAGCTGCGCCATGCACAGCGCATGCGTTCATGAACTTCCTCCTCGATGCTGAAAACGGGGCTCAGTTGACGAACTGGACCTACTACGCCAGCCCGAACGAGGCGGCTGACCAATTCATCGATCCCGAAATCCTCGAGGACGAGACGATCTATCCGTCGGACGAGCTTCGGGCCCGCCTCGAGATCATCACCGACACCGGCGACTTCGAGATCAACTTCGAGGACTACTTCACTCAGGCGAAAAACTAAGTCCGACGGCTCCGGCGGCCC
>JBGTKD010000004.1:0-10653 GCA_041744795.1 Acidimicrobiia bacterium
GACAGCCGCCGGACCATTTCCTCTTCGCCGGCCCGCCGGGTCTCGGCAAGACCTCGCTGTCGGTCATCGTGGCGGCGGAGATGGACGTAGCGCTGCACGTCACCTCGGGCCCGGCGCTCGAGCGACCCGGCGACCTCGCAGCGATCCTCACCAAGCTCGGTGACGGCGACGTGCTCTTCATCGATGAGATCCACCGACTGTCACGGTCGGTCGAAGAGGTGCTCTACCCGGCGATGGAGGACTTCGAGCTGGACATCATTCTCGGAAAGGGCCCGGCGGCCAGTTCGATCAGGCTCGATCTACCGACCTTCACGCTGGTGGGTGCGACCACTCGGATCGGCACGGTGTCTGCGCCTTTGCGTGACCGGTTCGGGCTGGTCGAACGCATCGACTACTACACCGCAGAAGACCTGCAGAGGATCGTGTTGCGGTCCGCCTCGATCCTCGACGCGGACATCGACGAGGCGGCCGCTCGCACCATTGCTCGCCGCAGCCGAGGAACCGCCCGGATCGCCAACCGTCTACTGGCGAGGGTTCACGACTACGCAGTCGCCCGAGGGGATGGAACCATTCGAGAGAGTGTCGCAGATGAAGCGCTCGAGATATACGAGATCGACGCACTTGGGCTCGACAAAGTCGACAGGGCCATCATCGATGCGATCGTCAATAGATTCTCCGGGGGGCCCGTGGGTCTCAACACCTTGGCCATCGCAGTGGGCGAAGAGACCGAGACCGTCGAAGACGCTTATGAGCCCTTCCTGCTCCAGTTGGGACTGATCCAGCGGACGGCGCGCGGCCGGATAGCGACGGCGGGGGCATACCGACACCTCGGTCTCGAGCCTCCCGCAACGGGACACCCCAGCTTCGACCTCTAATGCAGCTGTCGGAGTTCGTTTTCGACCTGCCAGAGACCGCCATCGCTCAGCGACCGGTCGAACCGCGCGACTCGGCCCGGCTGCTCGATACCCGAGACTTGTCGGATCACATCTTTGCCGACCTTCCGGACTTGCTGGTGCCCGGCGATTTGGTTGTGGTCAATTCGAGTCGTGTACGACATGCCCGGTTGCAAGGCCGCAAAATCCCGACCGGTGGGAAAGTCGAACTGATGCTGCTGGAGAGGTCAGATTCCTCCTGGTCCGCCATAGTTTCGCCAGCTCGGCGAATCAGAGTCGGCACACGGCTCGAGTTCGGTGGGGTAGAGGCGGTCGTCACCGAAAATCCGGTCGACGGTGTCGTAAAGGTGGTCTTCTCAGACGAGTCGCGGCTCGAGGAGATCGGCACGGTGCCGCTGCCTCCGTACATCAAAGGCGAACTTGCTGACCCAGAGCGGTACCAGACCGTCTACGCGGATGTGGTTGGTTCGGCGGCTGCTCCGACCGCAGGCCTGCATTTCACGCCAGCGCTTCTCGAACGGTTGGAGAGGGCAGGGATTCAACGGGCGGCGGTCGAACTTCATGTCGGGCTCGGGACATTCCGACCGATCGCTACGGAGGACATCACCGACCACGTGATGCATTCAGAGTGGTGCGTGGTGCCCCCGAACACTGCTGAAGCCATCCGAAGAGCGAGATCTGATGGAAGGCGGGTGATCGCCGTCGGTACGACCGTGGTGAGGACGCTGGAGACCTTCGCCCGGGACGATGGGACCGTCCACGCAGGCGAAAGTCGGACCGAGCTCTTCCTCAAACCCGGCAGTAGCTTCCGGGTGGTCGATGGCCTGGTCACCAACTTCCACGTCCCCGGTTCTTCTCTACTCGTGATGCTGTCAGCGTTCATGGGTGATGGCTGGCGGTCGGCTTACTCGACCGCGCTGGAACGCGGCTATCGCTTCCTCAGTTTCGGCGACGCCATGTATTGCGAGAGACCATGACGGCAGAACTCACGGTCCGATCCCAGGACGGGGGCGCCCGATCCGGCACGCTCCACCTTGCCAACGGCGAAGTGTCCACGCCCGCCTTCATGCCCGTCGGAACTCGGGCAAGCGTTAAAGGGCTCGACGCGACGGATTTGGCCGAGGTTGGCGCCGAGATGGTTCTGTCCAACACCTACCACCTCATGTTGCGGCCCGGTGCGGAAACGATCGCCTCTCTGGGTGGACTGGGCCGCTTCCAGGGCTGGGCGGGTCCGACGCTCACGGACTCGGGTGGCTATCAGATCTTCTCCCTCGACCCCCGAGTCAACGAAGAAGAAGCGATCTTCCGCTCTACCTACGACGGTTCTGAGGTGCGGCTTTCGCCGGAGGAGGCGATACGAGTTCAGCAACTGATCGGTGCGGACGTTGCGATGGTGCTCGATGTCCTCATCGGGCTGCCAGCCACCGCGGAGGCGGTTGAAGCGGCGCTCGAACAGACCCTCCGGTGGTCCGAGCGAGCACTCTCCGTCCACACCAGAAGCGATCAAGCGCTTTTCGGCATCGTCCAAGGCGGAGTCGACACGCAGCTGCGGGTCCGAAGCGCCCGGGCGACGGCCGACCTCGGCTTTCCAGGCTTTGGCATCGGCGGACTCTCGGTCGGCGAGAGTGCCGAAGAGCGAAACCGGGCACTGGAGGCGACAGTCCCTGAGCTCCCCGAAGACCGGATTCGCTATGTGATGGGGTTGGGAGACTCCGAAGGGGTGCTTGACGCCATCGCACGGGGATGCGATCTGTTTGATTGCGTCTGGCCGACCAGGCTGGCGCGTCATGGTCGGGTGCTGACCCCGGACGGGGACTTCAACCTCCGGCGCGCCGAGTACGCAGCAGACCCCCGACCGCTCCACCCCGAATGTGAGTGTCGAGCGTGTAGCCAGGTGAGCCGCGGGTACCTGCGCCACCTACTTCTGACAGGTGAGCTATCAGTGTTCCGACTTTTGTCGATCCACAACTTGTCGTACACGCTCGGTCTCATGGCCGAGGTTCGTGCGGCTATCGCGGCCGGGCGCTTCGCCGACCTGCATCTTCAGACAGTCGAGCGCCGCTCGAATGGTGTCTCGGCGCCAGACGAGTAATCTCGCGGCTTCCCCCGGGCCAGGAGTGTCTCAGCTTGTCCGAAATGATCATCCTCGCAGCAGAAGCCACCAGTGGTTCAGGCGGTTCGCCCGTCTTCCTGCTTCTCATGTTGGGCGCCTTCGTCGTCCTCTTCATCCTTCCTCAGCGGAGGCGGAAGAAGCAGGTCGAGACGATCCAGAATGCTCTCACTATCGGCGACCAAGTACAGACCATCGGCGGAATCATGGGTCAGGTCGTCTCGCTCGACGATGAGTCCGTTGTGCTGGAAGTCGAGAGCGGTCGCGTCCGTTTCGCCAGGCGTGCAATCGCTACGCGGTCCGGTTCCGAGAACTAAGAAGTGCGTCGCCGCCTGATCGGGCTCCTCGTCGTCTTCGCGATTGCGTGGGGCGGGATGGCCGCGTTGACGGCGTCAGGCATCACGCCCCGACTCGGTCTTGACCTGCAGGGTGGAACTTCGGTCGTTTTGACCGCCCCCCCTGACACGGACCCCGAACTCCTCGAGGTCGCTGTCGAAGTCATGCGAAGCCGGATCGAGGCAATCGGTGGGGTTCAGGAACCAGAAATCGCCATTTCTGGGAACAACACGGTCGTGGTCCAGCTGCCAGGTGTCGAGGATGAGCGTCGAGCCTTGGACGCTATAGGCCAGACGGGTCAGCTCAGCTTTCGTCCTGTCCTTGGCGAAACACCTGGTGAGACGGGACCGCTAACCGGCGATGCCGCCCCTGAGGGTGTCGACCCTGTGACGGGGCTGTCAATCGATGATGATCTCGAAACCGAGTCCTATTTGCTGTACGAGAGACCCAGCCCTCTGACGGGTGGGGTCACTGCCGCGGTCCTGCATCTCGGACCCGCGGCCCTCTTCGGGTCAGACGTAGCTTCGGCTGTCCCCGGTTTCAACACCCAGAACGGCCAGTGGAGTGTGTCCCTGGGGCTTACCAGCGCGGGCGGGGATACTTTCGCCGACCTCACCGGGGAGGCTGCCCGCTACGGATTCGGAGACCCTCGCCGCCAGATAGCGATCGTGTTGGACAGCGAGATCCTTGCCGCTCCCGAAGTGAACATCGACGTGAGCCCGGGAGTGGGAATCACTGGTGGACAGGCGTCAATCACCCTGGGGGCCTCATCGGACTCCGAGGCGGAAGCGAAGGATCTAGGCGTGGTGCTCCGGTACGGGTCTTTGCCCGTCTCGTTCGAACGTTCGTCGGTGTCCAAGGTTTCGGCTTCGCTCGGCGTCGACTCGTTGCGGGTTGGTCTGATCGCCGGCGCTGGCGGCTTGTTCCTTGTCAGTCTCCTCCTCCTGGCTTACTACCGCTCGCTCGGTCTGGTGGCCTTGGTCGGCCTGACGGTGTTCGGATCGCTTCTTGTGTCGGTATTCGCTCTGCTGGGCTACCTAGAAGGGTTTGGCCTGACCCTGACCTTGGCGGGCGTAACCGGTGTGATCGTGTCGGTGGGTATCACCGCCGACTCCTACATCGTCTATTTCGAACGGGTCAAGGACGAACTCCGCGCCGGAGCGGAGATGGACTCCGCTGTCACCGAAGGATTCAAAGGGGCGTGGCGGACGATTCTCACCGCCGACACGGTGTCTCTCCTGGGGGCGGGGCTGTTGTGGCTGTTGGCCGTGGGTGCAGTGCGTGGATTCGCCCTGGCGCTCGGGATTGCCACCATTCTCGATCTTGTGGTGGCCCGGGCCTATACCCAGAGGGCTGTGTGGCTGGTTGGTAGATCGCGTCTGGGCTCCGGGGGACGGTTCTCGATCACCGGCGCCGCAGGGATCGAGGCGACACCATGAGTCGGCTTTCGGACCTTTCGCGAGGCGAGACGACTATCGACTTCGTTGGCCTGCGACGCAGATGGTTCATGTTCTCGGCGGCACTGATAGTTATTTCCTTGCTCTCTCTGGGTGTGCGTCAGCTCAATTTCGGTCTCGAGTTCGAGGGCGGCCTCGCCGTGCAAAGTCCCAACCCGGCGGGTGCCGAAATCGGGGAATATCGAGATGCGATCTCGGCTCTGGGTCTGGCGGGAGCCAGAATTCAGCTCATCGACGATGGGGCAGCCGTTCTCGTCCAGACCGGTCCGCTGGACACCGAATTGGAAAATGACCTCATCGAGACCATCACCTTCCTCGCAGGAGTCAGCCGGGAACAGACTTCTCTTGACGCCGTCGGTCCGAGTTTCGGAGCGCTGGTAGCCCGTCAGGCGCTTATCGCTCTGGGTGTTTTCCTTGCCGTCGCCGTCCTTTTCATCGCCTGGCGCCTCCAGTGGAAGATGGGCCTGGTTGGAGTGGTGGCGTTGCTGCACGACATGGTGATCACCATCGGCGTCTACGCGCTTCTCCAGTTCCCGGTGACGCCGGCCACAGTTGTGGCTCTGCTGACAATTTTGGGTTACTCCCTTTACGACACGGTGGTCGTCTTCGATCGCGTAGAGGAATACACCGCAGAGATGGAAGAGGAGTTCACGTACACCGAGATTGTGAACCGTTCGATGAACAAGGTGCTTATCCGGTCACTTCTCACGTCGCTGACCTCGTTGTTGCCGGTCGGCTCGCTCCTCTTCGTCGGTTCGATTCTGCTCGGAGCGGCAAGTCTCAAGGACTTCGCCCTGGCGTTGTTCGTCGGTATGGCCGCCGGTACTTACTCCTCGATCATGATCGCTGGGCCGCTGCTCGCGGTCTGGCGGGAAAGCGAATCGCGCTGGACCGAACATCGAGCAGAAGTGATGAGAATTCGAGATTTGCGAGCCGGCAAGTCGAGCGCTGTTGCTGCCCCGCCTCGCCCGCCGAAGGCCGAGGCCCCCAGGAGCGAACCGGCCGTCGCTAAGGAGAGCGAGCCACCGCCTGTCCCGGGAAGCGCTCCGCCTGCTCGGCCGCCTAAGAAGAAGCGGCGATGAGGCCGGTCGGCGACGAGCGGTAGAATCCAGTCGTGCCCGACATACGTTCGCTCATCCGTGAAGTGCCTGACTACCCCAAGCCGGGCGTCCTGTTCTACGACATCACCCCGGTCCTCGGAGATGGGCCGGCGTTCGGAGAGTTGCTCGCCCTAATGGTCGAGCCGCACAGGGACTCTGGAATCACCAGAGTCGCTGGCATCGAGGCGCGGGGTTTCACCCTGGCCGCACCGGTCGCCCAAATGCTGGGCGCGGGCTTCATACCGGTTCGCAAACCAGGCAAGCTTCCCCACGACACTTTTGCCGAGAGCTTTGCCCTCGAGTACGGAGAGGACTCGTTGGAGGTTCACGTCGATGCCGCCAATGCCGGCGACAAGGTGCTCATAGTCGACGACGTGATTGCTACCGGTGGAACGGCCGCCGCTGCCGTAGAACTCTTTTCGAAACTCGGCGCCGAGGTGTCAGGCCTCGCCGTTTTCATCGAGTTGACGTTCCTGAACGGACGTGACCGGCTTGGAGACCTCCCCCTTCATGCTCTCCTCGAGTACTGACCCGCGGGACCACCAATACGTTTTGGCGGAATACGTCCGTCACCATCCTGACGCGGATACGACACGTCTGGAACGGGCATACGAGATTGCCTTGAAGGCGCACGCGGGCCAGACCCGCAAGTCGGGCGAGCCGTACATCACCCATCCTGTGGAGGTCACCGCGATCCTCGCCGAGTTCGGCATGGATGAGGCGACTCTGGTTGCCGGCTTTCTGCACGACACCGTTGAGGACACTGCGATCGGTCTGGAGGACATCGTCGCGGAGTTCGGCCAGGAGGTGGCGTTTCTCATCGATGGCGTCACAAAGCTCGACCGGCTCGAGTACGACAGTCCGCAGCAGGCCCAAGCAGCCACCATCCGCAAGATGGTTGTGGCCATGGCCCAGGACGTGCGTGTCCTGATCATCAAGCTGTGCGACAGGCTTCACAACATCCGCACAGTTGACGCTCTACGCCGCGAGAAACAGGAGCGCGTCGCAAGAGAAACGCTCGATATCTACGCACCTCTGGCCCACCGGCTCGGAGTCCAAGAGATCAAGCACGAACTGGAGGATCGCTGCTTCCAGATTCTTTATCCGGATCGTTTTGCAGAGATAGAGAAGCGGCTCACCGACCGGGCACCCGAACGCGACGTGTTCATTGAAAAAGTCGTTCAGGAACTCGAAACGATGATCTCCGACGCCGACATCAAGGGAGAGATCTCCGGTCGCCCGAAGCACCACTACTCGATATACCGCAAGATCGTCGAGTCAGGCAGGCCGTTCGAAGAGATCCACGACCTGATCGGCATTCGGGTCGTGGTCGAAACCGTGCAGCACTGTTACGGCGTCCTTGGGCTCGTCCACGCCCGATGGATGCCCGTTTCTGGGCGCTTCAAGGACTACATCGCCATGCCGAAGTTCAACCTCTATCAGTCGCTGCACACCACGGTCATCGGCCCGGACGGCAAGCCACTCGAAGTCCAAATCCGAACCAAGGAGATGCACCAGCTCGCGGAGGCGGGTGTGGCGGCCCATTGGCGGTACAAGGAGGGCCGGGAAGCGACAGCCATCGAGTGGGTGGGCGATCTGCAGGCGCTTAGGGGCGAGGACGACCCCCAGGAGTTTCTCGACTCTTTGAAGCTCGACCTCTACCAGGACGAGGTTTTTGTGATGACGCCCAACGGCGACGTCAAGACGCTGCCGCGAGGGGCGACCGCGGTGGACTTCGCCTACGCCGTGCACACAGAAGTGGGTCACCGGTGTGTGGGAGCCAGAGTGAACGGGCGCCTCATGCCGCTGTCTACCCGAGTCGAATCGGGAGACATCATCGAAGTTCTGACGTCGAAGTCTCAGGATGCAGGGCCCTCCCGCGACTGGCTGAAGTTCGTGCGGACCTCCCGGGCCAGATCGAAGATCAAACAGTGGTTCCTCAAGGAACGCCGAGAACACGCCTCCCTAGATGGGCGCGAACAGGTGCTGACTGCACTACGTAAGGAGGGTCTCGGTCTCTCGGCAAATGAGCGGGATCAGCTGTTAGCTGATGTTGCCGCCGAGTTCGCCAGGCCCGATGTTGCTTCATTGATGGCCGCGGTCGGTGAAGGCGAGATCGGGGCCAACGCCGTCATCCAGCGGATACTTCGCGCCGTCCGCCCCGAGGACGATGGTGACGACGATCTGCTGGCTCCAGTGCGGCCCCGCAAATACTCCTCGGCAGGGCCCGGCGTCATCGTTGAGGGTCTAGAAGACATGATGGTGAGGATCGCCCGGTGCTGTGCTCCCGTGCCGGGCGACGGGATCGTGGGGTTTGTCACTGTCGGTCGCGGCGTGTCTGTCCACCGGGACGATTGCACGAACCTCAACGCTTTGGTCGATGAGCGCCGTGAGCGGATGGTGGACGTGTCATGGCCCGCAGATCGCATCGGAAACTTCACTGTTTGGGTACAGGTCGAAGCTCTCGACCGAACGAAGTTGCTGCGGGATGTGACCGAAGTGATTTCCGATCTTGGTGGCAACATCACCGCCTCCTCGTCTATCACAGGCAGAGACAGGGTGGCCATTCTCCGTTACGAGGTGGAACTGTCCGATCCCGGCTCTGTGGAGAAGCTGATCCGCGAGTTGCGTGGGGTGGATGGTGTCTTTGGAGCTTTCCGCTTGGTGAGCGAACCCGCCGACTGAATCGGAAGTTTCTGACTTCAGAGTTGTCCGATTCCGGCCGATGGGACTTCCAGACTATTCAGGGGGTTCCTTCGGTGTTTCGGAGACTGCGTTTGCCCGGCAAGCTCGTACTTGCCGCAGTCCCATTGGTGCTGGCGCTCAGCGGCGTCTCCGCCTTGTTCGTCCAGAGCGCCTTCGCGGAGGCGGCTGACGAACGGCGTGTTGTCGACCTGACAGCGGTCCTCGTCGACCTTCGTTCGACTGTCGATGCCCTCGCCGCCGAAGCTCTCGGACCCGACGAGCTTGGCGGCGAAACCGATGCTCGAATCGGTGACCTGCGAGACTCGCTTGCCCTGATCGATGCCCCGCCGCTGGCGCGCCAACTCGACTCAGCCGTACGACGCCTAGAACAGGTGCGAGCGGCCGACACCGACGTAGCGTCAGAACTCGCCGGATACGACCAGGTCGCTGGCGACCTCCTATCGATCGCGTCGCTCGTTCCTGCCGAGGTTGGAAACCCAACGTCTGCTCGAGCCCTCGAAGGGGTGTCTTCCATAGGACGCGCCCGACAGGTCGCCAGAACCCAGGAGCGGGTCGTTACTTCGGCCTTCCCGGTCATAGACGCCGACATCAACACTCTGGAGCGCATCCGTGCGCTGCAGCTCGACTTCTCCGGCTGGGTCGACCTGTTCCACACCGTTGCCTCCGCTGAGGCACGGACGATTTTTGCCCAATCGGGAGCGCCCGTTGCCATCGGCAGTGTGTCGACCCAGGTGACCCGACTGCTGCAGCGGGAATCCGGAGCCCAGTTCATCAATGACTCTGACTGGCAGCGATTGCTCACCGACCGCTCGGCTGCGTTGGCCGTGTTCGAAGAGCGACTGACAGCGACAGTTCACGCCCAGGCTGAGGCGGCCGCTGTGCGCGCAGAAAGTAGGGCATGGGTTGTCGTTGCGGCGGCCGCCGCGTCGCTGCTCCTCGCCGCCGTTCTCACTGCCCTGATTTCTCGTTCAATCGTTCGCAGGGTCCGCAGCATTACCGAACGCGCCCAGCACGTGGCCCAAGAGCAGCTCCCTGCACTGATCGCGGCGCTCCGCGACCCAGGCGAAGACTCTGCCCTGCCGACCATGCCGCCGATCCGCGATCGAGGCGCAGACGAGGTAGGCGACCTCGCCCGATCTTTCGCAGCAATGCAGTCGACACTCGAGCATGTAGCTGAACAACAGGTTGAGACTCTTCGCAAGGGTGTTGCGGAAATGTTCGTGACGCTCGCCCGACGCAACAGAAGCCTGATCGATCGCCAACTCGCCCTCATCGACGAGTTGGAGTCAGAGGAAGAAGACCCGGCAGCTCTGGCCGACTTCTATCGCCTGGATCACATGGCCACGCGCATGCGACGAAATGCCGAGAGTCTTCTTGTCCTGGCTGGCAGCGAACCGCCGCGAACGTGGCGAACACCGCTCGGTATCGACGATGTTGTTCGGGCCGCGATCGGCGAGATTGAGGACTACCGACGGGTCGACGTACTCACTCTCGAACAGGTCAGACTCAAGGGGACCGTTGTCGCCGATCTGTCGCACCTGCTTTCGGAGTTGTTGGAGAACGCGTCTCAGTTCTCGCCTCCGCAAACACGGGTGCGCGTCTCCGGTCACTTCCACGAGGAGGGCTACCTGATCACCGTGGCCGACCGGGGCGTTGGAGTTCCTCAGCCGCGCCTAGGCGAGTTGAACCGCCTTCTAGAACGGCCGCCCGTGATCGGTCTGGCGCTCGAGCCGACCCTCGGTCTGTACGTCGTTGCCATGCTTGCCAAGCGGCATGGGATCCAGGTGCGAATCGTCCCTGGTGCACCCGGTGTGTCAGCCAAGCTGCTGGTGCCGCCCTCCCTGTATGAGGAGGCCGAGCCCGTGGACGCTCCGGTCGAACCGGTGGAGGTGACTAATGGAGTTGAGGGGCGCCATCGTCTGATGGTCGACCGTCCCGTAGCCGCCGAACCTGTAACACAACGGGTTGAGCCGACACCCATCCCCCCATCGCGCTGGGGACCTCCGGCCGCAGCACCCAGGCCTGCGCCAGCGCCAGCTGCGCCTGCGCCA
>JBGTKD010000005.1:0-7017 GCA_041744795.1 Acidimicrobiia bacterium
CCCGGTAGTGGGACAGAAGTGACTCGCCGACACTGAACGAGGGAAGCACTACCACCAGGTGCGGCTGGGTCGATCCGGGACGATTGGCAGCCAGCGCCGAGATGAGCGCCTCTTGGGCTACCACGAACCGCACGGTGAGTACCTCCGGTTCGCTGGACGCTATCGGCCGGTGTGAGGCGATGTCGCCTGAACCCCACCTGGCTTGAGTCGGTGATCGATCGTGACTGGTGCGATTTCAGCGAACGGTTGGGCGATCGAGAAAAATTGTTCCCAACCGAAGGTTGGGAATTGTCTGGGGCCCCTTGACGGCAGGGTGTCTTGTCCTGTATATCGCTCCGCCCTGGGTCGGAGGTTGGCCATCTGAAGCGAGCAGAGGCCGCTGGCGGCCTTGTCGCCGCCGAAATTTGTCACACCCGTCTGTCATGTTGTTCTCGAAAGGAGTGTGGGTGATGGGGAATGAGGAAAAGGTGGAAATGAAGGCGCCGGTCAACCTGTCGGTGGTGTTGGACCGGTCGGGGTCGATGAGGGCGATTGCTTCCGACATGATCGGAGGCTTCCAGGCCTTCATCGAGGAACAGCGCCAGGACGAGGGGTCGGCCCGTATCAGCGTGGTGCAGTTCGATGGTGAGGATCCGTTCGAAGTGCTGATTGACGGTGAGGACTTGCAGACGGCGCGGCTGGATGCCCGCAAGTACATCCCGCGCGGGGTGACGCCGTTGTTGGATGCGGTGGGGAGGATGATCGCCCGGATCGACGCCAGCATCGCCGAACGCAAGACCCTCGAACTGGAAGCCGAAGATCAGGTGGTGTTGATCATCACCGACGGTTACGAAAACGCCAGCGTGGAGTACTCGCTACCGGCGGTCAAAGGCCTCATCGAGGCCCGGCGGGCAGACGGCTGGGTGTTCGTGTTTCTCGGTGCTGACCAGGACTCCTTCGAAGAAGGCGGTCGGATTGGCGTGTCGGTGTCGAACCGGCGGGACTGGGACAAATCGGCGGCAGGCACCAAGCAGATGTGGTCTCAGGTGTCCAGTAGCTCACTCGCCCACCGCCGAAAGGAGCGGTATGCCCGGATGATGGAAGCCGACCAGTTCATGGAGGAGGAGAAGCCTGGAACATCCGTTGAATGATCGGGTCAGGTACCACCGGGGTCAGACCGTGCACCACATTCAGGCTCGGTTGGCTTGGGAAGACCACGAGACTGGGAGCGAGTGAAGGTCCTGCGGGTCGACGGGCCGCTCATCGTCGTCGAGGACGAGAGCGGCCAAACCCGTCACTATGAGGGGGCCGAAGCCGGGTTCGTCGGTCAGGCGGCCAACGATGGCCAGACCACGGCGCTCGTCACCGGACGGTGGGGAATCATCGCCGTCGAGTCCGAGCAGGGCCAGGTGATCCGCAACCCGAACGTCGAACACACCGAGCCGGGGTCGATCTGGGTGCTGTCGGACGCAGACCGGCTCCGATTCGTATCAGTCGTCCGCGTGTCGGCGGAGGATGGGTCCGACTGAGGCGCATTCGCCGGGCTAACGCGATCAGAGGGGCGGGAGTACCCACCGGGGGCGTCTCGGCGCACCGATGTCCGGATCACACACCTGTGTATCGATCGGGGATGGGGCTTCGAGCGGATCGCACAGCACTCGGATCTGCTCCACCAGCTGTTCTTGGTGCTCTTTCAGCTGTCTTTGTTCTTCTTCCAGCTGTCGTTGGTACGCAACTTCCTTGGCAACGGCCTGTGCCGCTTTCAGGTAGGAATAGGGGTTGACGATTCTCGAACCCGTGTGGAGTTCGAAGTGGGTGTGAGGCATCCCACCTTTGGCGTTGCCGGAGTCGCCGACGAAAGCGACATGCTGGCCGGCGGCGACTGGGGAGCCCTCCTCGAGGCCTTCGACCACCGTTAGTTCCCAAGGTGCTTTTCCGCGCTTGCCCCCAAGCTGGTCGTCGTTCAGGTGCAGGTACCAGCTCTGCCAGCCGGCGGTATGGTCGATCACCATCAGACGCCCTGCCCTGCCGGACTGCCCGATCCTGCTGATTGTGCCGTCAGCCACTGAGTACACCGGTGAGTGTTTTGGTGCCATCAGGTCGATGCCCATGTGGGTCCGTCCGTCGGGCTTGGCCGCACCGAACGTGGGGTCGAACCAGGTGTTGAACGGGTCCTGGGGGAAGTTCAGGTCGAAAGGCGGCCGTCGCGCAGCGAGGGCTGTGAGGGGAACTGGCAGAACGACAGCGGCTGAGGAGAGCGCCATCATGCGCAGGAATTGCCTACGCGCTATCGGCTCTCTGGACACTCTTACTCCCTCACGATCACCGGAACGCCTAGGCGGACTCCGGGCAACCTAGCGCCGGGCGTCCGGTAGTCGCAAAACCAGATTCCTCCCCCCTCACACCTTGGGGCGGCGTGCCTACCCTTCTCAGCTGGCACATTCGGAGGGAAGTCGTTCAGAACACATCAGGCGATTCGCTGGTGCAAGCCGATCAGGGATGCATGGTCATTGCCGACATCTCCGGCTACACCCGGTATCTCCTGGACACAGAACTCGAACACTCCCAGGACGTGCTTGCTGACCTGATGGAGACGGTCGTAGCTGGTCTGGGATCAGTCCTCACTATCAACCGGCTGGAAGGCGATGCCGCCTTCGCCTACATGCTCGGTTCCGGAATCGAACCGTCCATGCTTCTCGACGCCATCGAACAGACATACTTCGCCTTCCGGGCGAGACTGCGAGACATCACCCAGGCCACAACCTGTGAATGCAATGCCTGTCGCCTCATCCCCAGTCTCGATCTCAAGTTCGTGTCTCACAGCGGTCGGTTCGTGCGGAACTTGGTCGCCGGAAGCGAGGAACTGACAGGCACCGACGTGGTCATCGTGCATCGGCTCCTGAAGAACACGGTTAGGGAAGATCTCGGTCTGGGGGCCTATTCGCTGCTCACGGAGGCCTGTGTCAACGCACTCGGATTGGATCCAGGAATCCTGGGGATGGCTGAGCACCGGGAGAGTTATGACGATGTCGGCGAGGTTCTCACGTACATCCAGGATCTCGACATCGCCTGGCAACGAGTCCAGGAACGCCAGCGGGTGTTCGTTGTTCCGGCCGACGCGGAGTTTGAGTTTGTCGCAGAGCTGCCCGCTTCTGTCGCCGTGGCGTGGGACTTCACCACTGATCCTCGCAAGCGCCTTCTATGGCTGACCGACTTTTCAGAAATCGACCAGAGCAATCCTGGCGGTCGCCGTGGCCCCGGCACCACGAATCACTGTGTCCATGGGCGGGGTTCGATGACCGAAGAGATCCTCGACTGGCATCCTTTCCAGTACTTCACACAACGAGTAGACCTCCCGATGCTTGGCAGCTGTATCCAAACATATGAGTACAAGCCCATAGGAGAGGACACAACTGAGTGGCGGATCCGTCTCCAGCGGCTGCGGGGAAGACAACGGCTGGTTTGGCAGCTCATGCGACCGATGATGTCCAAAAATCTGAGCGAGAAATCCGAGGCTCTGGCTCGAGTGCTGCAAGAGCGGGGCGCGGCTGAGTCCTAGGACCTCTTGGAAACAGAACTGTTTAGGGCTGCCGCTTGGCTGACGAGCGCCTTGAAAGCTTCCTCGTCGAGTTCTTTGCCCTCACGAATGTCGATCGCCCTGCGGGTGTTTCCTTCAAGACTCGAGTTGAAGAGACCATCCGGATCATTCAGAGACGCGCCCTTGGCGAACGTGAGTTTCACGACCTTGTTGTAGGTCTCACCTGTGCAGATGATGCCGTCCAGTGACCAGACCGGAGTGCCCTTCCACTTCCATTCCTCGACAACGTCAGGCTCAGCTTCGGTGATGAGCTTGCGGATCCGGGCGAGTGTTTCCCCGCGCCAGTCGCCGAGTTCGGCGATTCTCTGCGAGATCAGCTCCGACGCTGCTGGGTCTTGATCTGCGGTCATGTTCGGAGTGTAAGTACGTTGGCGAGATGCGCAACGGGACTGCCAAGTTCTTATCCCGGGTCCACTCCGTCCTCTACCGGATCACTTCGGGGGTGCTCGGCCGTCGACTGGTCGATAACGACATGCTGTTACTCACGACGACCGGTCGTCACACCGGCGAGGCACACACCGTGCCCCTCCTGTACCTTTCCGACGATGATCGATATGTGGTGTTCGCCTCCTGGGGCGGACGAGCCCAACACCCCGAGTGGTACCTCAATCTTCTCGCCGACGCCCAAGGCGTTGTCCAGGTGCGCTCCCAACGCATGCCGGTGAGATCGATGACCGCTGAAGGTGACGAACGGGAGCGTCTATGGGGCCGGGCAGAAACCGCCTATTCCGGGTACGCCGAATATCAGACCAGGACCGACCGCCAGATCCCGGTTGTGCTCCTTGTTCCGGACTGACCGGATCTCACAGTTCGAGTTGCTCGCCGATCCCGGCAGCGGTCGCTCGGTCGTAGGCCAGCCGGGCGGCGACGACGTCTTCCATCCCGTTACCCACCGACAACCAGACCGTTCGCTGGTGACCCCGTCCCGGGCCGTTACCCGATACGAGCTCACCGATTTCGGTCACATCGTCTGGATCCATACCTTGGACAGCGACGGGTCCGTTGGGTGGGGGAGTGGATACTGCAGCCCGTGACTGAACGACCACGGTGGCGTTGTCGAGCAGCTCGGGCGGAATTTCCAGATGCAGCCCGACCGAGGACACATGCGAACCGTCGAAGGCCTCCGCAGGGAACAGCGGTTCCTTCGCATCGGTCGTACACGCCACCACATCCGATCCCCGAATGGCCTCTTCGATGGATTCGAAAACCGTGACGCCAGGGTGGTTCGCCGCCAAGGCATGAGCGTGGGCGGGGGTTCGGTTGGCGAGACGGATGGATTGCCAGGGGCGCAGCGTGGCGAAAGCTTCAAGATGGCCCGCAGCCTGCACTCCTGCCCCGATCACTGTGAGAACCGAGGCATCCTCTGGGGCGAGCAGGTCACAGGCGAGCGCTGCCGAACCCGACGTGCGCATCTCGGTGATCACCTCCCCGTCCATGAGGGCCAACGGGACGCCGTTCTCGGAGTCGAACAGCATCACCAGGGCGTGGTGGGACGGGAGACCCATTGCGGCGTTGTCGGGGAACACGGACACGAGCTTGGCGGCGAGTCCGATCCCGTCGACGAAACCTGGCATCGCTCCCAACAGGCCCCCTTTGGCCTCGGCCATCACCCGGGTCGGGACGTGGGTTGCCCCCGAGCTGAGAGCCGCGTATCCGTCGGCGAGAGCCAGCCGGAGGGCTTCGGGTTCGAGAATCGTGCGGAGGTCGTCGGCTCGCAGGAGAAGCATGTTGGGACCTTAGATCCGAACCTGAGGTCGACGGCCTCGCCAGGCTAGGACTCTGGTGATACCCAGACACTGACTGACACGGGTGAGAGGACTTCAGCGATGACGGTTTCCACGCCGGTGACGGCTTGCGCGAGATCGAGTTGGCCGCGCAAGTCGTCAGCGACTCGGGCCACCACCATTCCGGCGTCGTAGCGGGATCGGAAGAATCGCCTATCGACGATGCGTTGAACGCGTCGCGCGGCCGGTAGGAAGGCTGACGCCACAATCAGAGTCGAGATCGCAACCGGAAGATCGCCCTCGATCGGAAGCAGTGTGCGGAGCCCCACCACCAGCCCGGTATAGACGCTGCCGAGTGCTGCCACGACTGCGACGTAGGTGACTGTTCGTGACACCAGCCGGTCGAGGTCGTACAGCTTGTAGCGGACGACGGACGCTCCGATGGCGATCGGAATCCCGATAAGCAAATAGATGACGGACAGGTCGGCCAGCAGATCCTTGCCGAATGGGGTGAGAGGAAAGATGACGGCTCCCGCCGCCCCGGTTAAGACGACGAACGCGGGCAACCCGATCTGGCGGCGGAGCAAAGAACCTCCGGTGACGGTTCTGAAGATGAGCACAAACATCGCCAGCGCCAGGGACCCGGCGAGCGTGAGAGAGCCGTCGGTCGTTGTCGATATTCGAGGTTCGATCAGTATGCCGAGGGCTAAGGCGACGTGGGCATACATGATCCACCGGTTCGGATAGCGCCCATCGGGAAACAGCAGGATTGCGGCGAAGATGACCATCAGGCCAACGGCGAAGACCGAGTCTCCTGCTTCGTCGCGGCCGGCCTCGGATAGGGCGACGCCCCACAAAACAAAGCCCGGGCCGATCGTGAACAGCCAGCCCACCGAGTTCGTCGGAACTTTGAGGGCCAGCATGAGGCCGACAACAGGGAATGCGAGGAAGGACGCTGCCCAAGTTATGTCCCGGGCGCCGACATACGGGGGTCCGTCGAAGTAGAGAGCCGCGCCGAAGCCAGCGACGGAGAACAAAAGGGCGGCCCAAGCCAGGGCCGCTCGAATTCTGTCAGTCACAGGCTCCTCTCGACGATCGATACCTTGATCTGTCATCGCAACGGAATCGTTACGGGGAAAGCCACAGTGTCGATCGCCGTCGACGAAACCTGGCATCGCTCCCACCAGGCCCCCTTTGGCCTCGGCCATCACCCGAGTCGGTCGTAATGAAGCCGTAACACGGGAGCCCGATGATCACTCCAGAAAGGGACGACCGGGCGACGTGGGCGAACCATCCGCACTTCGGTTGTAGGTGAGTCCTGGTGAGACCTCGGTGGCGGTTGACGCTGGTGACCCTCCTATTTGGCGCGGGCTTGGCGATCTCGGTGGGCAAGCTCCATCTCGGCGTACCGCATCCCATCTTCGCTCTCACGTACCTTTCATTGGGCGGCTTCCTGGTGCTGCGACGACCCTCTGAGCGCTTCGCCTGGTACATGTTTGGGTTTGGCGTTGTCACCGCGGCCTCGACGCTCGTACCCGAGGAGTGGTTCTGGCACATCTCGGGTACATGGCTTTACGGTGGCGGCACGGCCCTGCTCCTCCTGTACCCGGACGGTCACCTTCCCTCCCGCTAGTGGCGTCCACTCGTTTGGGCGGCGGCTGCCGCCTGGATCATGTCTGCATTTGATGAGAGGCTGCTTCTCCCAGCTCTCGTGAT
>JBGTKD010000006.1:0-16958 GCA_041744795.1 Acidimicrobiia bacterium
CGGGCCGCCGTCGCGTCTCGCGGTGTCGTCGTACTCTGTTTCCTATGACCACAGTCGCTGATCCCACCATCCGTCTCGTCACCGAGATACCGGGTCCCAAGAGCCAAGCGCTGCTGGCGCGCCGTGAGGCAGCGATGGCCAGTGGAGCATCCAAGCTCACGTCAATCGCCGTGGAGTCTGCGCACGGAGCCACGGTGATCGACGTGGATGGCAACCGTTTCATAGACCTTGCAGGCGGCATCGGCATGCTGGCTGTCGGGCACACCCCAGAGCATCTGGTAGACGCGATTACAGAGCAAGCAAGTCGGTTGATCCACATGTGCGCCATCGTTTCCACCTTCGAGCCCATGGTCGAAGTGGCTGAGCGTCTCAATCGGCTGGCGCCAGGAGATTTCGCAAAGAAGACCGTCCTGATGAACTCTGGGGCAGAGGCAGTCGAGACCGCTGTGCACATCGCCCGATCTGCGACCGGACGACAAGGCGTGGTCGTTTTCGACGGGGCCTATCACGGACGGACGAATCTGACGATGGCGATGACTTCGAAGTTCTCGTTGTTCAAGAAGGGCTTCGGTCCCTTCGCCCCCGAGATCTATCGATTCCCATTCCCCAACACCTACCGGCGTCCGGATGGCATGTCATCTGAAGACTTTGTTGCCTGGGAGACGAAGAGACTCGATCACTGCTTTACCGCTGTGGTCGACCCGGCCCATGTGGCCGCCATCGTCGTCGAGCCAGTCCAAGGGGAAGCCGGTTTCGTGGTGGCGCCGACCCCATGGCTGCGTCGACTTAGGGAGCTCGCCGACCAACACGGCATTGTTCTCATCGCCGACGAGATCCAGTCGGGAATGGGACGCACCGGGAAGTTGTGGGCGATCGAACACTCGGGCGTCGTTCCGGACATGATCACCACTGCCAAGTCCCTCGGTGCCGGTATGCCGATTTCGGCTGTAGTTGGTCGAGCCGAGCTGATGGACGCCCCTCATCCTGGGGGATTGGGCGGCACATACTCGGGCAACCCTCTGGCCTGTGTCGCCGCTCGCGAAGCGATCGACATGATCGCATCACCCGAGTTCCTCTCTCGGTCAGTCGAGTTGGGAAATCGCATGCGTCCCCGGCTGGAGTCCATCCAGGCGGCGCACCCCAATCTCGTAGGGGATGTGAGGGGGGTCGGTTCCATGCTCGTGATGGAAATCGTCAAAGACGCTGCCACCAAGGAGCCGTGGATGGAGGCGACGGCTGCGATAACCGCCGCCACGCTGCAGCGGGGTGTAATCACGATCCGCTCCGGCCTCCACTCCAATTGCGTGAGGTTTCTCCCCCCGTTGGTCATCTCGGACGCTGAATTGGACGAAGCTTTGGACGTTGTCGCAGCGGCGACCGAAGAAGTTGCGACTTCGTTCCCGTGATCGGATCTCCCATTCGCGTGGTCGACCTTTCCGGGGACTCCTCGGCGCGAGGACTGAGCCACGGCTTGCTCCATGGCGAGGAGATAAGGGAGTACACGGCCGACCGAATGGCCTTGTCCGCTGAGGGTACGTCATTCGACCGGGAGCATCTCGTGGCGTTAGCGAGCCGTTGCCTGCCTGCGCACCGGGAGTATTCGGAGAGCCTTACAGAGGAGATGGAGTCGCTTGCGGCCGCCGCTGGAATCTCGGTTGAGGAGGCGCTGATCGTTGGGGGTTACACCGACTTCATCGACTTGGTCAGAGCCGAAGCGGGGAGTGCCAGAGTCGACGACACATGCACTGCTGTGATCGTTCCTGATCACTTGGCGTCGCGTGCGGGTTTCCTGGCCCAGACATGGGACATGCACGCTTCCGCCACTGCGCATGTTGTGATGCTCGACGTCAGGCCGGACTCCGGTCCCGCCTCCCTCGTCTTCAGCACCGTCGGCTGTCTTGGTCAGATCGGCATGAACGAGGCCGGAATCGCGATTGGGATTAACAACCTGACCGCGGCTGATGGCAGAGTCGGTCTCACTTGGCCATTCGTGGTCCGCAAGGTGCTGGAGCAGTCAGACTTCGATGCTGCGATGCGGTGTGTGCTCGAAGCGGATCTGGCAGGCGGTCACAACTTCTTACTTTTCGATGCGGACGGCAATGGCGCGTCTGTTGAGGCGATGCCCACCGCGACCCATGTCGAGCGCTTGGATGGTCCGCTGATTCACACGAACCACTGTGTTGCGTCAGCTACAGCCGCGGTCGAGGCCCCGCGGCCGGCGGACCTGGATGAGAGTTCTCGAATCCGATTGTCTCAGGCAGTCGAACTGATGTCTGAGGGTTCGATCGGTGTGGCCGACCTGATGGCTTTCACTCGTGACGAGCGTTCCATCTGTCGTCATCCCGAGCCGCCTTACTCCTACGAGTCATGCGGCGCCGCGATCATGCGGCCCAAGACGGGAGAGTTCTGGGCCTGTTGGGGCGTACCGTCTGAGAACGAGTTTGAGCGGTTCGAGCTCGCGAGGACATCGTGAGCGATCTTCGTTACGTCAACTTGACCAAGGACCTGGCGCCGCAGTGCGCCGAGTTGGAGTTGCAGGCGTTTCCCCATGCTGATCCGAATGACCTTCTGAACCAGCTCGACATCGAGGTTTACGCCGAGACATTCCCCGAAGGATTCATTGTGTGTCTCGACGGGGACCGAGTCGTCGGCCAAGGTGCCGGGATTTTCCTCGACTTCGATTTCGACAACCCTCAGCACCGGATCGTTGACATCACGGGCGAACATCAATGCTTGAAACACGATTGGAATGGGGCTTGGTACTACGGAACCGACATTGTCGTTCATCCGGAATACCGCAGACGGGGCATCGGAAAGCGCCTTTACCAGTTCCGCAAGGACGTCGTCCGCGGGTACGACAAGCGGGGGATTATTGCCGGCGGCCACCCGGCGGGCTACGTCGATCACAAGGACACGATGTCGATCGAGGATTACGTGGCGGCGGTCTCCGCTCGCGAGATCTACGACCCGACGCTCACTTTCCAAATGGACAACGGATTTGAAATCCGGGCGGTGCTCTACGACTACTTGCGGGACGAGGGGACCAACGATGCGTCGGCTCTGATTGTCTGGGAGAATCCTGAATTCGGGGCGGATACGTGAATTCGAGGATCAGGCTTCCCGCCTTCATCGCCGATCCAATCCATCCCACGAAGCCAATCGCCGTCACCGACGTGTCCGTGTTCGACGGGACATCGACTCCCGTGTTGCCGCAGGCGAATGTCCTGATCCGTGATGGACGCATCGCATCGGTTAACACGGGAGCGCCTCCCGCTGATGCTGCGGTGATAGACGGGTCAGGGTGTTGGATCATGCCGGGAATTGTTGACTCACACGCCCATGTGACAGCGCTTGAGTACTCGCAACGTTCTCCGGCTCCTGCCCACGGTGCGGAGCCACTGCTCGTTGGAGTTCTATCTCATTTCGTGGCCGACAATCTGCGGCGCGCCGTGCGTATGGGAGTAACCACCATCAGAGATGTCGGGGCGTTTGGTGACAGCCTTCTCGAAGCGCGCCAGGCGATGCGCTATGGGGCGTTCCGAGGTCCCCGACTGTTGACGTGCGGCCGGATCGTGTCTGCGACAGCACCCGGCGGACGCTTTTTCCCCGGCATGTATCGGGAGGCCGATGGCGAAGATGACATGAGGAAGGCGGTGAGGGAACAGATTCGGCGCGGGGCGGACTTCGTGAAGATCATGAGCACTGGTGCCCGCTCGGTCGAAATGGAGAACCCACATCCCTCTCAAGTGACGAGTGCGGAGATGGCAGCTTTCGTCGATGAGGCACACCGACAGGGATACCGCACTGCGGCTCACGCCGAAGGTTTGGGAGGCACGGAATCGGCCATCATCCACGGATGCGACACGATCGAGCACGGGTTCTACCTCAACCAGCGCCCGGATCTCCTCGACCACATGGCTGCCAACGACCAATTTCTCGTGCCCACCCTCGGCTTCTTGCACAACGTGGCTGAGTCAGGCGAGTGGACCGATCGGCTGGAGGAACAGGGCAAATACAACGTCGAGCAGGCACATCTGACTTTGGACGCCGCTCGGAAGGCGGGGGTCAGACTGGCTATGGGTGCTGACATCGGCGACACCGATCGCGTTCACGAAGAGATCGGATGGATGATCCACCACGGGATGACCGCCCAAGAGGCGTTGATTGCCGCGACGTCCGGCGGGGCCGCTGCGCTGGGGATCGACTCGGAGGTTGGTCGTGTGGAAGCCGGACTGCTGGCCGACTTGGTCATCGTTCGCGGGCGACCCCATACAGAATCCAGGACTGCTTGGTGACAAGCAAATGATTCGACTCGTTTTCCGGAACGGCGAACCGGTGGCAGGCTCCATGCTTGAAGCGACCCTGTCCTGATCTAGTCGACCTTCGGCCCGGAACAGTCGTCCAGGCTGCCCGACTAACCGTTGTCGAGCACTTTCCGCTCGGCCATGCCGTTCAGGATCTCGAGGACGATTCGGTTGCCGAGGTATGCCGTGATCTCGGCGTGGTCATATGCGGGTGAGACTTCGACGACATCTGCGCCGATGACGTTCAACTCCCGAGCGAGCCTTCTCACAGTGTCCAGCAGTTCGCGTGAGGTCAGACCGCCAGGCTCGGGAGTCCCGGTTCCCGGGGCCATTCCCGGGTCAACGACGTCCACGTCGACGGATATGAATACGCCCTTGGCTCCTCCATCCAGCGCATAGTTCACTGCTTCGTCGACTACGACCCCGAGTCCGCGTTCGACGATGTCGTCCATGCGGTATGACCGCATCCGTTGTTCTTTCATCCAGGCGACGACATCCGGTTCGGGCCAATAACCCCGCAAGCCGATCTGAACGAACCGATGTCCGGGAACGGCCCCAGAGTCGATGAGGCGTCGCATCGGAGTGCCATGACCGTATAGATGGCCGTTTTGGAGGTTGCCCGTGTCTGCGTGAGCGTCGAAATGGATCAAGGCGAATTCGCCGTCACCATGAACACGTGCCACGCCTGTCGCGTTCGGGTACGTGATGGTGTGGTCGCCACCCAGCACGATCGGAACCTTCCCGGCGGCAGTCACTGCCTCGACCATGTCAGCGATGCGCTCGATCGACTCCTCGATGTAGCCAGGCGACACGTACACGTCGCCCACATCCACTACGCCCAATGCTCCCAGCGGATCTATCCCCGTCGGGAGATGCGGGCGGTACCCGTCCATTGCCCCGTAGTCGGCTTCCCGAATGGCTTGTGGCCCGAAGCGAGCCCCCGGCCGATAGGTCGTGCCCCAGTCCAGCGGAGCGCCGAGTATCACGACCTCGCCAGGGTCCTCTGCCAACTCGTCGAGACGTCGAGCTGGCACACCCAGGAACGACTGGCGACTGGCAAAGCTGATGTACTCCGAAGAGGCGAAGGGAATCTCCTTCGCCCGCTTCTCATACGGGACGTGGGCGGCGGTCTCGTCTGTCATATGCAGCGGACGCTAACGCCTTTCGGGTCAATGCCTCGCCGTGGTCGGACAGTTCGATCTTTCAGAGAGCCAGACGGTAGAACCGCCAGAGGGCGTTTTCGATCGGCAGGATCTCCGCCCCGGTGTAGCCGGCCTGTTTGGCATATGAGTCCATTGTTGAAGGCCTGATCACCGTGCCCGTAGCGACCGAACCGCTATGCGACATCGAATCCGGTAGACACACGAAGATCGAGAATCCATACATGAGCCGTTCGATGTCATCGATCTCGCCGGTGAAGGTCTCACCCACTTTCTCGTCCATCACTACGACCAATCCATCGGGTTTGACGATCGATCTCATGGTTGACAGCACCTCGACCGGAGAAGGGAGGTCGTGGACGAACTCGAAGCCGACGACTACGTCGTACGGATCACCGGACCCGATCGAGGCCGCATCCCCGTGATGAAACTGCACCCTGTCAGCGACTCCTGCGGTCTCGGCGTTGTGCCGCGCCTGGGCGATCGAGGGCTCGTCGATGTCGAAACCGTCGACGGTCGCATCGGGATAAGCCTTGGCGATCGCGATCGTCGACCAGCCTTCCCCGCAGGCGATGTCCGCGACACGGCCACCGCTCTGGAGCGCAGAGTGCAGTTCCGGGACGGACGGAAACCACTCTGTTCCGACCAGACTCAGATAGAAAGGCCGGTTCATCGCTGCCTGGCCGGTGCGCATGTCGTCTCCGAACTGCTCCCAACTCACACCGCCTCCCGTGAGATACGCTTCCAGCAGGCCCGGAAGCTGCACTCCGGCGGCCGCAATCAGGCGGATGAACGCCGCCACGTAAGCGAGACTGTCGGTGTCCAACAACGCTTCAGCGTGGCCAGGAGGTAGCCGGTAGCGTCGGAGGTCGGGCGGCGCTGTGGCGTCGTCGGTCAGAATGATCCCATTGACGGTTTGCTGCTCTAGCCACTCACCGACGTAGCGTGGGTGGACACCGGCAACGGCAGCCAATTCATCCCTGGTTGTGTGTTCTTCACCCATGGCGGCGTACAACCCGAGCTTGTCGCCGACATACATGCTCAGCACTTCGAGGGTCCCGAGGATCGAGGTGAAGACCCTCTCGGAGAAGTCGTCAACGGAGCTTGTTCTTGATTCGACCGCAGTCATATTGCCCCTCCCTCTGGAGGCTCAATCCATCGTTCGGGCTGTTCCCGAGAAGCCTCCGAAGAACACTCCGATGAGCACACCGGGCAGCACGGTCGTGGTGACAGCGTCGCCTATTGAATTGTCCGTGAAGAACAGAAGAGCCCCGAACACTGTCAGCAGCGCAATGGGGAGAGCCACCGCTGTGTCACGAACGACGGCTCGGATTATGCGCGCTTCGTGGGCGGCTGCTGCCTCGTCGGTCTCGCTGTTGTGGTCGGACATCGGCGGCAGGTTACCTGCAGAAAGGCAAAGTTCGCGGGTCGACTGTCACAGTTCTTCCCGAAGGGAGAAGACGATCGTCTGGAGGTCGGTGAACTCTTCGATTCGCTGGCGACCCCAACCGGTATCGGTACCTGCTGCTCCACCGAAGGGCTGGAAGGTCTCCCAGAAGTCGGTCGAGTCGTTGACGACGACGGTCCCGGATCGAATTCGGTCGGCGTACCAGAACGCCTTCGTCAGGTCGTTGGTGAAGACCGCTGCCTGCAAGCCCAGGTTGGTCCTGTTGGTGATTCCGATTGCGTCCTCGTCGTCTTTGGCGATGAGGATCGGAAGGACGGGTCCGAAGGACTCTTCCCGGGAAACCAGTGCGTCCTCCGGCACGCGGTCGAGCATGGTGAAGTCGTAGTAGAGGTCGGTCGGGTGACCCGCTGCCCTTCCCCCACCCACGAGCAGCTCTGCGCCGCGATGGCGGGCGTCTGCGATATGTCGGTCCATTTTTTCAGCGGTAGGGGCGTTGTTGAGAGGACCCATCGTGGTGTCCTCGGCGAATGGGTCTCCCAACTTCACCACTGCGCTCGCTTTGAGCGCTGCCTCGACGAACTCGTCGTGGACCGATTCGAGGACCACGACACGTTCGGTCGCACAACAGACCTGGCCGGCGTTGTAATAAGTCCCGTAAACGGCCGCTATGGCGGCGGCTGAGACATCGGCGTCCCCCGTGACGATCAGCGGACCGTTGCCTGACATCTCCATGATTGAGCGTTTCAGACCCATCGAAGAGACGATCTTCCTTCCGGTTTCGGATGAGCCTGTGAACCCGATCGCGTCGACACCCGGATGCGAAACCAGGGCCGCCCCGATGTCGCCGGCGCCGGGAATGACGGACACAGCCCCCTTCGGAACGCCTGCCTCTTCGAAGACTCGGGCCATCTCGAGGAGTGCCCAGGCCGTGAATTCGGGCGGCTTGACGATCACGGCGTTGCCTGTCGCAAGTCCGGGTCCCACATACTCCATCGGAATCATCACCGGGAAGTTCCACGGAGTGATCGCCGCCCAGACTCCTACGGGACGCCTGACAGTGAACATCCGGCGATGCCGTTCTGTGGTCGGTATCAACTCGCCTTTGAGGCGCTTGACATCCTCAGCTGCGATCTGGAAGTAGTCCCCCGACTCGGCGATGTCGTCCACCGCCTCAGCGTGAAAGGGCTTGCCCTGTTCGAGCGTCAGAATTCGGGCAACCTCATCGACTTTGGTCTGCCACAGTTGGTGGATGCGAAGACACAGTTCGGCCCGCTCGAAAGCTGTCCAGTGGCGCATCTCCTCGGTGGCCAGGCGAGCGGCGTCCACCGCTCGGTCGATGTCGGCTTGCGAGGCCTTGGGCACCGTATAAATGTGCTCGCCGGTCACGGGCGAGGTGACTTCGTACGTTTCGGTGCCTGTACCGGGAGTCCACTCGCCGGCGATGAAGAGATCGAGTTCCTTAGCCATGTCCCAAGCGTATCCCGACTCCCGTGCGCCGGCACGCGCGGTTAGCGTTCGAGGCCGGTGACACTCTGATGACTCCTTCGAAACAGCTGCGGCCCGGCGTCGCAGGGCCCGATCGGCTGTGTTCGGCGGTGTCCGGACTGTTCCCCCTCGATCGCGTGAACTCGGTGCCTTCCTACTTCGACGACAACCTGGTGGCACACCGCCACTGGATTCCTCCGGCAGCCTGATCCGGGAAATGAAGGTTCGGATTGAAAGAGGTTTCACATGAGAGGTCCCGTTACACGAGAGTGGTTTGACAGGGCAAAACAGGTTCTACCAAATGGTGTGTCGTCGGGTTTCAGATACTGGGGAGACGACGACACTTTCGTTATCGACCGCGGCCTAGGCGGCCATGTCTTCGACATGGATGGCAACGAGTACATCGATTATCAGCTTGGATTCGGGCCGGTGATTCTCGGTCACGGTGACCCATATGTCTGTGATGCGGTGGCTGTGGCCGCCACCCGTGGCACGACGTTCGCCATGACCCAGCGCGGGGAGATCGAGGCGGCCGAGAAGGTTCTCGACGCGATCGGTTGGGCCGATCGGCTGAGGTTCACGAACACCGGAACTGAAGCGACGATGGGTGCGCTGCGCCTCGCCAGAGGCTGGGGTGCCCGGGACCTTGTTCTCAAATTCGAGGGCGGCTACCACGGCGGCCACGACGCGTTGCTATTCACAACTGCGGGTGCACCGCCCGAGTACCTCGGATCCCGGCTGCGCCCTTTGAAGTTGCCGTCTTCATCGGGGATCCCCGACAGCGTCAAGGACCACATCACGACATTGCCCTACAACGATGTCGAACTGGCAGAAGAGTTCTTCGCCGATCACGGCAGGGAGTTGGCGGCTGTGATCGTTGAGCCGATGGCGTCGAACTTCATGGGAGTGACTCCCGCTCCCGGTTTCCTTGAAGCGTTGCGACGGCTGTGCGACCAGTCCGACTCGGTGCTGATCTTCGACGAGGTGAAGACCGGATTCCGACTCGGGCTGGGTGGCGCTGTCGCTGAGTACGGGGTGACTCCCGACATCGGCACCTATGCCAAGGCCATGGGAAACGGCTTCCCGGTGGCGGCCATCGCTCTCAACGATCGGATGGTCGAAGGCTGGGAGTTGGGTGGGATATCGCAGACAGGCACCTACTCGGGGAACGGGCTCTCGGTGGCAGCAGCCTCGGCGACGATCGATCGGCTTGCCGACGGCACCGTGTACGAACGCATCCGTGTCATCGGAACGAGTCTCATGGACGGGATTCAGAACTGCCTCGACTCGCATGGCCTAGCCGGAACGGTGGTCGGCCATCCCTCCATGTTTTCGGTATTCATCGGTGAGGGCACGCCAACGGAGTATCGCCACACAGCCAATCACGACAGCCGCGTGTACGACGCCACGATCATGAAGATGATCGACTTTGGGGTGATGCCATGTCCAGACGCTCTCGAGACGTGGTTCATATGCGGCGCACATACCGACGAAGACGTCGAGGTGACCCTGGCCGCCTTCGACCGGGCGCTCGGAGAAGTGCTTTCCAGCCCGATAGCCGCGCATACGAATCGGGAGGAGTGATGATCGAGATTCGAGATGGTCGACCGAGCGACTATGACTCGATCGTGCCTCTCGTCCGCTCGTTCTACGAGATAGACCGCCATCCGTTCGACGAAGAAGTTGTCGAGGGTGGACTTCGTCCGCTCCTAGAGGAGGATCCGCCTGGTTTTGTCCTCGTGGCGGAGGAGAACGGGGAGATCATCGCCTATGCGGTGGTCACGTGGGGCTGGGCGATCGAATCCGGGGGGCGCGACGCCCTGCTGGACGAGATTTTCGTCGCCGATCGCAGTCGGGGCATCGGAGCCGAGATGATGTATCGCATCATGAACCGAAGCCGGGAGGCAGGGTGCCGGAAGATGTTCCTCGAAACCGAGTCGCACAACCGTGCCGCCCGGATCTTCTACACCCGGCACGGCTTTGACGTTGCGGACAGTGTTTGGATGAGCCGCGACCTGTGAGCGGTGTTCCTTCGTTGTGGAGCGATTACAGCGCGGCGCAACCCGAGCGGGCTCCCCTGCCGGGAGACGCAAGCGTTGATGTGGCCATCGTCGGCGGCGGCTACACCGGTCTCTGGACGGCGCTCTACCTGAAACGGCTGGCTCCCGACGCTCGTGTCCTGGTTCTCGAAGCGAACCAGGTGGGGTTCGGCGCATCGGGTCGCAACGGTGGATGGTGCATCGGGGAGTTGGCTGCTGGCCACGAGAGGTGGCGGTCGCTGGCGGGCGTCGAGGGGGCCGACCGGATGCACCGGGCAATGGTGGACACGCTCGATGAAATCAGAGCCGTGACTGTCGAACTCGGCATCGAGTGTGACTGGGCCCACGCCGGAGCGCTCCACCTGGCGCGCAACGGCGGACAAGAGGCTCGGTTGCGCGCCGAGGTCGGTGGCGACTTGGCTTGGCTGGGTGCGTCAGAGGCGTCGGCGTTGATCGGAGCAACCGATGTGAGAGGGGCCCTATACGACCCCCACACCGCGGCACTGCATCCGACCAAGCTCGTCGTCGGTTTGGCGGAGGCTGTCGAGAGGGCCGGAGTGGTAATCCGCGAGGGAACAGGGGCTATCTCGGTCGGCTCGGGACAGGTCATGACAGAGCGCGGTGTAGTGCGGGCGGATCAGGTCGTGCTTGCCACGGAGGCTTACACCACGCTGTTGCCCCGACGCCGGCGCGATCTCGTTCCGTTCTATTCGCTGATGATTGCCACAGAACCGCTCTCCGCGGAGCTTCTGGCTCAGCTGGGTTTGGAGAACCGCCAGACCTTCACCGATGCCCGCTACCGCGTCATTTACGGGCAGCGCACTGCCGACGGTCGGGTGGCTTTTGGCGGACGGGCTGCTTCCTACAGGTTCGGTTCGGCAATCGATCCGGCAGTGGAACAGGATCCCGAGTCCCACGAACTCGTCCACCGGACGTTGCTCGAGCTGTTCCCGTTTCTCGCCAACGTCGAGATCACCCACCGATGGGGTGGCGTGTTGGGGGTCCCTCGCAACTGGACCCCGACGGTAGGAGCAGACCTGGCGGCCGGGGTCTTTCGTGCAGGCGGGTATGTGGGGGAGGGTGTGGCGGCCACGAACCTAGCGGGACGATGCCTAGCGCATCTGCTTGTGGGCGACGACAACGATCTCACGACTCTTCCCTGGGTACGGCGTGCGTCCCGGCGCTGGCCGGTTGAACCCTTCAGGTGGATCGGAGTCACGGCCGGTTCGTACTTGTTCGAACGAGCCGATCGTCGGGAGGCAGCGACGGATCGGCCAGCGCCAGAGGCAGCGTTCGTATGGAGGTACCTGAGGCGATGACTGTTGAGATCAGGCTCCTGTCCGCTGCCGATGGTCCCTCAGCGGTCGAAATCGCCACGCTCTGCTATCCCCATCTCGATCCCGCGCTCCGGCTCCAGGTCGAAGACGTGGAGCATCACGCTGAGGTGTTTCCCGAAGGGGCATTTGCCGCCTTCGTCGAGGGGCGTCTGGTGGGGTTCGCTGTTGGTTGGCTGATGGACTTCGACCTCGACGACCCAGGTCATCGTCTCGAGGACGTGATGGGACCTGATATGCACGACCCCGACGGGAACTGGTACTACGGCCTCGATATCTCGGTCCACCCCGAGGCGCGCGGCTTGGGAATTGGCCGGATGATGTACGACTCTCGCAAGAGCTTGATCAAGAGCCTGGGGAGGCGGGGAATGGTGGCCGGAGGCATGATCCCTGGATACCGCGCCGTGCAACACGAGCTCACACCTGCCGAGTATGTATCAGAGGTCGTAGCTGGTCGCCGGCGGGACCCGACGCTCAGCTTCCAACTGTCCAACGGTTTCGAGGTGCGGGGTCTCTTACCTGGCTACGTCGAAGGAACCGCCGGACGGGGAGTGGCCACGCTCCTTGTCTGGGAACCCGTCTGATAGCGTCGACCCCCATGGCGAAAGTTCACGGCGGGCAGGTCATTGCCCGGGCTCTGAAGGCGCTCGGCACCGACGTCCTGTTCACTCTCACCGGGGGTCACATCCTGGCGATCCTCGACGGCTGCGTGCAGGAGGGCATCCGCATTGTCGACGTGCGCCACGAACAAACCGCAGCGCACGCGGCCGAGGCCTATACCCGATTGACCGGCAAGCTCGGCGTGGCAGCGGTGACCGCTGGACCCGGCGTGACCGACTCCATCACCGGTGTGGCGACTGCCCACTCGGCAGGAACACCGATGCTGCTGCTCGGTGGAAGGCACTTGCTGAGACAGGAGCTCATGGGCGGCTTGCAAGAGATGGATCATCCGCCGCTTTTCGAGGGGATCACCCGTTGGGCGGGCACCGCCTGGCAGACGCATCGACTCGCCGAGTACGTGATGACGGCCGCTCGGCATGCCTTCGAAGGTCGGGGTGGGCCTGTCTTCCTGGACATCCCGATGGACGTTCAATTGGACATGGTCGCCGAAGACGCCGTGATCATGCCCGAGCCGCCATTTGCGCGCTTGGCGGGGGTTGATTCCTCGACGCTCGATGCGATCGTCGACGCTATCGGGCGGAGTGAACGCCCGATGGTGTTTGCTGGTTTCGGCTCAAATGGTGGCACCAACCAGTTGGCTGATCTCGCAATGGCGATCCGAGCACCGACATTTACGAATGGTCGGGCGCGCGGGTCCTTGCCTTACGACCATCCCTTCCTGGGCAACCATGCCCGATCATCGGCATTCGCTGGAGCAGACCTCGTACTTGCGCTGGGTGTCGACTGGGACTTCCGTACCGGCTACGGCCAGAAGATCGCCTCCGACGCGGTGGTCATCCAGGTCGATGCCGATTCCACGAGAATCGGGTGGAATCGCCCAGTGACCATCGGGGCAGTCGCCGATCCGAGGACGGTCGTGGCCCAACTAGTCGCCAGGGCAACTGATTTCGATGCCACGACGACGGGTGGATTCGCCCGGCAAATCATGGACGAAGAGGCGGAACGCCGTGCCTCGTTGGAAGCCGAAGCTGCGGATGAGACGGTTCCGATCGGGCCTCAGCGTTTCGCAAAAGAGGTCGCCGAGTTCTTCGGTCCGGACGCAATTGTCGCTGTGGACGGCGGGGACATTGTTTCCACGACGGCTCGATGGCTGCAGGTCTCACATCCTGGACACGTGCTGGATCCCGGTCCATTCGGGAGTCTCGGCACAGGGCCGCCCTATGCGATAGCTGCCAAAGTGGCTTTCCCCGACAGGCGGGTCGGCATCGTGTTTGGTGACGGAGGCTTCGGATTCAACGGAATGGAATACGACACCATGGTGCGTCTCGGACTCCCCGTCGTTGGCGTCATAGGCAACGACGGCGTTTGGTCCAACATCAAGACCGTCCACCGAATGTTCTATCCGGAGCGCCTGGTCGCCACGGACCTTGGTGTTAGGCCCTATCACGCCATGGTCGAGGGCTTGGGTGGCCACGGTGAGTACGTCAGTGAACCCTCCGAACTCGGTCCTGCACTCAGGCGGGCTGAGGCCTCAGGCAAACCGGCTCTGGTCAATGTGGCGATCGCTGAGACGATGAGGATGTCCTCGAACTACAGCCAGTGAGGTCAGAGAACCAGCGCCGCCGTTGCACCGACGGCCAGGCAGTACCAGACGAATGGGCCGAAGCCACGTGTCACGAGCAGCCGGATCAACAGGGTGATAGCTGCGTATCCCGTGACGGCGGCTACCACCAGACCCACTAATAGGGGTGCGGTCTCGACGGAGGTGCCTGACACTTCCACGGCCGAGATGAGTCCACCGCCGGCGATGGCGGGGACGGCCAGCAGGAAAGAGAACCGGGCTGCTTCTTCCCGATCGAATCCCCGCAGAAGACCAGCAGTGATCGTCGTGCCGGATCGAGAAATGCCAGGAATGAGGGCGAAGGCCTGGGAAAGCCCGATGAGGGCGGCGTCCTTGACGGTGCCACCTTCCAATCGTCGTATGCCGTCGGCCCGTCGGCTGCCGACGGCCAGTATCAATCCGGTTACGACGAGCGCGAGTCCAACCATTCTCGGGTTTTGCTCGATCTGTTCAAGCCCGCTCTTCAGCGGAAGGCCGATCAAGGCGGGCACCGTGCCGACCGCCAGGAGGAGGGTGAGCCGTCTGTTCCTCGGTTCGAGCGGAGACCGCACCAGACGAACTATGTCGGTCCGGTAGTAGACGAGTACTGCGAGCAGGGTTCCGAGATGCAGAACAGCCGACACTGCCAAGTCCGGGTCTCCGATCTCGACTCCCGCCTTGGAGAGGAACGCCGGGACGAGCACGAGATGGCCGGATGACGAGATGGGGAGAAACTCGGTCAGCCCTTGAACCAGTCCCCACACGATGGCATCGAACACCGCGGGAACCCTAACTCCCTATGAGTACCGCGACGGTCGAGTCGAGGATCGCCTTCGCCACGAGGGATGCCTGTTCATCGGGAACGGCGACAAGGCCCGTTCGCTCTCCGAAGTCGCCGCTTCTTACTTCGATGATGATGCCGTCGGCTGTCCCCGAGTAGGTGACGATTCTTACGGTCATCCCGGCACGAGTCCCGTTGGGCACGTCGAGTTCGAGCGCCCACCATCCGTTCGGGATTGCATTCGCCTCGGGCTCACCTGATGCGTCTGCGAGTACGGGCTCTCCGGTCGCGACTCGTCGTGTGGCGGTCATCGGCAGGTCCACGGGCAGGAAGAGCCCCGCAGGCACATCGCGCCAACGGATCCTCGACTCGTCGATCTGTTCGCCGATGCTGATGGTCTCGACCGCAAAGGGATGCAGAGCGGTCGTCTCGGGCCGCATTTCTAGAGCTAATCCGCCGACGAGCACGAGACAGGCGAGTGTCCAACGGAGGTATGGAGGCCGCGACAACCAGAACACGGCTGGGACCGTATCGGGCGACGGTCAGGCAAGGAAGGGGGCGGAGTTCAATCGGCAGCAGCGGCCGCCGGCGCATCCTTCTTGGGGGCTTCCTTCTTGGGAGTTTCCTTCTTGGGAGAGTCGGACTTGGCAGACTTCGAATCCGACGAAGACGAGTCGGCCTTGGCGTCCGAGTCGACTGAGGCAGTCTTGGCAGCGGGGCGGCTGTCAGTGGCATAAAAGCCAGGGCCTTTGAAGACGACGCCGCTGGGATGAAACACCTTCTGGAGTTCGCCACCGCACGACTCGTGCTTTTTCAGAGGACGAGCGGAAAAGGGCTGCACCTTCTCGAAGCGCTCTCCGCAGTTCTTGCACAGGTATTCGTAGGTCGGCATAGAAAAAAGTCTCTTCGACGGGGGGATCAGTACAACATTCTACTTCTCTGAAAGATTCCCGCAGGGGGGGGCCCGAAGCACGCCTCTCTACACTTGGCGAATGCCCGTCTGGCTCGCTCTTGTTGGTGCCTACATCGTTGGTTCTGTGGATTTCGCGGTCGTCGTCGCTCGCAGCCGTGGCGTCGACATCCACACCGTCGGCTCCGGCAACCCGGGAACGTCAAATGTGCTGCGGACGTTGGGCAAGGGCCCGGCCGCCATGGTGCTGCTGGGCGACATGATGAAGGGGGTCATCGCAGCCGCATTCGGATTTGTCGCCGCTGGGGGCGAGCCTTTCGACCAGCCGGTTGCCTATATGGCCGGGCTTTGTGCGGTGATTGGCCACGCATATCCGGTCTTTCATCGTTTCAAAGGCGGGAAGGGCGTTGCAACCGGCGGGGGCGTGATCTTATTTACGGTCCCTGTCGCCGGGTTGATCCTGGCCGCTACCTGGGTGATCGTTGCGAAGGTGTTCAAGGTGGCCTCGGTCGCTTCGCTCGCCACTGTGTTCGGTTCCTTGCCTTTGGCGTACGCCTTCGGAGCTCGTGGGTGGTCTTTGGTCTGGCTCGGTGCGATCCTCGCCTTGATCGTTTGGAGACACCGGCCCAACATCAAGAGAATGATCCAAGGCTCCGAGGAGAAGGTTCCGACATGAAGGTAGATGTGGCTGTCATACCGGCCGCGGGTCGCGGCACACGCATGCGGCCCGCCACCCGGGTAGTGCCGAAGGCACTTCTCACTGTCGTCGATCGCCCGGCGATCCAGTACGCCGTCGAGGAAGCGGCTCGCGCGGGGGCGACAGAGGCCATCCTGGTGGTTGACCTCGAAGCTGGCCATCTGATCCACCAACACTTCGCTTCTGACGATCGGCTTCCCGGTCTGGAAGAAATTCGCGTCAGGCCTGTTGTTCAGGAAGAGCCGCTGGGTCTCGGCCATGCCGTGTACGAGGCCAGGGAAATGGTGGCGGGCCGTCCCTTCTACTGCATCCTGGCCGACGACATCATGCCCCCGGGCAAAGACGTTCTCACCAAGCTGGCAACGGCATCTGGCGGCGAGTCCGTGATGTACCTAAGACCGGTTTCGCCCGAGATCGTCCCGACGAAGGGGATCGCAGTGCCGTCCTCAGAGATCGTGGACAGCGTGCTCTCGTTGTCGGGTTCCGTCGAGAAGCCATCGCTCGCCGATGCCCCGTCAGATCTGGCACTGATCGGCCGCTACCTGTTCACATCGGAGATCTTTTCCATACTCGAAGATCTCAAGCCTGGACACGGTGGGGAGGTCCAGTTGACCGACGC
>JBGTKD010000007.1:0-33403 GCA_041744795.1 Acidimicrobiia bacterium
CGGGCCTTCGGCTGCAAGGTAGATCGGGATGTCAGGGCGTCGGGGGTGCAGGGTGGATTTGAGCGGCTTACCCAGTCCGGTCCCCCCCTTGTAGGGCAGCGTGTAGTGCTCGCCTTCGTAGGTGACGCGATCCTCGCGGGCGACGATCGAGCGAACGATTTCGATGTACTCCCGGGTACGGGCCAAGGGTTTCGGATAGGGCACCCCGTACCAACCCTCGACGACCTGCGGGCCTGATACTCCTAGCCCGAGAATGAACCGGCCCTCACTGAGGTGGTCGAGAGTCATGGCGGCCATCGCGGTGGCGGCGGGAGTGCGCGCCGACATCTGGGCGATGCCCGTTCCGAGCTTGATCCGGCTGGTGCTTGCCCCCCACCAAGCCAACGGCGTCAGCGCGTCCGAGCCGTACGCCTCCGCCGTCCACACCGAGTCGAAACCCAGCTCCTCGGCCACGGCGATCTGCTCGTCCACACCGGAAGGGGGCCCGGCGCCCCAATACCCGGGAACAAGTGCGAGCTTCACAGCCATCCTCCGTAGTCGATTGGCCGCGCACCCTACCTACGCCCGTGACGGTTCCCTGATGTGCTCAAATGCAGCGACAAAAGAAGAGGAGCAAACAAGTGCGGACTGTGGTGCGTGGTGGCCAAATCTTCGACGGAACCGGTTCGCCGTTCTCGACCGGCGAGATGGCGATCGAGGGCGGACGTGTTGTCGATGTCGGACCAGATCTGGACGGCGACGAAGAAATCGATGTATCGGGACAGTCGATAACCCCAGGTTTCATCGACTGCCACGTCCACATCGGATTCAAGAGCGTCGACTTTTTCGATGCGCTCAAGCAGCCGTTCGCCCTGAAGTACTACGAGACCGCCCACAACTTGGCGACCACGCTCGACACGGGAATCACAACTGCCCGCGACGCTGGCGGCGCCAGCCTCGGGATCAAGGTCGCCGTGGAGCAGGGTCTGATCCGTGGCCCCCGTCTGCGACTGTCCCTCACGATGATCTCGCAGTCCGGCGGCCATGGCGACGGGTGGCTGCCAAGCGGCATGGAGACGAGATTGTTCAGCCTCGATCCAGGGATCCCCAGGAGCATCGTCGACTCCCCAGACGAAATGCGCAGGGTCGTACGCGAGATCATCCGGGCCGGGGCAGACAACATCAAGGTCGCCACCTCCGGCGGTGTGATGTCACCGAGATCTGACCCCACCCGACCGCATCTTCGACCAGCCGAACTGGAAGTCCTGGTCGAAGAGGCAAGAGCCGCAGGAGTCCACGTCCTGGCCCATGCCCAAGCCACAGAGGGCATCCGTAACGCGGTCGAAGCGGGCATCGACTCGATCGAACATGGCATTTTCCTGGACGAAGCGACCGTCGACCGCATGAAGCAGATGGGCACGTGGCTGGTGCCGACCCTGATGGCCCCCCGCGGCGTGCTCAGCGCAGCCGAACGCGGCATCGTTCTTCCCGAGTGGGCGTTGCGCAAGGCGCACGAAGTGATCGAGGCCCATAAGAACTCAGTGCGGCTGGCAATCGAAGCCGGCGTGAAGATCGCCTACGGAACCGACTCCCCTGTTTCCCCGCACGGCACGAATCTCGGCGAGTTCGGTCTCATGAAAGAGCTGGGAATGTCGCCTCTCGACGTTCTCAAAGCCGCCACTGGCGAGGCGGCCCGCCTAGTTCGTATCTCAGACCAGGTCGGCACCCTGGAGGTAGGCAAGCGAGCGGACTTCGTCGTGATCAGCGGCGACCCTCTCGACTTCACCGACTACCGCGACCGCATCACCGCCGTCTACCAGGATGGACGCCACGTGGGCGGTCCCGCCTTCCACGGGAGTCTGACTGTCTGAGCTTTACAAGACCCTGGCGGCCATCTCGGCCAAGGGGCTGCGGATCGAGCGGTCCAAGATCACGTGACCGAACAACGGCGACCCACGGAACTTCTCGATGAGCGCAGCCATGCCCCCATAGGGTGAGATGTATGGGTTATCGACCTGGGTCAGGTCGCCGCAGAAGACGACCTTCGAGTCTTTCCCCATCCGGGTCATGATTACTTTGAGCGTGGACAACTCGAGGTTCTGGGCCTCGTCGACGATGACGAACTCGCCGGTGATCGACCGACCCCGCAGGTAGGTAACGGACGCCATCTCTAACTCGCCGCGCATGAGCAACTCGTCCACCGCTCCCCTGGCCCCGTCGACACCGGCGTCTGCGAACAACGCGTGCAGGTTGTCATAAACCGCCGCCATCCACGGGCTGAGTTTCTCGTCGAGATCACCCGGCAGGTAGCCCATCTCCTGGCGGCCAACAGCGATCATCGGCCGATACACCGAGACTCGCCGGTAGCGGCCCTGCTCCAGCACGAGTTCAAGTGCGGCAGCCAACGCGAGGAACGTCTTGCCGGAACCAGCCATCCCCATGAGCGAAACCGCGGGTACGTCGGGGTCGAGCAGGTGGTTGAGTGCGACGGTCTGGGCGAGGTTCTTGGGCTCAACCCCGAAGGCGCGCGGGTTGAGCGAGACTCGCTCGACTACGACCTCGGGTTCGGACTCGATCACCCGCGTGATCGCCGAGCGGGAAACCCCGGAACGCAACACGACGTGTTCGTTCGTGACTGCCTGGACCCCGGACAGAACAAGCTTGCCCTCTTCGAACAATCGGTCGATCACTTCGCCGCTCGTGGCGACCTCATGGATCCCGCGCGCCAGCTCGTCAACCGGAACCGTGTCACCGCGATAGTCCTCGACTTCCACGCCCAACTGAGCGCCCTTGATCCGCAGGGCGGCGTCCTTGGTGACGAGCACCGTCTCGGGCTCGGTATCGGCCAGGTTGAGACATGTCGCAAGGATGCGGTGGTCGGGGGTCGTCGGGTCCAAGACGACCGGGAGGCGCTCGGACAGGATCCCGTTCAGCTCGATTCGGAGACGCCCACCGGAGGGAAGGTCGACCGGTGTGGCTAGGCCACCCGGTTCAGAAGCGCCCAGACTCTCGAGGAGCCGGATCGCGCTTCGGGCGTTGGCACCAATCTCGTCCATCCGGGTCTTCTTGCGATCCAGTTCCTCGACCACAACGAGAGGCAGGACTACGTCGTGCTCATCGAAGCGGAGAGGCGAGTGCGGGTCTGCGAGCAGGACGCATGTGTCCAGTACGTAGGTGCGGGCCACCGGTGACAACTCCCCTTGTTGTAGGCGTGGTCATCGTGGCCACCTAGAGCGCGAAAACAAAGGACCTTCGCCAGAACGTGTCGGTACCCGCGCCTTGGGCACCGCCTCTCCCCGACGAACCCTGGGCTGGCGGCGCCCCTGGAGGGCGCCTGGAACCCAGGGTTCGCGGCGCCCCTCAGGGGCGCCTACAGCCCAGGGTTGGGGAGCGCGCCTTTGGTCCGGGGCCCTCGCGGGGTGGGTCGGGGGGTCGATAAGATCCCGGCGCGCGGGTCCCCGCATCGAACTAGGAGTTGTCTTGCTCATCGCACTTGGAGCCGTCGCCCTTGGGGGCGTTCTACTGGCCTTCGCCGCCGATCAGTTCGTGATCGGAGCGGCCCGTATCGCCCTCCTGCGTCGCTTGTCGCCCCTAGCTGTCGGAGTCGTGATCGTCGGGTTTGGGACCAGCGCTCCCGAACTGCTCGTTTCGGTTCTCGCCGCGATCGCTGGGGACATGCCGATAGCAGTCGGCAACATCGTCGGCTCCAACATCGCCAACCTCACGCTGCTCCTCGGAGTGGGCGCCGTGTTGTTGCCGCTGACAGTCGCGTCGACAACGGTCCGACGGGAAGCACCACTGACCGTCGCCGCCACCATCGTTTTCGCTCTCGCCGTCCAGTCCGGGATCGCCGTATGGGAAGGGGCAGTCCTGGTGGCCGTCATGGCGGCCGTCATTTGGCGCGTGATGCGCACAGGGAGCTCCGACAACCTCGGGGTCGAAGTCGATCAGTTCGCCGACGCTGCGTCCCACAACTTGAAAACCGAGGTGGTCCGCACACTTCTCGGTTTGATCGGGACCCTCGCCGGGGCACAACTCCTCCTCACCGGCGCCCTCGACCTGGCGACGCTGGCGGGCTTGAGCGAAGGCTTCGTCGGGGCGACGCTCGTGGCGGTAGGAACATCGCTGCCGGAACTCGTGACCGTCGTTCAATCCGCCCGCAGACGAGAGGGTGACCTAATCGTGGGGAACCTGCTCGGCTCGAACCTCTTCAATGCCCTGGCCGTCGGCGGAGTGGTGGGGATCTTCGGTACGGGAGCGGCTGTCGGAACGAAGCTCTCTGCCGTGGCCGCAGGCATCGCCGTGGCGGTGGCTGGCCTCGCCTGGCTGATGATGCGGACAGGACGAACGGTTTCGCGGCTGGAGGGCGCCCTCCTGATCGCCATCTATCCGCTGATCGTCCTCGCTCTGTACTGATCAGAACAGCTCATCGACCCAGAAGGGCGCCCAACCCTGGGCTCCAGGCGCCCTCCAGGGGCGCCACCAACCCTGGGTTCGCGGCGTCCTTTTCCGGGGGTTAGGGGGTTGGGAGGTGGGGGGCGACTGACCAGTCGGCTAGCCACGGGCCTTCTTCGGTGAGGACGAAATGCGTGATGCCGGTGTTGTGGCTCACGGCCACATCCTTGTTGATGTCCGCTCCACGCTCGTGAATGTCGGCGACGAGTGACTTGATCGCCGCACCATGGGAGACAGCAAGAACCCGCTGAGTGGAAGAGAATTGGACCCGATCGAGGAATGAACGCATGCGGACGGCGACATCGGAGAAGCGTTCCGCACCTCCCCGCGGCAGGTCCTCTCCGTCGATGAAAACCCGTCTGACGGTGTCGTCACCGGTGGCGATCAGGTCGTCATAGCCAGCGCCTTCCCAATCTCCGAAGGCCATCTCCTTCAGATCGTCGTCCGACACCGGCTCGGGTGGAGCAAACGCCCCCGCTGTCTCGATCGCCCTCTGGATGGGACTCGTCCAGATTCGATCGACTCGGCCGTAAGAAGCGGCAAAGGCAGTCGCCTGGTCCCTCCCCTCCTCGTCCAAACCCCAACACGTCTGGCCCTGTATCCGGCGCTCCTTGTTGGCCTTGGTCACACCGTGGCGGACGAAGCCGATAACGGGACGACCCTCCTCCCGCATTCGGGCCATAAACCCGTGTTCCCACCCGAGGTGGGTGGCGTCGTTGAAGCTGTGCAGCCTGAAACGGGGTTGGCTCTCGCCGATCGTCTCGTAACGAATCTCGGTGAGGGCGGTGTTCGTGACAATCGGGAACGTTCTGCGACCGGGACGGCCGAGAAGTCGCCCCACCACCGTGTCGATCAGGCCGCCATGGGTGACAACCAGCACAGTGCCTGAGCCGACCCGCTCCGCGATAGCCTCGAGAGCGGCATGCGCCCTCTCTTCGAACTCGCCGATGGACTCTCCGGTCTCACCGAAGCGGACGGCTTCGCCGGATCGGATGGCCGAAAGCAGGTCGGGGTGATCCTCGGCCACCTCTTTAAAAGTCCGACCCTCCCACGCCCCGAGATCCATCTCCCGCAACATCGGGTCGGTCTCGACGTCGTGGCCGGTAGCAAGCGCCGTGTGGTGGGCACGTGTGAGGTCAGAGGAGACGACAAGATCGAAGCGTCGACCGGAGAGGCGCTTTCCCACCGAGGCCGCTTGCTCGACTCCAGCCTTGGACAACGGCGCATCGCCCTGACCCTGCCAGATCTCGGCGTCGTTCGCCTCTGATCGGGCGTGTCTGACGAGGGTGATGGAAACTGACATGGGCCTCAGCGAAGGTAGCGGAATGCGGCGGGCATCAAGCATCGCCGAACAGGAACGACAGACGGCCCCCGGCGTTTACCGAGGGCCGTCTGTGACGTGATCTCAGGCGATGAAGGCGCTGGCGAAGATCAGAGACACAATCGTCATGACCTTGATGACGATATTCATCGCCGGCCCGGATGTGTCCTTGAACGGGTCGCCGACGGTGTCGCCGATGACCGCCGCCTTGTGCTCGTCGGAACCCTTGCCACCGTAAGCGCCCGCTTCGATGAACTTCTTGGCGTTGTCCCAAGCCCCACCGGCGTTCGCCATGAAGATGGCGAGCAGGAACCCGGTGATGAGGGCACCGGCCAGGAAACCGCCGAGCATCTCGACGTCGTAGAAGCCGATGATGAGCGGCAGCGCGATAGCCAGCGTGCCGGGGATGACCATCTCACGCAGGGCTGCGCTGGTAGCGATGTCGACGCACTTGGCGTATTCGGGCTTGGCATCGGGGTGGCCTTCCCTCAGTCCCGGAATCTCCCGGAACTGACGACGCACCTCGTCGATCATCCGACCGGCCGACCGCCCCACCGCGTTCATCGTCATGGCTGCGAACAGGAACGGGAAGGCGCCTCCGAGGAAGAGCCCCACCGTGGTCTGGACGTTCGCCAGGTTGATCGATTCGAGTTGGACGGCCCGGGTAAACGTCGAGAACAGTGCAAGAGCGGTGACGGCGGCCGAAGCGATCGCAAAGCCTTTGGCCACTGCTGCTGTGGTGTTGCCCAGTGAGTCGAGAGCGTCTGTCGCCTCGCGCACTTCCTTGGGGAGGTGGGCCATCTCAGCGATACCGCCAGCGTTGTCGGCGATTGGCCCGTAGGCGTCAACCGAAATCGTGATGCCGAGGGTGGCAAGCACACCAATGGCTGCGACGGCCACGCCGTAGACACCACCACCAGCAATGTCACCGAATGCCCACTCGCCAGCGAAGAACGCTGTGGCGATACCGGCTGCGACTACCGCGACCGAGAAGGCGGCAGAGCGCATGCCTTCTGCGACACCCGAGATGATCACGGTGGCCGGTCCGGTCTGGCTCTGGCGAGCTATCTCCTTGACGGTCTTGTACTCATCAGAGGTGAACCACTCCGAGATCTTGCCGACGAACCAGCCGACGACGAGACCACCGACAACCGAGATCCAGAGGCCGAGCGGGTTGGCCAATCCAGCATCGGCAAAGACCCAGTAGACGAGACCGAGCACACCGGCGGCGGTTGCGATCAGGGCAAAGTTCGTACCCCGATGGAGAGCAGCAGCCAGGTGGCTGTCGTCTTTGGCCTTGACCAGGAACGACCCGATGATCGAGGCAAGCATGCCGACGGCGCCCACCGCCAGAGGGAACATGATCGCCGCTACCTGGAGCTCTGCGTTGCCGGCAAACACGATGGCGGCAAAGGCGATGGGAGCCACCAGGGAACCCACGTAGGACTCGTAGAGGTCGGCGCCCATTCCGGCGACGTCTCCCACGTTGTCTCCCACGTTGTCAGCGATGACAGCGGGGTTACGCGGGTCGTCTTCGGGGATACCCGCCTCGACCTTGCCGACCAGGTCGGCGCCGACGTCAGCGGCCTTCGTGTAGATGCCGCCGCCAACACGGGCGAACAGCGCGATAGAGGAACCACCCAGGCCGACGGCGGTAACGACGTCTGCCCACTGGGGAAGATCGAGGACATTCTTTGCGAGGATGTAGACGAGGACGACACCGAGGAGTCCGAAACCGGCGACGGTGAAGCCCATGACTGCACCGCCTCGGAAAGCGATGGGTAGCGCAGCAACAATCCCGCCTGTCCGTGCGGCCTCGGTAGTGCGGGAGTTAGCCGCTGTGGCGATGCGCATGCCAATGAATCCGGCCAACGCCGATAGGACAGCTCCGAACACGAAGGCCAGCGAACCCCACGGCCGCCCCCACTCGAGGAAGACGAACATGAGGGCTGCCATAGCCACCACGAAGGCCGACACCCATGCGTACTCACGGCGTATGAAGGCCATTGCGCCTTCTCGAATGGCGGCGGCGATCTCCACCATGCGCTCGTTGCCCATTGGGGTGGCCAGCACAACTCGCGTGTAGAACACGGCGAGTCCTAGTGCGGCAACCCCGGCCACGAGCGCGACTGACAGGACTGTGTTGGTCATCGCGTGTTCTCTCCGAGTGAAAGGGGAGCCGGCATTATATGGCCGAGATCTCAGCGCCCAACTCCGATGCCCTACCCCTCGGTAAGGTTCCCGCACCCGTGAGTCGCTATCCCCGCTTCGGAGCCGCTCTTCTGGCTCTCATCGTGCTGGCTGCGGCCTGCACGACCGAACCGGAAGCGGCTGCTGCCGACCCCGTCCCGCCCGTCCAAGACACCACCACGACCATCACGACCACGACAACGACCACGGTGCAAGCAGCGCCGATCGTCGTTTCGGGCGTCCCTGCAGGCCTGGCCCGGCTGGTCGAATCGATCTTCGAATACGCAGCAGACGTTGGGAATTCCGCGGTTGAGGAGCGCTACCTGCCCGAGCGCGGCATCGCCGAAGGCATGGCCGGAAGGACCGCCATCGGCGCCACCGCTGTACTGGCCGGGGTGGGCATCGCAGTCGTTGCTGCCGGTCCTGATCTAATCGCCGCGGCCGACGACGGCAGCGGTTGGAGGGTGGTCGCAGTCGATCTTCCATCTCTCGAACATCGTGACCTGGGCTATGAGTCAGCAGTCATCTCGGTGGTCGGCTCCGATGCGAGAAAGGGTGAAGATCCGCTTCGCTCACGGGCCGATTCGTTGCACCTTGTCGGCTTCGACGGAGTGGCCGGGACCTTCGACATCGTCGGTATCCCCCGGGACTCCTGGGTGGAGATTCCTGGCCGGGGATACGGAAAGATCAATGGAACCCTCGCCAATGGCGGACCGGGCCGTCTTAACGAGACGCTCGAGGCCCTCGCCGGCTACCCGCTGGACGGGATGCTCCTTACGGGCTTCGAAGGTTTCCAGGAGGCGCTCGGCAACGTGTTGGGCGGGATCCAGGTCAACGTCGAATCCCCCATGCGCGACTCGGCATCCGGTGCGAACTTCCAAGCAGGCGAGCAGTACCTGAACGGCCCGCAAGCCCTGGCATTCGCCCGGACAAGAAAGACTCTGGCTCGCGGCGATCTCGACCGTCAACGCAACGGCGGTCTGGTCCTGATCGCTGCCGCCGCCACTGCCCGGGCACGCGACGCCACCCTCATCCCGAGCCTGATCGCCGGGGCAGCCGAGTGGGCTTACAGCGACGTCGATCCTGCGCTGACTCTCCGTCTGGCGGTCACAGCCAGGGTCGCCCCGGTGTTCGCCACCGCCAACGTCGTGCTGCCCGGTGTGCCAGGCGATCGGGGAGGAGCCTCGACAATCGAGTTGAGCTCCGGTGCGAGGACGATCCTCCAAGACCTGGCGGACGGGTCGCTGGACAACTGATCGGAGTCAAAACAGATAGGGGTCGCGCCGGCGACGCCGCCTGCGCAGCGCCACTACCGCCCAGACGATCGCTCCCAGCAGAAACGGGACCGACGGGTAGACCCGCAACCGGGCCATGAGCCGATCCACAGTCGACGGCTCGAAAACGACAGGCGGTCCGAACTGGGAGTTGAGAGCGGCTCGTTCTAACTCACTCAGTTCGCCAGTCACCGGAACGAGGACCTCGGAGATGCCCACAGCCTCATACACCGGTAGATCCACTGGCATCAGACATCGCCGGATCTCACCACCTGACGCCCAACGCTCAACCGTCACCGCTCCCCAAACCCGTGTGACAACCGCCACCGACTTGCCCCATGGGAGCGGGTTCGACGCGACGAGTTTGCGTTCCACCACTCCTCGCACGGCAGGCCGCGAAGCCCCAGCCAGTAGGTCTACCTCGACACACTCAACCTCGGCCGCCTGGGCGGGCAACACCGCCGACACGGCGAGAAGGAGGCTCAGGAGCGTCGTCGGGCCCATGTCTCGAACTCACCGAAGGGCATCGTGTTCGCCACATCCGAAACCTCGGCCCATCCCCGTTGGGCATTGCGGACCCCGAAGTCCATCCGTCCCAACTCCGAGGTGTGGTGTGAGTCCGTCGAAATGACCAACCGGACACCGGCTGTCACCGCCATCCGCACCACCTGCCAGGAGGCGTCCAGGCGATCTAGTGCGCCGTTTACCTCAAGGCCGACCCCGGTCATCTCCAGAGCCTCAAGGACCGCCTCAACCTGCAGTTCGATGCCGGGGCGACGTCCGATGTAGCGGCCGGTCAGGTGTCCTATGGCATGGACGGTGGGATCCGAGATCGCCTTGATGACCCGAGCGGTCTGGGCTTCGGCGTCGAGATCGAAGTGGGAGTGCACTGAGGCCACACACCAGTCGAAAAGCGACCGGAACTCGGCGTCGTAATCGAGTGATCCGCCCGCTCCGATGTTCAACTCACATCCGAACAGCAGGCGAATGTCTCCACGGCGCTGTTCGAGGTCCCGGATGGCGTCGCGGTGGGCGAGCATCTCGTCACGGGTCGAACCGTTGATGGCCAAATCCTCGCCGTGATCGGTGATGGCCACATACTCATGTCCGGCATCGACGGCGGCCTGGACCATTTCTTCAAGCGACGACCTTCCGTCACCCGAGCGGTCGGTGTGATAGTGCAGGTCGCCTCGGATGTGGCTGCGTTGAACCAGGTCAGGCAGGGTTCCGGCGGCGGCGGCTTCGATCTCACCCGAGGCTTCCCGCATCGTCGGTTCGATGTGTGCCAGGTCGAGGGCGGCGTAGATCCCTTCTTCTGTGCCCGACGCCACCAGGGCTTCGGTCTCGCTGTCGAAGAGTCCGTACTCATTCAGCAGCATTCCCCGGTCGATCGCTCGCTGCCGGAGGGCGATGTTGTGCGACTTTGACCCAGTGAAGTAGAGCGTGGCCGCTCCGAATTGATCGTCTGAGACGACTCGCACATCGACCTGCAGGCCTTCGCGAGTGAGGATCGACGTCTTGGTGTCTCCGGCCGCCACGATCTCGTCGGCGATCGTGTGTTGGCGGACAGCTTCCATCACCAGGGCGCCGTCGACCGCAGCCACGGTTATGTCTATGTCGCCAATCGTCTCAGAGAACCGCCGCAGGCTGCCGCAGTAGGCGACCCGGCTGACACCGGCGACAGCTTCAAGGTCTGCCACCAGTCGGTGGGCGATGGGCATGGCATCGGCGATCGGCGTGCGACGGTCCTTGCCATGCAGGCCGAGGCGTTCGATCGCCTTGCCGATCTTTTCCTCAGAGGTCTTGCCGAGACCTGGGACGGTGCGGAGTTGCTCGCTTTCGATGGCAGCTTTGAGGTCTTCGAGGTTCTTGATTCCCAACTCTGACCGGAGGGTCTTCAGAGTCTTGGGACCGACCCCCGGGATCTTGGAGAGGGCAACGAACTCGGGCGGATACTCCTTGCGCAGCCGTTCGACCTTGTCGACCTTGCCGGACGACACCAGTTCGAGGATCTTGTCGGCGGTCGATCCGCCGACTCCTTTGAGTTTCGTGAGTTCGGTTTTCGTCAGTGTGGTGACGTCGACGCCCGCACCTTCGATGCCGTGGACGGCGTTTTCATAGGCCCGCGCTTTGAACGACTGGGGGCTCCCCTCGTCGAGCACGGTGAGGGCGTGCAGTTCCCACAACATGGCAATAACGTCGCGGGTGTTCACAGCATTCACGGTACCGGCCGGCCACCTCGCCGCCCTGTCCTAATCGGCATAAGTGTTGTCAGACCCTCCGTGTACCGTTCAGCCGAGCAGACATGACCACCAGAACCAATGACGACAAGAAGAAGCCGCCCGCCTGGCGGGTGGAAGGCATGCCCAAGGACGGCGAGTCGTCCGAGGGCGAACCACGCCGTCTCTTCCCCACTCCACCTGGCGGACGCTGGTTCTGGGTGGTGCTGATAGGCCTGTTGGGCTTCAACGTGTTCATATCGAACACTCTTCTCCAACCCGACCCTCGAATCGAGATCTCGTATTCAGAGTTCCTCGACGAGATCGACCGGGACAACGTCGAAAGTGTCTCGGCCACCGGCGAGACAATCCAGGCCACGCTTGTGAACGAGATAGAGGACCCTGACACCGAAGGGGTGGCTTCGACTCTCATCGCAACCGAGCGGCCCACCTTCGCCCAGGACGATCTGTTGGCGACGTTGCGCGAGAAGGACATTCCGGTGACTGCGGAGGATCCGGAGTTCGTTCCGGTGTGGCAGCAAATCATCTTCGGCTTCGGTCCGACGCTCTTCATCCTCTGGTTGTTCATCTACATGTTCCGCCGGGCAGGTTCGGCGCTGGGGGGCGGGGCGCTCGGCTTGGGACGGTCCAAGGCGAAGCGTTACGAGGACACCGGGACCCGCACATCCTTCGACGATGTGGCAGGCATCGAGGACGCAGAGGAGGAACTCGCCGAGATCGTCGACTTCCTCAAGAACCCCTCCAAGTACACCGCGCTCGGTGGCCGCATTCCCAAAGGGGTTCTGCTGTCAGGCGCGCCAGGAACAGGCAAAACGCTGCTGGCCAGGGCGGTGGCAGGTGAAGCGAATGTCCCGTTCTTCTCGATGAGCGCTTCGGAGTTCATCGAAATGGTGGTGGGCGTGGGTGCGAGCCGGGTGAGGGACCTGTTCACCCAGGCCAAGGAGGTTGCCCCGGCGATCATCTTCATCGACGAGCTGGATGCGATCGGGCGGTCCCGCAGCGGGTCGGGTGCCAGCTTCGGAGGACACGACGAGCGGGAACAGACCCTCAACCAGATCCTCACCGAAATGGACGGCTTCGACGGCTCAGAAGGGGTCATCGTGATCGGCGCTACGAACCGTCCCGAAATACTCGACGCAGCGCTGTTGCGCCCCGGCCGCTTTGACCGCCAGGTCCCGGTGTCCCCGCCCGACCAGGCGGGCCGCTGGAAGATCCTTCAGGTCCACACCCGCAACGTGCCGCTCGGCGACGACGTCGACCTGTCGGCGATCGCCTCGACAACCCCCGGGATGGTGGGGGCGGATTTGGCGAACCTGGTGAACGAGGCGGCGCTGATGGCTGCCCGGCGGGCGCATGAGAAGGTGATGCTCAACGACTTCACCGATGCTCTGGAGAAGATCGTGCTCGGTACTGAACGCCGGATCATGATGTCCCAGGAAGAAAAGGAACGGACTGCCTATCACGAGTCGGGTCATGCCCTTCTGGGAATGCTCCAACCGGGAGCAGATCCTGTGCGCAAGATCTCGATCATCCCGCGTGGACGAGCGCTGGGAGTGACTCTGCAGTCACCCGACGCCGACAAGTACTCATACAGCGCCGAGTACCTGCGGGGAAAGATCGTCGGAATGCTCGGTGGAAGGGCGGCCGAAGAGATCATCTACGGGTCGGTTTCCACCGGTGCAGAAAACGACATGGTTCAGGCCACCGGTCTGGCCCGCAACATGGTGGCCCGTTGGGGAATGTCGGAGCGGATCGGTCCGGTGGCGATATTCGACGACCGCAGCGTGGACGCATTCGGGCGTCCACTGGTGTCTGAGTCGACGTTGGAGCTGGTTGACACCGAAGTCAGGGTGATCATCGACGACTGTTACGACCAAGCCGTCAAACAGTTGGGTGAACACCGCGACCAGTTGGAGGCGCTGACCCAGGCGTTGTTGGCCAAGGAAACGCTAGAGGAGGCCGAGGCCTACGAGGTGGCGAGCATCGGACGCCCTGGCTCGGAGTGACAGACCCCGACGCCAGCCGGTTCCGGGCCATCGTCGAGTCCTGGGTTGACGACCAAGACCTCAATGGCGACCTGATCCACGTCGAGCACGTCCCGCCCCGCGAGCCGATCTACGCCACCCTCGACCCAGCCCTTCACCCGCTGCTGGCAGCGCGGCTGGCCGAGAAGGGAATCACCGAGCTCTACCGCCACCAGGTGCGGGCCGTCGATGCGGTGCGGGCCGGTCGTCACACGGTGGTCGTGGCGGGAACCGCCTCGGGCAAAACCCTTTCCTACCTGATCCCCATCGTCGAATCCCACCTCGCACCAGAAAGGGCGCCGCAAACCCAGGGTTCCAGGCGCCCCTGGGGGGCGCCTGGAGCCCACGGTACGAGCGGTGCTCCGGCCAAGAGCACGGCTTTGTTGTTGTTTCCGACGAAGGCGCTGGCCCACGACCAGTTGCGACGTTTCACCGACCTGGGGATACCCGAAGTGGTCGCAGACGCCTACGACGGGGACACCCCTGCCGACGAACGGGCGCGTATCAGGCGGCGGGCCAACGTGATCCTCACCAACCCCGACATGCTCCACGTCGGCATCCTCGGATCCCACGAACGCTGGGCCGATTTCTTTCACCGCCTGTCCTATGTGGTGGTCGACGAGATGCACACCCTGCGGGGCATCTTCGGCACCCATGTGGCGATGATCCTGCGCCGTCTGCGACGCATCGCCGCCCACTATGGAGCCGACCCCACATTCGTTCTCTGTTCGGCAACGATTGGCAACCCAGGCGAGCTAGGTCGGGCACTCACCGGACTCGACGTCGAGGTCATCGACGAAGACACCTCACCCGCCGGTGCCCGAACCGTCGCCCTGTGGAACCCTGCGGTGGTCGAAGAGGACACCAACCGGCGACGCTCGTCGCTCGGAGAAGCCACAGACCTGTTCCTCGACCTCGTCAAGCGAGACGAGCGGACCATCGTCTTTGCCCGCAGTCGCAAAGCCACCGAACTGCTGTTTCGCTCCGCCCAGGAGCGGCTTCCGACCACCTCCCGGGATCGGGTCGCCGCCTACCGCGGCGGCTACCTGCCAGAACAGCGCAGGGCCGTCGAGGCCCGCCTGTTCTCCGGACGGTTGACAGGGATAGTCGCCACCAACGCTTTGGAGTTGGGCATCGACGTCGGGGGTCTGGACGCCGCGATCCTTTCGTCGTTCCCGGGAACCATTTCGGCGTTCCGCCAGCAATCGGGCCGAGCGGGCCGATCCCGAGACGAGTCGCTGGTAGTCCTCGTTGGCGGAGATGACGCCCTTGACCAGTACTTCATGACCCACCCCGCCGAACTGTTCACCCGACCGCCAGAGGCTGCGGTCATCAACCCGTCGAACCCGATGGTGCTGGAAGCCCACGTCGCCTGTGCCGCCAATGAACTGCCGTTGACCCCCGAGGACTCGGCGGTGCTGGGCGACGGCGTAGAGGAGGCCGCCAACCGCCTAACCCAGCAGGGCCACCTGCGTCTGCGTGACGGGCACCTGTACTGGGCGAGACGCCAGCGCCCCGCACCCCAGATCGACATCCGGGCGTCGGGTGGACCGACATATCACGTGATCGGTCCGGAGGGCCTGATCGGGACTTTGGACGAGGAACGAGCCTTCCGCGACGGCCACCAAGGGGCGGTCTACCTACACCAGGGCGAGACCTTCGTGGTGGACACTCTCGACCTGGAACGGCGGGAGGTGCGGGTCACTCCCCAGCAGATCAACTACTACACCCAGCCAAGCACCGAGAAGACAATCGACATCGTCGACGAGGACCGCTCCGATCACCTGGGCGCCACTCGTCATGTGCTGGGGCGGGTGCGGGTCGAGACGCTGGTGATCGGCTATCGCAAGCTGCGGTTGGGGTCACGGGAGGTGCTGGAAACCGTGGACCTGGAGTTGCCGTCGACGATTTTCGAAACCCAGGCAATCTGGTTCGCCATCCCTGAGAATGTGCTGGATCAGGCCGGCATCGATAGCCGCACCGCCCCCGGCGCCCTGCATGCCGCCGAGCATGCCGGGATCGCCCTCATGCCACTGATGGCGATATGTGACCGCTGGGACATCGGGGGGATCTCCACCCCCTGGCATCCCCAGACAGGAAGTCCGACCATCTTCATCTACGAGGCATACCCGGGCGGGGCCGGCATCTCACCGGTGGCGTTCGGAGCCGGACGAGATCACCTGTTAGCGACAAGAAACGCGATCCGTGACTGCCCGTGTCTAGACGGCTGCCCAAGCTGCATCCAATCCCCCAAATGCGGCAACGGAAACGACCCCTTGGATAAGGTCGGCGCTGTCGCGCTGCTCGATGTAATGCTCGGCTAGACACGTGAGGTGGGGGCCGGGCTGCAGACCGGCCCCCACCACACGAATGTTCGGGCCGCCTGTGTTTAAATTCCCCCGAATGGACCCGCTCAAACAAGAAGAAGCCCGCGTCTTCGGAGCTTTGATCGAGAAAGCGTTTACAACGCCCGACGTCTATCCGCTCACCACCAACGCACTCGCTGCTGCCTGCAACCAAGTTTCGAACCGGAATCCGGTGGTCGACTACGACGAAGCCACCATCGAACAAGCACTCCGCTCCCTCGACGACCGAGGCCTGGCCGGGATGACCCGTTCGAGCGGCGGTCGCACCGTTCGCTACGTCCACCGGGCACAAACCGGCCTGGAACTCGACGACGAACAGACTTCACTCGTGGCCGTACTCCTCCTCCGCGGAGCCCAGACGCCCGGCGAGTTACGCACCCGGACCGACCGTTACGTGAGCTTCGCAGACGTAGCCGCGGTCGAGGAGCGGCTGATCGATCTCATGCACCGCACCGTCCCCCTGGTCGAACGCCTGGAGAGAGCACCAGGTCAGAAGGAGAACCGCTACCGGTGCCTACTGACCACCGACTCCCCCGAACCCGTCCAGGAATCGGCGGATGACCGGATCGCCGAACTGGAAGCCCGCATCGCAGCAATCGAGGAAGCACTCGGTCTGTAACCGAAACAATCTGTTCACATTTCATTGACTGACGAGAAATCGGCCACTGGCATCGTTTCTCGGAGTGGCCCCATCCCCAGGTGTCACAGAGCAAGGGAGAAAGACACCCATGTCAATGATTCGCGCCGAGTACATCTGGATCGACGGCAACAAGCCCACCCAGAAGCTCCGCTCCAAGACAAAGATCATCGAGAAGGGCTCCGAGCCCCCCATCTGGGGCTTCGACGGCTCCTCCACCAACCAGGCTCCTGGTGAGAACTCGGACTGTGTGCTGAACCCGGTCAAGATCATCCCCGATCCGATCCGGGGTGGCGACAACATCCTCGTCATGTGCGAGGTTCTCCTCCCCGATATGACCCCCCACCCGACCAACACCCGGGCTCTACTGGTGCCGGTAGCCGAGAAGTACGCCGATTTCGAGCCTTGGTTCGGGATGGAACAGGAGTACACGTTCTTCCGTGAAGGCCGCGTGTTCGGTTTCCCCCAATTCGGCTACCCCGCTCCCCAGGGCGGCTATTACTGCGGTATCGGCGCCGACGAGATCTACGGGCGCCCGGTCGTCGAAGGTCACATGCAGGCTTGCCTGGATGCAGGCATCTCGCTGTCTGGCATCAACGCCGAGGTGATGATCGGTCAGTGGGAGTTTCAGGTCGGACCTCTCGGTCCGCTGGAAGTCGGCGATGAGCTGTGGCTCTCTCGCTGGCTGCTTTACCGGGTCGCCGAAGACTGGGACGTCGCCGCCACCCTCGACCCGAAGCCCGTGAAGGGCGACTGGAACGGGGCGGGCTGTCACACCAACTTCTCGACCAAGCAGATGCGAGAGGACTACGACGCCATCATCGCCGGGGCCGAAGCTCTCGGACGCAGACACGATCTGCACATCGAGAACTACGGCGCAGACATCGACCATCGCCTCACCGGCCTGCATGAGACCGCCCCCTGGACCCACTTCTCATATGGGGTTTCGGACCGGGGGGCCTCGGTGCGCATCCCGTGGCAGGCGGCTGTCGACCGCAAGGGCTACCTGGAGGATCGGCGTCCCAACGCAAACATGGATCCCTACACGGTGGCCCGCCTCATGCTCGAGACGGTCTGCGGTTCGGCGGCAGGGGACCTCTGAACCGGAGCGTTTCGTGGGATGGAGGGGGTGGCTTCGGCGGCCACCCCCTCTTCTCATTTCTCGGTCAGTTCGACCACTTCTGCGCTGAGCAGACGGACCAGGTCGGCCGGGTCGAGTTCCACCTGCAGGCCGCGCTGGCCTGCGCTGCAATAGATCGTGTAGTGGGTGGTGATGGTCGCATCGAGAAACGCCGGGAGGCGACGCTTCTGTCCGAACGGTGAGATCCCTCCCGTCACGTAGCCGGTGAGCCGTTCGGCGTCGGGGGGAGCCATCATTCCGGCCTTCTTGCCTCCCGCCGCTCTGGCGAGAGCTTTCAGGCTGAGACGACCGGACACCGGGACGATCGCCACCACCGGCCGGGAGTCCACCGTCGCCAGCAACGTCTTGTAGAGCCGGTCCGAACCGACTCCGAGGGTGGCGGCGACTGCTTCACCGTATGTGTCTGCGTCGGCTTCCAACTCATAGGAGTGCAGGGTGAAGGAAACCTTCGCCCGTTCGAGTTCCTGAACGCCCCTGGTCTTGGCCATCCCGTCGTTTTACCACCCGTCGGGCACGAACTCGGCAGAGGCGACGCCAGGCACGATCATCTCACCGAAGAAGGGGACCGCCACGACCTTCTCGACCCGCACGTGGGCGATCCACGGCGGCGGCGAGCCGGGTCGGGGGCATCGACAGGTCACGAGGGATGCGTTGTTCAATGCCGCCACGTTCCGAGCGGCCGTAATCGGGTCGGTCACCGCAGGAGAAACGGCGGCCAAGGCGGCGGCTTCTGCGGCGGTGTGGGCTACAAAGGCCGCTGACACCAAGCCACCGGCCGTCACCACAGACAGGCCCAGCAACAGGACGAGCGTCGAAACGGCGACGGCCAGGATCGAGGCGCTGCCCCTCTCGGTCACGGCTCGACCAGCATCGATGAAGACCAGGACAACGGAATCGAGAACCCTGAGAGGAACGGCGTGACGAACGGCACCCCTACTTCGACCCGCACCGTCGCCGGACGTCCTGCGGTGGCAGGGCGATCCACCTGGATGCGAGCCCGGTGAGCGATCCCCTCAGGAAGAGAGACCCGGACTGCTTCCACAGCCCGGGTCACATCTGGGGTCGTGGCAGCGACCCGGGCACCATCCCGGGTCGCAGTGACAACAGCCAACTGGGTCGCCATCGTCGCCACCCCTTCGAACACGGCTAGGCCGATCAGAAGGATGAACGGGATGACGAGAGCAGCCTCGACGGTCATCGAACCCCGCTCTCTCAAATGCGGAACTTCTTCGCCGCATCCGTGACCCATCCGATCACGTCGCCGAACAGGCTCCCGAGGGTGGACTTACCCGTCCCGCTCTTGGCCCAGCTGACGAGAACGACGGCAACGGCCGCCACGGCCAGCATGACCAGGACGTACTCGATCGTGCCCTGGCCTCGCTCGGAGTCTGCAGCCAGCCGGACCTGGAGCTTGGTGAACAGTTGCGTCATATGACGCTCCTTTCTGGATCTAGGTCGACGGCCGGCCGACCAACGGGGGGAAGTGGGTCTGTCATCTCCCGAACCGAGTCACATCCATGACGTGGTCGAGCAGGGTCGGGCCAACCACGAGGGCGGTGAACCCGGGGAGGAGCAGCAGTGCGAGCGGAATCATCACCTTCACTGGTGCGGTGCGAGCGATCTCGAGGGCGCGGCCGACACGTTCTGCGCTGTGGGCGGTGAGGTGGGCGTCGAGGGTTTGGGTGAGTGGGGAGCCAGAAGCGTGGGCGCGGGCGAGGGCCGAACCGAGAGGTCCGAGGGTCGTCGAAGACAGAAGGGCCGCGGTCAGACCGATGGTCCTGGCCGAACGCAGCAGGTCTTTGACCTCATCGCCCAACGGGCCGCGGATCTCGGGAGCGACCGTTTCGAATGCCGTCCCGAGGGGAAGTCCGGCCGCGGCGGCGATGGAGAGCAGCCGGGCGAGATCTGCCACCGTCGACTCGACCTCTACGACCCGCCGCCGGAAGGTCGGCATCCGGACGAAGAGAACAGAGGCGGCGAGTAGAGCGGCAACGATCACGGCATGGACCTGCGGACGATCGCCAGGACCCAGACCACACCGACGACGGTCATCGCCGCCCCGGCCGACACCGTGATCGCATGGGCCGGACTCTTGGCGAAGGTCTGGCCGAAGCTGCCGCTGACGATCATTAACACGAGGGCCACCAAGGGCGCACCTCCGACGATCACTCCCTGCAATACGGGAGCAGCTACCGCCGCGCGGAGTTCCCGTCGCACCCTGGCCGTTTCCGACGCCTGGGCAGCTAGCTCGGAGACAACCGGCGAGGCGGGCCCTCCGGCGTGGTCGAGGAGGCGCACCGCTGCGCCAGCCACTTGGCCCTGATCGGGCAACGCTCGTTCGACGGCCGAGGCAAGCGCCTCGGTAGAGGCACCGACGGTGACAAGCCGGTCGACCTCGTCTGACATCCCGGTAAGCGCCGTACGCAGGGTGCGGCCAGCCTGAAGAGCGGCGAGCACTTCGAGGAGCGCGGTGGCTTCAGTGCCGATCACCGGACGGACAGCTCGTGGGTGGCGACGGAGAAGAAACAGCCCGAGACCGAGAGCCGTGGGTACGGGGAGGACCATGGCTCCGGCGACTACCGCTCGATGCGACCACGGCACCCGGCCGAACACGAAGGCGGGAACCAAAAGGATCATCGAAGGTTCCTGATTTCGACGACCTTGCGGACCCCGCCGACTCTTGCCAACTGGATGACCGTGTCGACTGCGGCCTCGATCTGGCGACGGATGGCGTCGGGTGCGGGGCGCCTGGCACCCGACAGAGCGAGGGTCTCCAGGCGCAAGAGAGCCTCATCGGGTCCGTTGGCGTGGATCGTCGACATCGAACCTGCGTGTCCGGTGTTCAGTGCCGAGACCAAGTCGAGGGCTTCCGGACCGCGGACTTCGCCGACCACGATTCGGTCAGGTCGCAGCCGCAGAGCAGCCCTCACCAGTTGATCAAGAGCTACCCCACCACGGCCTTCGGCATTTGGGGGCTGGGCTTCGAGACGGACCCTGTGACCGGTGGCTCGTAGTTCGGAGGCATCTTCGACAATGACTGTGCGTTCCGAAGCGGGGATCAGCCGGGACAAGACGTTGAGGAGAGTGGTCTTGCCAGTGCCGGTGCCCCCGGAGACCAGCAGGTTCCTACGGGAAGCGACGATGTCACGCAGGCGGTCCGCGTCGGACACGGTGACCGAACCCGACTCGACCAGTCCGGCGAGGTCAGTGACGGCTTCGGTGAATCTGCGGATCGCCACGATCGGACCGTCCGGGGTGGCCGGTGGCACGACCGCATGCAGACGGCTCCCGTCTGGCAGACGGGCATCGACTATCGGAGAGGACCGGTCGAGGCGTAGCCCGAGAGGCGTGATGACCCGCTCGATGACAGCCATCAAGTCCCGGTCGTCGGCGAAAACAACGTCAGTCCGTACTAGTTCTCCACGGCGCTCCACCCAGATCTCGGATGCTCCGTTGACCAGGACATCGGTGACGGTCTCATCGGCAAGGAGATCCTCGAGAGGGCCTAGCCCCACGATGTCGTCGACAACTCGTCGGAGGACATCGGGGCCGGCCAGAGGAGCTTCGGACCTGGCGATATCGACGACGGCCCTCTCGACAGCGCTGCGGTCGAGAGGGACCCCCGAGGTGAGGACAGCCGCGGCCAGACGAGACCTCACATCCATGAGTTCTCCCACACCGGAGTCCATGCCTTGACCCAGGCCGATCGCGGCTCCACCACTCCCCCACACAAACTCCGCACCGTGGATCGTTTCAGCGGTGGAAGCACCACACCTGGAGCTCGGGATCCGCGGACAGAGGACTGCCACACCGCCCGGAATGCCCGACGGGGTCGCAGTTCCGGCGGGTCAAAGGAGAGGACGGGTATGGAAGGCTGGTCAGGGGGCACCCGCAGGACGACCGCCGGCCAGCCGCTCATGAGGCTGGCAAGGAGATCGGATGCTTCGGCTTCGGTGGTTCCGCCGTTGCTGATCACGGCGACGCCGGACCGGGCGGACCGCAGGTGAGCAGCGGTGACGCCGTCCCTGGCGAGTTCGAAGAGGCTCGGCCCTGGGAGGGGAGGCGAGGCGGGGTCGAGGTCGACAACGAGACAGGTTCCGGCCGACGCCGCCAGACCGAAGGGGGCGATTCTGTGAAGCACCGGATCGGGACTTGAGACTCGTCTGACAGGCACGGTCGGCGAACCTACGAGACGGACCCAGACCTGTGAACCCCTTGACACGAACCGAAAAACGCGGCAGGCACCGTCTAGGCGATAGGGTGCCAGGGATGGCCGCCGCAGCCTTCTTCGACCTCGACAAGACGATCATCGCCCGATCTTCGACGCTGGCGTTCGCCTCACAGCTGAACCGGGCGGGGTTCCTCAGCCGCAAGGCGCTGCTCAAGGCCGGGATCGCCCAGAGTTATTACCGCATGTTCGGCGCTGACCACGAACAGCTCGAACGGATCCGGGAGGAACTCGGCGAGATGACCCGGGGTTGGGACAGCAACGAGATAAAGACGTTGATCGAAGAGACGGTCGAGCAGGTTGTTTCGCCCCTCGTCTATGCCGAAGCGCTCTTCCTCATCGACGACCACCAGCGTCAAGGACGTCCGGTGGTGATCATTTCGTCGTCACCGGTAGAGGTGGTCGAACCCCTCGGTCTTTATCTGGGAGCCGATGAGGTGATCGGAACGGTGTCGGAAACAGATGCCGCCGGCCGCTACACCGGCAAACTCGAGTTCTACGCGTATGGGGAAGGAAAGGCAGAGGCAATCCGCGAGATGGCCGAGCGGCATGGGCTCGACCTTGGCGAGTGCTACGCCTATACCGATTCGGCCACCGACCTACCGATGCTCGAAGCCGTCGGTCACCCGGTGGCGGTCAACCCGGACAAGGACCTAAAAGCGATCGCAGTCGAACGCGGCTGGCCGGTGCTCGAGTTCGAAAGGGCGGTCACGCTCCGCACCCGGCTCGAGACAATCCCCGGCCCGGTGCCTGTCATCTCTGGGGCAGCCGTGGCGACGGCGATAACCGCTGGACTGGTCGTTTGGGCACTCCGCAGCCGCCGCAAGATGGTGGGCTGACTCACATCAGGTCGCGGGAATACCTCACGTGCGGCAGTGCATGTCCCTGCCACTCTTGGACCTTCTCGCCGCCGTCAGCGATCCAGGCGGCGGTTTCGTAGAAGTGCCTGGCGCGATCGTTGGTTGCTAGGACCCACAGAACTGCCCGCCGGAACCCGTGCGTGCGCATCTCGGCCACGGAATGTTCCATCAGGGCCCACCCATAGCCGCGGTCCCAAACGTCAGGGTTCAGATAGATCGCGACAATCTCACCGGTGTCGTCTGCCCCGTCACGGTCTGGGCCAACCACGCTGAAGCCTTGGATGCCGCTCTCGTCATCGACCACGAGCAGGGAAGTCTGCGGGGTGGGCGTCATGATCGCCTCCTCCCACTGGGTGCCGTCGACCTCCATGCCTGCGAGAATCTCATCCGGCATCAGACCCTGATATGCGGCTCTCCACGAAGCCACCCTGACGGCGGAAACGGCGGCACCTTCACCGGGACGGGCACGACGGACTTGCATGCCCACCAGTCAAGCAAGGCACGGTCGACGACGACGTGTCATTCGAGTCCGAGAGGACGAGCCCAGGCATTGAGTATTTGCGGAGGTTTCGTTGATCCGGGAGGCGGGTAGACGCCAAGCGAGGCACACCCGGCAAGGGTCTTTCCCGCCTCCGCACTAGTTTGGAAGAGAACAACGGAAGGAGCGTCCGTGACCGAACACCTAAGACCAGTCGAGCGCAGGGTCGCCGCCATGGCGGAATCCGGGCTCGATCACGAAGAGATCGCGGGAAGGATCAATCGGAGTCCGGACCATGTGAACCGGATAATGGCTTGGTCCCAGATCCCCCGCAGTCGGCCCCCGGCCCGCCGGGCACCTCGCGCGGTTGAGCGTCGTGTCCTCGATCTAAGGTCGGCGGGAGAGTCACACGAGAAGATCGCGTCCCGCTTCAAGCGGAGCCCGCGGTCGATTAGACAGATTGAAGGGCTGGCCCACTTCCGGCTGGCCATGGACCTACTTGAACGAGAGGAAGCCTCCTCATGAGCGCAACGAAACTCCAGGTTTGGATCGATCAGGATCTCTGCACCGGTGACGGCATCTGTTCAGAGATCGCCCCCGACGTCTTCGAGCCGCGCGACGACGGGCTGTGGGTCGTGCGCGAGGACGCCTCGCATTTCGGCAAGACCATCGTCTTCGACGGCGAAGAGGGCGACGGGCACGGACCTGAGGGTTCGCGCGGCGTAGCCCGAGTGCCCGACTCGGAGATCGAGGTCACCATCGAGGCGGCCGAGGAATGCCCAGGCGAGTGCATCATGCTCGAGCCCTACGACCAGTCCGCAATCGACAACCGCGGCGCCTAAAAGGGACGCCGCGAACCCCGGGTTCCAGGCGCCCCTAGGGGGCGCCGCCAGCCCGCGGTTCGTGCGTTGCGGGCCTTCCGCGGGCTAGATGGGACGGTGGCGTCCAAACTAACCCTGGGTTATTTGAGGGGTTGACGAATGGTCGGGTTTGGCCGACAATACCGGAATGGCCGACCATTCTGAATCGAGACACGCCGCTCCCGACTATCCGCTCGATGATTTCCGTCAGCTCGATGCCGAGCAGATCCGCACACTCATCGAACCAACCCGCAAACAGATCGTCGATCTGCTCACTGAGCGAGCAGCAACGGTCTCCCAACTCGCCGACGCCCTGAACCGACCCAAGGGAACGGTCGGTCACCATGCCAAGGCCCTGGAGGCTGCGGGTCTGATCAGCGTGGTGCGCGTCGAGAAGGTGCGTGCGATAGAGGCCAAGTACTACGGACGAACGGCCCGCACGTTCCTGCTCACCGACCTCAGCGACGTAGGCGCCGCCCATGACTTCATGCTCCGAGACGCCCTCGTCGAAATGGAGAAAGCCCGGGCGGCGGGTCTCACGGAAGGAGCCGTAAGCACCGTGCGATACGCCCGCATCCCAGCCGAGCGCGCCAAAGAGTGGCACGACCGACTGGCGGCGTTGATGAACGAGTTCGTCGGCCAGGAACGGGGCGGAGAGACCGTCTACGGAGCAGCCGTTGCGCTGTTCCCAACGACACGACCGGCTCTCGGCGACCGATGAGCAAGACCGCACGACTCGGTGCCAACTACTGGAGGCTGTGGACCGCCTCTGTCATTTCAAACTTCGGCGACGGTCTGGCCACGGTCGCCTATCCGTGGCTCGCTTCGGCGATCACCCGCGACCCGGTACACATCGCCCTCATAGGGGTTGCTACCCGTCTTCCCTGGCTGATCTTCTCTCTCCCCGCCGGGGTTATCACTGACCGTGTCGACCGCCGAAAGCTCATCGCCACGATGGACACACTGCGGTTCGCGATAACTCTCGGAGTCGCAACCTTCGTGACGGTCGTCGCCGACAACCTCGCCGACCCGAGTGTGGCCGCCGGCACCGCACCCGAGTCCGGGGCATACCTAGCCGTGCTTTACGCGACCGCTCTGGCGTTTGGCTGTGCCGAAGTCCTGCGAGACAACGCCGCCCAGACTTTGATGCCCGCCCTCGTGGAGAAGCCGCTTCTCGAGAAAGCCAACGGACGCCTGTGGGGAGCCGAGATGGTGATGAACAGCTTTGTCGGTCCGCCCCTTGGCGGCCTTTTGATCGGTGTGGCCTTCGCTCTCCCCTTCTTCGTGAACGCCTCCACATTCGCCATCTCCGCCCTCTTGATCTTCTCCCTGGCGGGGGCGTTCAAGGCGACCAATGCGAACGTCTCGAACCAACGACCCACGTTCCGCGCGGACATCGCAGAAGGCGTCAAATGGCTGTGGTCGCACCCACTGCTTCGCTCGATGGCGATCATCCTCGGAGCGATGAACGCCCTCACCACGATGGCGCTCGCCACCTATGTCCTGTTCGTCCAGGAAATCCTCGAATTGGAAGCGGCCAGTTTCGGCGTCCTCCTCAGCGCAGGGGCGTTCGGGGGTGTCATCGGAAGCGTGCTCGCTTCACGCATCAGCGAAAAGATCGGGCCCGGTGCCTCACTGTTCACGACGATCGCCGTCTCCGGGGCAACGATGCTCGTCACCGGCCTCACGTCGTCGGCCGTTGTGGTCTGGGCAATGTTTGTACTGTCGAGCTTCGCTGCTGTCCTGTGGAATGTGATCACCGTGTCACTGCGTCAAACGATCATTCCGGATCATCTTCTCGGGCGGGTTAACAGCGTCTATCGCTTCTTCGCCTGGGGAATGATGCCGATCGGCGGCGTGCTCGGGGGTGTGATTGTCAGCGTGACGGAACAGCTCGCCGACCGTGAGTTGGCTCTGCGGGCCCCTTTCTGGATGGCAGCTGCGATCTTCGTTGGCCTTTACTTCTATGCCCTGCCGAACCTCAACACCGCTCGCATCCGCGCAGCGACCGACGCAGTAGAACCAACCCCCGTCTGACGAACCCTGGGCTGGCGGCGCCCCTGGAGGGCGCCTGGAACCCTGGGTTCGCGGCGCCCTTTTTAGGTACGCGGGGGGCGGTCGGGGAGGGCCCAGAGGGCTAGGGCGGCCAAGGACAGGGCGGCCATTGCCAGGGCCAGCCAGCCCCACTGCTTAGTGGACGCCGAAACGCCGGGAGCCGTTGTCGTCGTGGGTGCGACGGGCAGCGCTCCGAGAAGTGCCCGGTCGAGGCCGATGTCGGTCAGGCGGGCCGGTTCTGACTGGGTGCCGAGCCCGTCCAGGGCCTCGAACACGACAACCAAGTCGACTCGCCCGACCTCGATGATCCCGCCGTACCGGCCGGACGACCGCTCTCGCAACGCGACTGTCTGCTGGTTCCCGCCGGGATCGATCAGATGAGCCACCACCGAACCTCCCGGGGCGGCGGAGACGGAAAGATCGATCTCCATCCTCGTAGCGCTCGTTTCGCGGCCCTCGACGGCTGGCTCGACGAAGAAACCGCCGACCTGGAAGAAAATCATCAGCGCCACGAGAGGAACCATGTCACCAGAGTATGCCCAGATTGGGGCTTACTAACCGGCACTAGCCTCCGAGGAACCGAGGTGAATAAATGACACAACCACGCACACTTCTCGACAAGGTCTGGGACGAGCACGTCGTCCGGGAAGCTCCAGGTGAGCCTTCCCTGCTCTACATCGACTTACACCTCGTACACGAGGTCACTTCCCCCCAGGCCTTCGACAGCCTCCGCCTCTCAGGCCGAACGGTCCGGCGGCCAGACCTGACCGTCTCGACGATCGACCACGGCGTCCCGACCAAGGACCGCGCTCTGGGAATCAAGGACGCCATGTCCAAGAAACAGATCGACACGCTGATCTCGAACTGCGAGGAATTCGGCATCACCCTCTACGGGCTCGACGACCCCCGCCAGGGAATCGTCCACGTCATCGGCCCAGAACAGGGCATCACCCAGCCGGGCATGACAATTGTCTGTGGCGACTCACACACCGCCACCCACGGAGCCTTCGGCGCTCTCGCGTTCGGCATCGGAACCTCGGAAGTCGAACACGTCCTCGCAACCCAGACCCTCCCCCAGGCCAAACCCAAGTCGATGTCGATCACCGTCGACGGCGAACTTCCGATAGGTGTGACCGCCAAGGACATCATTCTCGGAATTATCGCCAGGATCGGCACTGCGGGAGCCAACGGCCACGTGATCGAGTACCGGGGCTCAACGATCGAGTCGCTGTCGATGGAAGGCCGGATGACGATCTGCAACATGTCGATTGAGGGCGGAGCCCGGGCGGGATTGATCGCCCCGGACGAAACCACCTTTGCCTACTTGAAGGGTCGCCCGGAAGCCCCGCAAGGGGGCGACTGGGATGCAGCGATCGAGCAGTGGCGATCATTGCCCACCGACCCAGGGGCGGCCTTCGATGCCGAACTCTTCGTCGACGCGACCCAGCTCGCTCCGCATGTCTCCTGGGGCACGAACCCGGGCCAGACGCTTCCGGTGACCGAGCACGTCCCCGACCCCGCCACTTTCGATGACCCCGACGAGCGCGAGTCGGCCGAACGCGCACTCGCCTACATGGGGTTGGAGCCTGGCACTCCGATCACCGAGATTCGCCCCGATCGGATCTTCCTCGGGTCTTGTACGAACGCTCGCATCGAGGACCTGCGGGAAGCAGCCAACATCGTCAGAGGTCGCAGCGTGGCCGCCGGGGTCAGCGCCATGGTCGTACCGGGATCGGGGCTGGTGAAGCTGCAAGCCGAACAGGAGGGTCTCGATGAGATATTCATTTCGGCCGGATTCGAATGGCGGGACGCCGGATGCTCGATGTGTCTGGGAATGAACCCCGACATTCTCCTCCCGGGTGAGAGAGCCGCCTCGACATCCAACCGCAACTTCGAAGGCAGGCAGGGCAAGGGTGGCAGGACCCACCTCGTCTCCCCTGCGATGGCCGCGGCCGCGGCGGTTGAGGGTCATTTCGTGGACGTCCGGTACTGGAACTGAGGAGACAGCAGTGGAACCTGTGAAAACCATCACCGGCTCAATCGCCCCGCTCGCCCGGGCGAACGTCGACACCGATCAGATCACGCCGAAGAACTTCCTCAAACGTGTCGAACGCACCGGCTACGGCGAGTTCCTGTTCTGGGACTGGCGCAAGGACGAGGACAGCTTTGTCCTCGAACGCCCCGAGTACGCCAACGCCAAGGTCTTGGTGACAGGAGCAAACTTCGGGTCAGGCTCGTCCAGAGAACACGCCCCGTGGGGTCTGCAGGACTGGGGCTTCCAGGCGATCATCGCGCCGTCATTCGCAGACATCTTCTTCAACAACTGCACCAAGATCGGGTTACTCCCTGTGGTGCTTTCAGAAAAGGAAGTGCGATGGCTGATCGAGTTGGGTGAAGCTGATCCCGCCGCCGAAATCACAGTCGACCTCGAATCCCAAGTTGTGTCTTATGGCGCCGAGTTCGACGCACGCTTCGACATGGATCCGTTCACCAAGCACCGGCTTCTCAACGGCCTCGACGACATCGGGTTGACCATGCAGTACGCCGACGAGATCGAAGCCTTTGAGGCTTCCAGGCCGTCGTACAAACCGTCCCTGGCGTGAGAATCAGCGCCCGTAGGCGGTAACAACGGCGTCGTTGAACGGCGGCCACGCCCGCATGGCCCACGGACCAAAGGCCTCATCTGCCAAGGCAACCGCACCTATCCCAATCTGAGGATCGACCCACAGGAAGGTGCCTGCGCCGCCAAAGTGGCCGAATGTCTCTGGCGATGTGAGGTCGCCAGACCAGTGCGGCTTCTTCTCACCCTTCACTTCGACGGCTAGTCCAAACGGATTGGGGTCGAAACGTCCGATCCCCGGGAGGACGCCAGACAACTCGGGAAACACCGGCGTCCGGGCCGCCAACAACGTCTTCGATGAGACGAGCGTTGGAGCAAGGAACTCTCTGGCCAACCGGGCGACATCTGAGTTCGAAGACCGCATGCCGTGCGCGGGAGAGCCATACAACACGGTGTCTGTGAGTGAGAGAGGTTCGAGGACGCCCATCCGCAGGTATTCGGCGTACTCCATGCCGGTGCGCGTCGCCAGGTGCTCGGCGTACTGCTCGATCCCGGCGTTGGAGTACACCCGGCGGGCACCGACGGGGGCCACGACCCGATCCCCGTCAAAGTCCAAGCCCGAAGCGTGAGCGAGAAGATGACGGACGGTGGCACCGTCCGGACCTGCCGAGGCTTCCAAATCGAGCGAGCCTTCCTCCAGGGCGATCATGGCGGTCAGCGCCGCGAAGAGCTTGGCAATCGAAGCCAGTTCGAACACTCCGCCATCACCCTCCAATTCGAGGATGTCGTCCGCCGAGACGACGGCGAACCCCGCCCGGTCGACCGGCCAAGTCTCGAACGCCTCCGAGGGAGTCAAGGCCGCCTCCAGGAACCGCGCTCGATCAGCACCTGCCGGAGAACATCCGGCCGATCGGAAATGACCGCGTCAACTCCGAGGTCATAGAAGCGATGCATTTCCGAGGCCTCGTTGACCGTCCACACATGTGCCTGATATCCCCGCCGGTGGAAAGACGCCACCGTCCGAGCAGTCAAAGGGTGAAGGGGTCCGAGCCTGGTCGGGAACTGCACAGCGTCAGCCAGCCTCGGGGCACGACCCACGACCGCCCCGGCGAAGGCAGCCACAGACCGAGCCGGGCCTGTGGAAGATGCCACCGAGCCGCCAGAAACCTTGCGAAATTTAGACAAACGCCGATCCGAAAAAGATCCGACGATGAGCCGACCATGCAGCCGGTGAGCTTCGATGAGCTTCCAAAGAGGCTCGATGAGCCCGTCCTGTTTGAGATCGAGGATGACCCGTACGTCAGGAAAAGACGTGACGAGTTCTTCGAGAGTGGGGATCCTGGCGTCAGCCGCGCGGTACGGAAATCCGTCATCCGGTGCGTGCTGGTGGCCGGCGTCGATCTCAGCCAACTCGGCATCGGTTATCGAACTGACGGGGCCGGACCGGTCGGTTGTGCGATCGAGCGTGGCGTCGTGGAGGCAGACCAGAGTGCCGTCAGATGTGAGATGGAGATCGGTTTCGAGCCAGTCGAAGCCGAGGTCGACCGCTCCCGAAAAGGCGATCATCGTGTTCTCCGGCCACAAAATCCGACTTCCGCGGTGTGCGACACCGAACGGAACCTCAACGTCCAAAGCTCGCATCGAGCCTCCAAATACCCAACCCTGACAGGTTAAAACGAAGACGGGTCCCGCGTGCGCGGGACCCGTCTTCGTCGATCTGTCTCGACTTCAGTCGGCTACGCGGTCCTTCAGACCCTTGGCGGGTGCGAAGTGAGCGTACGTCTTGGCAGCGATCATGATTTCCTGGCCGGTCGCGGGGTTGCGGCCCTTGCGGGCTGCACGCGACTTGGTCGTGAAATTGCCAAATCCGGCGATCGAAACCTTGCGTCCTGCATCCAGTTCAACCGCGATGATGCCTTCACCATCCTTGGTCGAGAAGATGTGGTCGATGACCTCCGCGGCCTGCGCCTGCGTCAGGTCGGCTTTCTTGGCGAGTTTCTGCGCCATCTCAGCCTTGTTCATCGGTCCTCCTTGTTGCGGCGTGTACCTCCCGGGAGCTGCCCGGTAATGAGAAACATAGCGTCACCATTGATGATTTCAGGGTCTTGTCGCAACAACGACCCCGCCGCTGACCACCGCAGACGCCCAGCCCGAATCGGGTCGACGGACGAGATCCCCGAGCGAGTCGCTGTCGAGGACAACCAGATCCGCGATGTCGCCCGGTCGGACTCTTCCCCGCTCCGGGTCCCCGAGCGCCAGAGCCCCTCCTCGAGTCGCAGCCCACATCGCCTCAGAGATCGACAAACCGCCCACTTCGACCAGCAGGGTGATCATCAGGCCGGGTGATCGAACGACTCTCCGTTCCGGATCGTTCCTGCTGGCGAGAGCGACCACGGCCCCACCGTCCCACAGCTTGCGCGCAGGCAAAGACCTTCCATCCATGAGCGCCAGCGGTTCTGTTATCGAGACCACACCCTCCACCGGGGAGACATGGCCGGGCCCCGACACCGACAACGCACCCTCAGCCGCATCCAGACACCCATCCGGTTCCTCGCACAACTCGACACGCGGTCGGAGCGGACGGACCGCCTCAAGCAGTTCTTCGATTTCGTGAGGTGGTCCCGGACAGGACACCAGTGCGTTGGAAGCCAGGCGGGAAGCAGCTGGACCAAGGACCCGCTTCAGCTCCTGGGGAGGGACAGATCCCGGAACCCGCCAAGACACCGCCACCGTGGCGGCGACTCGTTCAGCCACCGCCCGTCCTGCGGCCATCGCCACAGTCTCCGCCATCGGATCGGCACTTCCTCCGACCGCCAAGTCAAACGAGGTGACACCTTCCGAAATCATCTCTGCGGCAAGCTCCGCCGCCCGTCTGACGACCGGCTCGGGGTCTCGGGTGGGCGTCCGGCCCAAGAGGTCTGTGCCGGCATCGACGAAGCCGGGACAGACGATGCGGCCTGCGGCGTCGAGAACCGGGAGATCGGCGTACCTAACGGGGAGATGACGCTGCGGACCGACCCAGGTGATCCGCCCCCGGCGGATCGCAACGGCGGCATCCGGGATCCAGCCGAGCAACCCTTCGTTGTTGCGGTCGTTGGTGACGAGACAGCCAATAGAGGTGATCACCCGATCGACTTCCTCGGGCCTGGTCGAATCGAGTGCTACCTCTGCTGCAAGGGTGGCGCATTCGCCACAGATGCCGATCCCTCTGGGACCCGCAACGATTGAACCGGCCGCTTCAGCGTTCCGGCCACAGAAAGAGCAACGCGCGATCACCGGACCTCACGCTACCGGTCAGTCGCGGCTGTTCCTGGCTTCCTCGGATTTCGCGAGTTCAGCGGTCTCGACCATCGCAAGAGCGAGAGATGCCATCGCCTGAGCTCGCTCGGGATCGAGCCTTCCCTCATGGACATCGGCTACTGCCTGTTCCAGGCGGGACACCACGTCGGCCAAACCACCTGTCGCAGCCATCCGGGTACTTACCGATGTCACCTTTCGCACAGCTTCACTCATCGCGGCGGAGGTTTGATCTGGTGGTGAGTCCCCGATCTCGACGGTTACGGTTGCGACCGGTTCGTCCGGCTCATCGTCCGCATCCGCCTGGCGCCTCAGTTCCGAGAGAAGTCCCGTGTTCGAGGTGAATGCCAAGCCGGCAGGGGTGACAGGATCAGCATCCCTCTCTTCTTGCTCACCGAGGGCAGCCTCTTTGTCCTTCCACCACGACCGGACCTTGCCGATGGCCTGTAGGGCCCGAGGCGACTTATACGACTCGATCATCGGCAGTGCTTCGTAGGAGAACCGAATGGCGTCCTCGGCAGTGAATATGAGCTGTTCCGTCCCGACCCGTAAGTCGAACCGGTCGCTGCCGACGCGGGATATGTCGACCTCGTCGATCGGGTAGCTGGCGAGAACGCCCTCGTCAGAACTGACCGTGAGTTTGCGGCCGATGAGAGTGAGCTCGACTGCCAGCCCTCCACCCCGACGGGTGGCATCGACCTCCAGTGTCCCGCGGTACTTCACAGCGCGTCTCCCGGTGTGTGGCCTCCGTTCAGGCTAGCTCCGGTTGCCCTGTGTCATCGAAGTCTTCTTCGACGGAATCTCGACGAATCACGCATGTAGCGTCGGACAAATAACCGAGGAGGTCACAGTGTCCGTCGAGTACTCGCTGAATGAAGAAGTTGCCGTCATCACCCTCAATCGCCCGCAGGTCTTCAATTCCATCGACCAATCCCTGACCGATGGGCTCGCAGAGGCTCTGGGACGGGCGGCGACCGAGGCGCGAGCTGCTGTGTTGACAGGCGCTGGCAAGGCCTTCTGTGCGGGGGCGGACCTCGGAGATCTGCTCGACCAGTACGCGGCTGGCGGCCCCGATCTCCTCAAGACCATCACCGAGAGGTTCAACCCCGCGGTAGAGGCGATCCTCGGCGCCGAGTTGCCCGTGATCGCCGCTGTGAACGGGGCGGCCGCCGGTGCAGGCATGGGTCTTGCCCTTGCCTGTGACATTCGGGTGATGGCCGATTCGGCGTTCTTCATGAGCGCCTTCATCAACGTTGCCTTGGTGCCCGATACCGGTTCGGCCTGGTTCCTGCCCCAGATGGTGGGCGTCTCACGGGCGATGGAGATCGCCATGTCGGGACGGCGGGTGCCGGCCGAGGAAGCTCACGCGCTGGGCCTGGTGGTGGAGGTCGTGCCCGTAGCCGAGGTGGTGGAGTCGGCCACAGCCCGAGCGGCCGCC
>JBGTKD010000008.1:0-3611 GCA_041744795.1 Acidimicrobiia bacterium
GATCACCACGGGCTCATCTTCTTGGCTGCGGTGGTTCTGCTCGGCCTCGGTGTGCGTCTGGCTCTGGATCCGCACGATGCGCGGATGGCGAGATGGGCCGGCGTGGTCGCGGGTTTGGGTCTTTGGGTGAGCACAGAGTTCCTGTTGCCCATCGCCGCTTTTCTCGTGCTGTTCCTGGCGTGTTGGCTGGTGAGGGGAGCCCCTACACCTGCCGTGATGGCGCGCTTCAGCCTCTGGTGGACAGGGACGAACGTTGGCGTGCTGATCGTCGAACGAGCTCCCGATGCACTCAGCTCCCGTGAACTAGACCGCGTTTCCCTCCTACATGTCGGGGTCGCCCTCCTGGCCCTCGTCTTCTGGCTCCTTGTCGGGTCTCGCCCGCAGGGGGCGCTTGGAACTCGAGCGTGGACTTCGGCTGTTGCGGGTGCACTGACGGGTGCCACCTTGTGGTTCGTCTTTCCGCAGTTCGTTGCTGGCCCGTTTGGGGACGTGCCACCCGAACTGTGGGACGCCTGGCTGTCCAAGGTCGTGGAACTTCAGCCGCTCTGGCCTATTGGATCGGAGCCAAACCGGACCCTCTACGTTGCGACTGCACCTCTCCTGGCCATCCCGCTGGCTCTGGTGGCCTTCCGCTTTGACCGTCGGCACCGCGACCTGTGGCTTGCGCTCGCTGTCCTGACGACCGGATTCACGGTTCTCGGCATGGTGCAGACCCGTTTCATCGCTTTTGCGCAACTGCTGGCCACAGTCGGATGGGGCTGGCTGTCTGCGACTCTGGTTGCCCGGATAGGAGACGGTCGAAGTCCGCGCGATTCGGTCCGTCGCGTGGCGGCAATGCTCGTTGGTGTCGTCGGGTTTTTCGTCCCGTTTCTCGTCGTGGGGGCGTTGGTGGCCAGCAATGATGCCATCGCGTCCCCCGGTGAGTGTGACTTCGACGAGTTGGTAGCGATTGTGGAGACCCGAACCGATCAGCCGATCGTGCTCGCTCATGTCGATTGGGGCCCCGAGCTCCTGTACCGGAGTGAGGCCCGCGTCGTGGCAGCGCCCTATCACCGGAACATCGACGGGATTCTCGATGCCAGTCGGTTTCTTGCCGAAAGCCCCGCTGTGGCGTCCGGTATAGCGTCCACTCGAGGCGTCGATCTGGTCGCCGTCTGTGTCGAACGCGACTCGGCCTACATTGGACCTGACCGTGCCGATGGCAACTTGCTCGATTCCCTCGCTGCCGGTGCAGTTCCTGCCTGGCTGAACCCGTACCCCACCAACTCCGACCTGTGGGTCTTCGAAGTCGTGAACGCAGCGCTGCCGTAACCTCGGAATCGTTCTGTCTCACCCGACCCGTACAATCAGGCCGTGCCCGCCTTCAAGGTCCATTCCGACTTCGCTCCTGCCGGTGACCAGCCGAAGGCGATAGAAGATCTCGCTGCCTCGGTCTCTGCAGGCAACCGCTTCCAGACCCTCCTAGGTATCACCGGATCTGGGAAGTCGGCGACAATCGCCTGGACTATCGAAAAGTTGCAGCGCCCGACGATCGTCATCGCCCCAAACAAGGCCCTGGCCGCCCAGCTCGCCAACGAGTACCGCCAGTTCTTCCCTGAGAACCGGGTGGAGTATTTCGTCTCCTATTACGACTACTACCAGCCAGAGGCATACATGCCTCAAACCGACACCTACATCGAGAAGGACTCTTCGATCAACGACGAGATCGAACGTCTCCGCCACGCCGCGACGGCCGCTCTCATCACCCGCCGGGACGTGATCATCGTCGCCTCGGTGTCCTGCATTTACGGCCTGGGATCTCCCGAACAGTATGAAGGTCAACTGCTGCGCCTCATCGAAGGCGTCGACTATCCGATGGGCGATGCGATCCGGCGTCTGGTGGACATCCAGTACGAACGAAACGAAATGAACCTGGTTCGTGGCAAGTTCCGGGTGCGTGGCGACACCCTGGAGGTGTTCCCTGCGTATGAAGAGACCATCACCCGGATCGAGTTCTTTGGTGACACCGTTGACCGGATGATGCGGATGGATCCGATCACCGGAGAAGTGTTGGAAGAGTTGAACGATCTAGTCATCTTTCCTGCCAGTCATTACGTGACAGAACGCGAACGGATGCTGAAGGCGGTTTCCAACATCGAAGTCGAACTGGCCGAGCGACTGGCCGAACTCGAGGCGAAGAACAAGCTATTGGAAGCACAGCGTTTGCGAATGCGCACCTCCTATGACCTGGAGATGATGCGAGAAATCGGGTTCTGTTCCGGCATCGAGAATTACTCCCGTCATCTAGACGGACGCGCACCCGGCCAGGCTCCCTACACACTGCTCGACTATTTCCCCGACGACTACCTGACCGTGATCGACGAGTCCCACGTGACTGTGCCCCAGATAGGCGGCCAGTTCGAAGGCGACCGTTCCCGTAAGGAGACCTTGGTCGAACACGGTTTCCGCCTGCCGAGTGCCATGGACAACCGTCCGCTGCGTTTCGACGAGTGGCTAGAGCGGGCCAATCAGATCATCTTCCTTTCTGCCACTCCATCGAAGTTCGAGATCGAACGCTCCGAGGTGGTGGTCGAACAGATCGTGCGTCCGACCGGTCTGATAGATCCAGAGGTGATGTTGCGGCCCACCAAGGGCCAGATCGATGACTTACTGGAGGAGATCCGGTTGCGAGCCCTGAGGGAAGAACGGGTGCTGGTCACCACCCTCACCAAGAAGATGGCAGAGGACCTCACCGACTATCTGCTGGAGATGGGAGTCCGCGCCCGCTACCTGCATTCCGAGATCGACACCCTGGAGCGGGTCGCCCTTCTGCGTGACCTCCGCTTGGGCGAATACGACGTGCTGGTCGGAATCAACCTGCTCCGAGAGGGCCTCGACCTGCCCGAGGTCTCGCTGGTGGCCATCCTCGATGCCGACAAGGAAGGGTTCCTGCGTTCAGAGACCTCGCTGATCCAGATCATCGGCCGGGCAGCCCGCAATGTGTCTGGTCAGGTGGTCATGTATGCCGACAACATGACTGATTCGATGCAGAAAGCCATCAACGAGACCAACCGTCGCAGACGCCTCCAGACCATCTACAACAGCGAACACGGCATCGACCCTCAGACCATCCGCAAACGCGTCTCGGACATCCTCGAACTGGTCAACACACAGCCCAAGCCGGGGGAGAGGCGCAGGGATGCCCGGGACCTCAAAAAGACCCTGGACGTCTCGGGCGACGATCTGGGACGGCTCATCATGTCGCTCGAAGATGAGATGCATCAGGCCGCCAAGGAACTCCGCTTCGAATACGCCGCCAGGCTCCGTGACGAGATCGGCGAACTCAAACGGGAGTTGAAGCAGGTAGCGGAGGCGCGTTGACCCGCCGAGGCTGGAGTCTCATCACGAACACCATTGCTACCAGTTCCACCGTTGCCCGGGAGAAACCCCGCCAGCTCTCCCAAACGGGACTTCCCAGGCAGACAGCGAGGACGACGTATCCGATGAACGCCACACCAGCCACACTGCGGGGCTGGAAGTGGCGCGTGCCGATCCAGATGATCGCCACTAGCGACACGAATATCGCCAGGTCGTCGACGAACCAAGATCGGGCGCTGTCGACCAACCCGATG
>JBGTKD010000009.1:0-4654 GCA_041744795.1 Acidimicrobiia bacterium
CATCCGATAGGCCCGTACTTTCTCGATGAGAGCACCCCTGTCGGATCCGTAAACCACCTCGAATGCCCGGTCCATGGATTCGTAATACCCGCCACCGTCTCTCATCGCTTCGACCGTCAGCCGGTATAGACGGTGGTCGATCATCTCAGCATCTGGCGCGGTCGGCGCATACCAGGCGTAGACGGCACAAATGATGACGATGGCAACCGCTGTGACAGCCCGCAGCTCAGCGGCCTGGAACCTCGCGGTTCGCGGTTTGTCTGAGGAGTGCTTCATAGGTGCCTTCTCGACATCGGCCCCAGTGTCGTCGCCTTGATTGGGTGTTCGCGGCATCCCCCCAATCGCAGGGTCTCGCCCGTCCTTTGAGGATGCCGGCTGCCTTACTTCCCGACGGCTACGGACAGCACTTCGCGCAGGAACTTGCCGGTGTAGCTCTCCCCCACCTCGGCGATCTCTTCCGGTGTTCCGGTGGCAATCACCCGTCCACCACCTGATCCGCCTTCCGGGCCCAGGTCGATCACATGGTCGACTGACTTGATCACGTCGAGGTTGTGTTCGATGACCAGCACTGTGTTCCCCGAGTCCACCAACCGCTGCAACACATGCAACAGCTTGCGGATGTCTTCGAAGTGCAACCCGGTGGTGGGTTCGTCGAGGATGTAGAAGGTCTGACCGGTGGAGCGTTTCCCCAACTCAGAGGCCAGTTTGATCCGCTGGGCCTCTCCCCCGGACAGCGTCGTCGCCGGTTGTCCCAGCCGGATGTAGGTGAGTCCCACGTCATAGAGAGTCTGGAGGATTCGGGCGATCTTTGGCTGGTTCTCGAAGAACTCGAGCGCCTCTTCCACGCTCATGTCCAGAACGTCTGAGATCGTGTGACCTTTCCAGGTGATCTCGAGGGTCTCCCGGTTGTAACGCTTGCCCCCGCACACCTCACACGGCACATACACATCGGGCAGGAAGTGCATTTCGATCTTGATGGTCCCGTCACCAGAACAGGCATCGCAGCGGCCCCCCGAAACATTGAATGAGAACCGGCCCTGTTTGTAGCCGCGGGCTCGGGCCTCGGGTGTCGACGCATACAACGCCCGGATGTGATCGAACATCTTCGTGTAGGTGGCCGAGTTCGACCGGGGGGTACGACCGATAGGCGACTGATCGATGTTGATGACCTTGTCGATCGCGTCGACCCCGGTGATCTTCTTGTGCCGGCCAGGCACCGACCGGGAACGGTAGATGTGGTGATGTAGGGCTACTGACAGGATGTCTTCGACGAGGGTCGACTTGCCTGACCCCGACACTCCTGTGACGGCGATGAACTGTCCCAAAGGAAACGACACGTCGATGTCGGCCAGGTTGTGTTCCGACGCCCCGACGATGGTGATCTCCCCACCTTTGCCGATCCGCCGATTCTCTGGAATTGCGATCGAGCGTCTCCCCGCCATGTAATCGCCGGTGAGCGACTTCGTTTCAGCACAGATGTCGTCCAGGCTCCCCGTGGCCACGATGTAGCCACCGTGCTCTCCAGCACCCGGGCCGATGTCCACGATGTGGTCGGCGGTCCTGATCGTGTCTTCGTCGTGTTCGACGACGATCAGGGTGTTGCCCATGTCTCGCAGTCGGATGAGGGTCTCGATGAGGCGCTGGTTGTCCCTTTGGTGCAGCCCGATAGAGGGTTCGTCGAGGATGTACAGCACACCGACCAGACCAGACCCGATCTGAGTGGCGAGGCGGATGCGCTGGGCCTCTCCACCTGCCAGGGTGGCCGCCGAACGAGCCAGAGTCAGATAGTCGAGGCCGACATCCAGAAGGAACGAAAGCCTTGCCCGGATCTCCTTCAGCCCCCTTTCGGCGATGGTCTTCTCGCGTTCGGTGAGTTCCAGCGAATCGAAGAACCCATGGGTCTCTCGTAGCGACAGGACCGCCACCTCGTGGATGTTGAGTCCTCCGACTGTCACCGCCCGGGCGACAGGGTTGAGCCGGGCGCCTCCACAGGTGTCACACGGCACTTCCCGCATGTACTCCTGGTAGTACTCCCTGGCCCCGTCGGATTCGGCTCCTTCGTGGCGGCGTCGCAGCCAAGGCAGGATCCCCTCATAGGTGGCCGAATACTCCCGCTTGCGTCCGAACCGGTTCGTGTAGGACACCTTGACTTTGGAGTCCCCGGTCCCTTCGAGAATCGCCTGATGCGCCTCGGGAGGAAGCGTCGACCAGGGGGCTTCGAGGTCGAAGCCGATGTCGGCTGCCAGACCTTCGAGCATCCGCTGGAAGTACTGCATCCGGTTGCGACCCGACCAGGGATGAACCGCCCCTTCCCTGATCGATAGGTCCCGGTTGGAGATGACCAGTTCAGGATCAACCTGATATCGGGTGCCGATCCCCGAACACGCCCCACATGCCCCATAAGGACTGTTGAACGAGAAGTTTCGGGGCTGGAGCTCTTCGAATGAGAAGCCGTCGAGTGGACACGACAACGCCTGGGAGAACGTGAGTGTCGGACCGTCGAGAATGTCGATGTCGGCGACGCCTTCGGTCAACCCCAACGCCGTCTCCAGCGACTGGGTCAACCGCTGTTCGATCCCCGGCTTGGACACCAATCGGTCAACGACGATCTCGATGGTGTGCTGGAAGTAGCGGTCGAGCTTGATCTCTTCGGTGAGATCCCGCACCTCCCCGTCGATCCTCGCTCGAGCAAACCCCTGAGCGGCCAGTTCTTTCAACTGCTGTTCGTATTCGCCTTTGCGCCCCCGCCCGATCGGTGCCATCACCTGAAAACGGGTTCCCTCCGCCAACTCGAGGATTTGGTCGACAATCTGCTGGGGGGTCTGTTTGACCAGCGGGGTCCCATCGTTCGGACAGTGCGGGATCCCGATACGGGCATACAACAGTCGCATGTAGTCCCAGATCTCTGTGACCGTGCCAACCGTCGAACGGGGATTGCGAGAAGCAGTCTTCTGGTCGATGGAGATGGCCGGGGACAAACCTTCGATGAAATCCACATCCGGCTTGTCCATCTGTCCCAGGAATTGACGCGCATAGGCCGAGAGGGACTCCACGTATCTGCGCTGGCCTTCGGCGTAAATCGTGTCGAATGCCAACGACGACTTCCCGGAACCGGACAGCCCGGTGAAAACGATAAGACGATCCCGCGGCAATTCCAGCGAGACATTCTTCAGGTTGTGCTCACGAGCACCACGAATCAGGATCGTGTCAGACGACACACCAACTCCACCGCTAGGCGAGAACGACGGAAGTGTAGTTCACGATGTGTGCGAACGCATGTTCGATATCCGGTGGGGCGATGAGTCCACCTACAGCCGCAAGGCGGCCCGAGTGTCTCAATCGGAAACGCAGGCTTGCAGCTGATGTGAAACGGTCATTGATGTCGTGCGCGCGTTCTGCTGCCATGATCGCACCCAACCAGAGCGTTGACCGTGATTGCGAACAACATGACGATTACACACAGCGTCGAAAGAAGTTCCGAGACGGGATCAAATCCCTCCCGCGACAGGTTGTTGGCGCTTGCCATAGCCTTGAGCGTTTTCCTAATCCTGCTCGCCACCCGCAGCCACATTCTCAACCAGCTGCCTACCTGGGACGGCGCGATGGGGATGACACCAGCAGCGCTCACCCTCGCGGCGACAAACTTTGACCTATTCGACCTACTCCGACAACCGTCTTATGAAGCCGGAGGTCCCAACACTCACTCTCTGTCGTTGGCGACACTCATGACCGCGGGAGTTATCGCACTGACCGGAAGCTACCAATCCGCTTTGCCGATTCTCCATCTGATCTCCTTCGCCCTGACTGGGGCACTGGCAGCAGCGACCTTTTTCCTGGTGGTCCGGGCGACGGCCGATCAGCTGCTTGCGGCAATCGCGGCTGGGGTGACGATCCTTTATCCACCTCTGCTCGTCCAGGCAAGTGACGTCTACCTCGACCTGCCGATGACTGCTGCGGTGGTGTGGGCACTTCACTTCGCTTTCTCGGGCCGTCGAGCGATGGCGATCCTGATGATCTGCCTCGCCATCTGGATCAAGCCAACCGCCGTAATCGCACTGCCAGCTCTCGCCTATCTTTTCGCTTCGGACCCGACTTCTAAGCGGGGCCACTGGTCGACGGTAGCTTCGATGATCCCACCGATGACCCTAGCCCTCGGAGTGTTAATGGCCCACGGCACGAATACAGGGGTTCCTCTGGTCAACTCACCACTTACGCGCCTGATCTTCTTAGGTTTCCGCAGTGTCTGGTACTCGATCCGTACTCCCGGACTACTTGTCCTGGTCGGCTCCGCAATCGTCGCACTGGCGGTAGGGAGCCGAGCTGTTGTACGCGATTCGCCGTTCGCATCACCCAAACTACGCCTCGTTCTAGCCATGTCGATCTTTTTCACGTCGACCCTGCTGTTCTTCTTACTCAACCCGCTAGTGACGATCGGGTTCGCGATCCTCCCCCGCTACACAATCGTTCTAGCACCTACGCTTGTCGCTCTCATCGCCGCATCTGTCTCGCTGCGAGACAGGCGAATGGCGATTGCAAGCTGCATCTTCGTGGGCCTCTCGCTAGCTGCCTTCATGTCTGGGGCGCTGGTCTCCTCATCACCCGAGTACTACGCCGTGAGCGAGCGAGATCTCTCATACGCGGAGCATCTGGCGGT
>JBGTKD010000010.1:0-3798 GCA_041744795.1 Acidimicrobiia bacterium
GCGCGCTACCAAGCTGCGCTACGTCCCGATGGATGACCTGAGTGTAGACCCCCGCGCCGGGAGCGGAATCAGTAGTTGACGTGCAACTCAGTCGGTAACTGTGATCGTCACAGACTCGAGATAGACCGATTGGGTCGGGTAGGAGCGCTCGCGTCCTGATGCCTGGGCCCTGGTAGGAACCGCATCGATCCGCTCGAGAACGTCAAAGCCTTCGATGACACGACCGAGCACATTGAACGATGGTGTGAGCGAAGTGGCCTGAGGGCCTGTGACAATGAAGAACTGGCTACCTGTCGTCCCCCGCCCAGCATTGGCCATCGCGACCACACCCTCTTCGTAGACGAAACCTGTGGGGGGGAACTCATCTGGAATCCGATATCCGGGACCTCCCGCACCTGCGGCAGTCGGATCGCCGCCCTGAACGACGAAACCGGAGGCGATTCGATGGAACGCGAGTCCGTCGTAGAACCCGTTCCTTGCCAGGAAGACGAAACTGTTGACGGTCTGAGGGAAGTCGGCAACGGCCAGCTCCAGAACCACCGTTCCGCACGAGGTTTCGAGAGTTGCCACCACAGTCGAATCTGGCGCTAGGCCCTGGCTGATCGGCTCGCGGAACTCCATCGGTTCCGGACTATCAGGGACCGAACCGTCACAGGCGGTTGGCTGCTCCTGGAATGCAGCCAGGGCGTCGGGGGTTCCCGCCTCACGATTGGAAAGCGAACTTATCAGAAGGAGAACCGCCGCAACTGAAAGCCCTAGGCCGAGGCCGATGGTCACGCGTCGCCGCAACTCTCGGCGGGCAGCAGCCTTTCGCTCGGCCGCTTTGGCGGCGGCACGTGCCTGTTTTTGGCGTTCGCGTCGATCTGTCATCGGCGGGCAGGCTACCCGCGTTCGGCCAGACCCCGGCCCAGGCGTATTCTTTAGGTTCCCGAACCGAGACAAGCCCGTGGCCCTGATCGTCCAAAAATTCGGCGGTACGTCCGTCGCAACTCCCGAGCGGATCTCCGCGGTTGCTGACCGCATCGTGGCGACGCGCAAGGACGGCAACGACGTAGTGGTGGTCGTCTCGGCTATGGGAAAGACGACAGACGAGTTGTTAGCCCTCGCCGAGGCGGTGAGTCCGCTCCCACCAGCCAGGGAACTCGACATGCTTCTCACTGCTGGCGAGCGAATCTCGATGGCGCTCACCGCCATGGCCATCCAGGCACGGGGGGTGGAGGCTGTCAGCTTCACAGGGAGTCAGGCTGGAATCCTCACCGACTCCGAGCACGGCTCCGCCAAGATCACCGAAATCACCGGCGGACGCGTCAAGGAAGCGATAGCGGAGGGGCGGGTAGTGATCGTCGCAGGGTTCCAGGGGGTCGATCCTCGATCGAAAGAGGTGACAACCCTCGGGCGCGGTGGCTCGGACGCAACCGCGGTGGCCCTAGCGGCGGCCCTGGGAGCCGACGTGTGCGAGATCTACACCGACGTGGAAGGCATCTTCACCGCCGATCCGCGGGTAGTCCCCTCGGCGAGAAAACTCGACGAGATCTCATTTGAAGAAATGCTGGAATTGTCCGCAGCAGGATCTGGCGTGCTGATGAGCCGCTCGGTGGAGGTTGGTAGAAGGTTCGACATCCCGATCCATGTCCGCTCGTCGTTCACGATGTCGGAAGGGACCTGGGTCAAGGAGGAGACCATGGAACAAGCGATCATCAGCGGTGTGGCCCACGACACGTCGGAGGCCAAGTTGACCGTACGGGGAGTTCCCGACCGGCCGGGTGTTGCAGCCCGCCTCTTTGAACCTTTGGCCGCTGCAAACGTGAACATCGACATGATCGTCCAGAACACCTCTCACGACGGGACGACTGACATCTCCCTCACCGTCCCAAAGGCATCTCTCGAAGCAGCCAGCAAGATCGCTCGAAGGATCGCCGAAGAAGTCGAAGCCGCCGGGGTCGAAGTCGACCCCGACATCGCCAAGGTATCCCTGGTCGGGGCAGGAATGAAGTCGCACCCGGGTGTTGCAGCGAAAGTGTTCCGCACGCTGGCGGATGCAGGAATCAACATCGAGATGATCTCCACCTCGAGTATCCGCATTTCCTGTGTTGTCCGGGCCTCGGCTGTCGAAGAGGCGGTGAGAATCCTCCACAAGGAGTTCGATCCGCCGATGATTCGCTCGGAGGTCGGGGCGTGAGCCTCAACGTCGCGATCGTCGGAGCGACCGGGGCAGTCGGGCGCACGATGCTCCAGATCCTGACCGAGCGCGACTTTCCTGTGGCCGAACTCCGTCTGATGGCATCCATGCGGTCGGCCGGCCAGAAGGTCGAAACCATGTGGGGCGAAGTGGAGATAGAGGATCTCGACTTGGCCGATCCGGCCGGGATCGACATTGCCCTGTTCTCCGCTGGCGGTGACCGAAGCAGACAGCATGCTCCCCGGTTCGCCGAAGCCGGAACGGTCGTCGTCGACAACTCGTCCGCATTCCGGATGGACTCCGATGTGCCTCTCGTGGTGGCAAACGTCAACGATGAAGACTTGGCGAACCGGCCCAGGGGAATCATCGCAAATCCGAACTGCACGACCATGGCCCTGATGATGGCCATCGGTCCCCTGCATCGAGCGGCCGGGCTCACATCGATGGTGGCCACCTCGTACCAATCGGTCTCTGGCTCCGGAAAGCAGGGGATGGAAGAGCTGCTCCGTCAGACCCGGGGGCTCATCGTCGACCCGGACGGGCTCCAGTACGGGAGTTGGACCGATCCGGGGAGCGGTATGTATGAGAGGCCCATCGGGTTCAACGTGCTGCCGATGGCAGGCACCGAGAAGGACCAGGGTTATACCGACGAGGAATGGAAGCTCGTGTACGAGACCCGCAAGATCCTGGGCGCACCTGGTGTGATGGTCGAGCCGACATGTGTACGAGTTCCGGTCATGGTCGGGCATGGGATTGCCGCTTCAGCTCGTTTCTCGCGCCCAATGGACAGGGCCGAAGCTTTGGAGCTTCTGCGTTCCGCACCGGGGGTACAGGTTTGGACCGACACCACACCGACACCCTTGGATTGCGCCGGCATCGACGACGTGCTCGTGGGGCGGGTCAGGGAGTCGGTGGGAGAGCCTGGTGGTATCAACCTGTGGGCTGTCGGTGACAACCTGCGGAAGGGCGCCGCACTGAACACAGTGGAGATAGCTGAAATCGTGGCAGCCGAGTGAGCCTCGCCGCTGATCGGATCAGGTGAGCATCGGATCGGCCGGAGCCATCCACTCAGCCACAGGCAAGAACGGGGACGGACCGACGTCCGGCCACCAATCCTCCGGGTCAACCACGATGAGCCACAGGTCGTCGAGTTCACCCAGGAGGAGCCGGACAGACACCTCCTGGACCGCAGCAGACGACAGTGCGGGAGCGACTATCACGCGGTTAGCGGCGACAGTCCGGTTTGGCGAAGCGGGGGCAGCGGGCCCAGAGGGAGCAACAGTCGGAGTAGGAGAAGCCGTCGGGGTAGGGGGCGCACTCGGTGTCGGGTTCACCTCCTTGCAGAACACCACCGATACGTAGAGGTTTCCGTCCGAGCCGGTCACGGCACCCGTACCTATCGCAGTCCAGACCGGAGACAACAGAATTTCGCGATGAGAAGATGACTTCAGAAAGAGGTCAAAGATCACCGAAACCGTCGGACCCATACCGACGATCTCCCCTACCGCCGAGCAGACGCCGCCAAGACCACTCAGCGAGGCGTGAGCTATCTGGAGGTTGGCGGCCTGGCTGGCAGCGGAGGCGTGGGCCTTCGCGTCCAGATCAGCGCGGCTGGGAAG
>JBGTKD010000011.1:0-2422 GCA_041744795.1 Acidimicrobiia bacterium
GTCTTGCCGTCACCGTGGAACGCACAAGAGATTACGCCTTTGCTCGCATCTTCGGATTCGATTCAGGAGCGACGGAGGTGGTGAGCGTCGCCCGATTGGATCCCGATGCCGGCCGCGGTGAAGTGGTGCCCCTTCTGGTTCTGGAGCCGATCGACTGTGCAGCCATCTACACCAGCGGACAGGGAAAGGTGACCGTTTCCTACGACCTAGCCACCGACACGCCCGGATTCATCGTCGTCGACTCGAACGCCTCGACCTGCGGTTCGCCCAATCCATACTCCATCGACTCCCAGGGGAATCAGAAGGGTTGGATCCGGGCAATTCCCGTGCCGGGCACCGACATCCCATCGGCCATCCTGTCATTTGCTTTGGCGGGGATCCCACCCGCGAATCCGAACAGGTCGTACGACCCGAACGACATCACAAGTCCCGTCGATCCATCCGATATCACCGATCTCACTGAACCCACCGAGAGTTGGTTCCGCCTCTATCCGCAGCCGATCGCTGTATCCCGTCGCATCACCCGCGCGCCGATCGATTGGCGATACAACTGCAAACAGACCGGATATCCCGACTATCCGCTCGACTTGAGCAACCCAGGGCTTGGTGGAATACCGGTGCTGCCCTGTCCCAATGCATCAGCTCCGCACATCGATAGTCTGGTCAATGCGAACGCATTGCTCATCCCAGTCGGATATGCGACCTGGACCAGTGAGCACTCCTGCAGCGTCGGCAACGAGACGATCGTCAAATCGGGTGACTGGTATATCGACTGTCCCGGCGCGCTCATCATCAACGGCGGTCACGTGACCTTCAATTCCAGCAACTTGCTCCTGGATGGCGGAATCGACCTTCGCTCAGATGCGGTGCTTGAAATTAATCCTGGAGCGACGTCTGATCACCATGTATTCGTGCGAGCGGGGACGATCCTGAAGAGGGCACAGTCGTCTCTTAGCCTCGAGCGGACGATGGTCTATCTGGCCGATGGAGCGGTGGACCTCCGGGCCGGGACTGGCGGTTTGGAATGGACTGCCCCGGAGGCGGGCGTATTCGAAGATCTGGCCCTGTGGTCGGAGGGTGTGATTTCCCACGGCATTGGCGGCCAAGCCGGAAATGTCCTGACAGGCACTTTCTTCACACCCTTCGCCGAGCCATTTCTCCTCACTGGCCAAGCGGGCCAGGTCCAGTTCGAGGCGCAATTCATCACTCGGCGCCTCGAGGTCACAGGCCAGGGACAGGTCAGGATGGAGCCCGATCCGGACAGAACCACGCTGATTCCTATACGGGCGGTCCGCCTCATCCGCTGACCGACTGGCAGACCGCCCTTTCCCACTACGCTCGAAGCCATGACTTCTCCCAAGCGTGTTGCAGTGACCGGTGCTGCTGGTCAGATCGGTTACAGCCTTCTCTTTCGGATCGCCTCGGGTCAGGTCTACGGACCTGACCAGCCCGTCATCCTCCAGATGCTGGAGATCACGCCTGCCATGGGAGCGCTTGAGGGCGTCGCTATGGAGCTCGAGGACTGTGCGTTTCCACTGCTAGCAGGGATGGTCAAGACCGACGACCCCGAGACCGCGTTCGCCGATGCCGACGCCGCGCTTCTGGTCGGCGCTATGCCACGTAAGGCGGGAATGGAACGTTCAGATCTCCTGAGCGCCAACGGAGCCATCTTCACGGTTCAGGGTCGGGCCCTGAGCGCGGCGGCTTCCCGCGACGTGAGGATCCTGGTTGTCGGAAACCCAGCAAACACCAACGCCCTGATCGCCATGAACAACGCCCCAGACCTCGATCCCCGCCAGTTCACGGCGATGACCCGCCTCGACCACAACCGCGCGACCAGCCAGCTCGCTGCGAAAATCGGCGCACAGGTGAGCGACATCCGCAAGATGACTGTCTGGGGTAACCACTCGGTGACCCAATATCCGGATCTCTTCCACTGCGAAGTCAACGGCCGCAATGCATACGACCTTGTTGACGACCATGAATGGGTCGACTCGGTTTTCATCCCCACCGTCGCCAAGCGAGGAGCCGCAATCATCGAAGCTCGGGGGGCATCGTCGGCCGCTTCGGCGGCTAACGCGGCCATCGACCACATGCACGACTGGGTGAATGGCACGGATCAGGGTGATTGGACATCGATGTCGGTTCCGTCGGACGGTTCCTACGGAGTTCCCGAGGGGCTCATCTCATCGTTCCCATGCACAACGTCCGAAGGTGAATGGTCGATCGTTCAGGGTCTTGAGATTGCCGACTACTCGAGGATCAAGATCGATGCCACCGCCGCCGAGCTGGGGGAAGAGCGAGACGCGGTGAAGGACCTCGGGCTGATCTGACGCCAAAACGTTCGAAGCCCCCGACCAGAGCGGTCGGGGGCTTCGCTTGTTCTAAAAAGATTTCAGGCTGCGTTGGCGTGACGATCCGA
>JBGTKD010000012.1:0-8495 GCA_041744795.1 Acidimicrobiia bacterium
GGACACCGAAGAGCCCCCTCTGGCGATCTTCCATTGCCGCGACCGGTGAACCGGGACTCGAAGCGGTGGCAACAAAACCTTCGGGTGGTCGGGAAACCGCGTCGCGATGGCTCATCCACACCTCAAGGCTCTCTCCCACGTCCTGTAAGAGCAGAGAACCCAGAGACGCCGTGACCTCCGTTTTGCCGTATTCGGCCTGGCCGGTTCTGGCCACCTCTCCGCCCAGGGCGTTGGCGATGAGTTGATGTCCGTAACAGATGCCGAGCACCGGAACACCAAGATCGAAAATCGCCGGATCCACCAAATAGGCGTCCTCGGCGTAAACAGAGGCAGGCCCACCTGAAAGGATGATGCCGGCCGGTGCCATCGCCGAAATCTCGGCCACGCTGATATCGCGGGGAACGATGGCGGAGTGCACGTTCGCCTCCCGTACCCTCCGGGCGATCAGTTGGGCGTACTGGGCACCGAAATCGACGACCAGAACGGTCTGTTCGGCGCCCGTCCCAGCCATCGTCACCCCATACCGACGTGCTGGCTTCGCTGGAGCGATTTGCCTTCGGTCTGCAGGCTCGGAGCGATCATCACTTCCGCCTTCTGGAACTCTTTCAGGTCCGAATAACCGGTCGTAGCCAGCGAAACGCGCAATGCGCCGAAGAGATTTCGACGACCATCGTTCTCATTGGCAGGCCCGATGAGGATCTCCTCGAGCGTTCCGAGGTCACCCGTCTTGACCCGCGCCCCCCGTGGGAGGGTCGGGTGGAACGTGGCCATGCCCCAGTGATACCCGCGACCGGGCGCCTCGGTGGCCGACGCCAGGGGCGAGCCGATCATCACGGCATCCGCGCCGCAGGCGATGGCCTTAGCGACATCTCCGCCGGTCCGCATCCCGCCGTCTGCGATCACATGTACGTATCGGCCGGTTTCGTCGAGATAGCGGATACGAGCGCCCGCGGCGTCGGCGATGGCTGTGGCCTGGGGAACTCCGACCCCGAGGACGCCACGGGTGGTGCATGCCGCGCCTGGGCCTACGCCCACCAGAACCCCGACAGCGCCTGTTCTCATGAGATGGAGGGCGGTCGAGTAAGAGGCGCAACCCCCAACAATGACAGGGACCTCCACCTCGGCGATGAACTTCTTCAGATCGAGCACTTCTCCACGAGTCGAGACATGTTCGGCGGAGACCACCGTGCCCTGGATCACGAGAACGTCGAGACCGCCGCGAAGGGCATAAGGCGCCAAACGGCTGACGTTCTGGGGCGTGAGACTCCCTGAGGCGACGATGCCTCCCTGCTTCAGATCCCTCACACGCTGCTCGACGAGGTCGGGCTGGATCGGCGCGAGGTAGATCTCCTGCATTCGTTGCGTTGCCTTCTCAGCGGGGAGCTCTGAAATCTCTTCCAAATAGGGTTCGGGGTCCTCGTACCGAGTCCAGAGACCTTCGAGGTTGAGCACCCCGAGCCCACCAAGATTGCCGATGGCGATCGCAGTTGCCGGGCTTATCGCACCGTCCATCGCCGACCCCATCATGGGCAGTTCGAACTTGAATCCGTCGAGCTGCCAGGAAATGTCGACGTCGTCGGGGTCCCGGGTCCGACGGCTCGGCACTATTGCGATGTCATCGAAGCCGTAACCCTGTCGACCGGATTTACCGATGCCGATGTCGATTTCCACGTTTCCTCCGCCAGCGCTCGTAGGAACGTCGAGAGTACCACTCGTGTGATTCGCCTCCTCCCGACCGGTACTCTCCCGCCGTGATCGAAGCCAGCCCTCTCAAGGTCAGCCCGCGGTTCACCGTCGGGGACTTCGCTCTCGTCGTCCTGACCGGCTTTCTCGGGGTGTTTGTGGTCGCCTTGCTGCTCGGTGGCACAACTGACACCGGAGTTCTCTTGATCGCGGTGCTGTTCGGCCAGTACGCCGGGCACCTGCTCGGACTGTGGGTCGTTGTGAGACGCCGAGACTCTTCATTCGGAGGATTGGGCCTGCACGTCGAACCGAGCGACGGCGTCTACATCTTCGCCGGGGCCGTGCTGCAGGTAGCGATCGCCGCACTATCGATTCCTATCGTGCGCCTCCTCGACGCAGAAGGCTCCACGCAAAGCCTGGCGGTGCAGATTCCGACGATCCGGGGTGCGGCCCTCCAGGCGGGGCTCATCCTGTCAGTGGCTCTGATAGCCCCTGTCACTGAAGAACTCATGTTCCGCGGACTGCTCCCTCGGGTCCTCGGCCGTTGGATGGGCCCGGGTGCTTCCTTCGCGTTGGCTGCCCTGGTGTTTGCGCTGTTCCATCTGCTGGGAGTCACAGGAGAGAGCTTCCTCCAGAGTGCGGTCCTGTTAGTCCCGCAACTGTTCATCGTCGGTCTCATCCTCGGGTGGCAGGTGCAGAAGCGGGGCCGACTAGGGGTCGCAATTTTCCTGCACTCCGGCTTCAACCTCGTGGCCACTCTCGCCTTGTTGTTCGCCCCGGAAAGCTTCTCTTGAGACGGGAGTGGTGGGCCACCGCCCTCTTCTTCGCCACCAACGGAGCCGTGTACGGGTCGATCTTCTCGCGACTTCCCGAGGTGGTGGAACTCTATGACTTGACCCCCGGGACGCTCGGACTTGTCCTGTTCGTGCCCGTCCTGACATCCCTGGTGGGCTCAGCCGTTGGCGGGCGAGCCGTCGTGCGGTTCGGGGCGCGCCAGGCGTCCCGAATGGCGCTGGTCTTCCTGGCCCTATCGCTGGGCGCCTTCGTGGCCACCCCCTACCTTCTTGGACTGATCGCCGCCTTGGCCGTTCTCGGTTTTGCGGACGGGGTGATGGACGTGGGGATGAACATGCACGCCCTCGACTACGAGATCCGGGCAGGGCGAGCTGTTCTTCAGGGGCTGCATGCGGCGTGGACAGCCGGAGCGCTCATCGCCGCGCTGGCGTCCGGGATCGTCGCAGGGTCAGTGCCACTTGTTGTTCACGTGGTGGTATCCGCCGCCATCCTGGGATGCATCGGCGTAGTACTGCCGGCCTGGTGGGAGCCAGTTCGAGCTTTCGTGCCCCGCCGACAGGAGGGATCGCGGCGGGCGCTCGGCGGAATGGCGCTCGTTGCCATAGGCGTTGCGGTGGCCGAGTCCGTTCCGCTCGACTGGGCGTCGGTGTTCACGAGCGAAGTGTTTCAGTCACCACCCCGGACAGCCGCTGCGGCGACCGCCACCGCCCTGACCGGGATGCTCGCCGGACGTATTGTCGGCGATCGAGTGATCGGTATTTTCGGTGCTCGCCGCACACTGGTCGTCTTCTCGGGGCTTGTGTTACTGGGCGGCGTGATGCTTTCGTTCGCCCCCAACGCGGCGGTCGCCTTTGTGGCGTTGGCGATCACGGGAGTCGGCACCTCGGTGCTGTTCCCCGGGATCGTCTCGATCGCTGGAAGGATCAGCGACGATGGAGTGGCGGCCGTCACAGCTTCGGCTCGAATCGGATTCATGATCGGGCCGATCGTCACCGGCGCGGTTGCCGAGCGATTCGGATTTCGACCGACGATGCTCTTGCCCGCAGCGGCGGCGCTGCTCGTCGGAGCCTGGGCTTCGATGAGCGTGCGGGTCAACGACCCAGGCCGACCCGCTGTCTGACCGACACCATTTCGGTCTCGGCTCTGTCTCGAGCTGTCGCCCCGTTGCGGTTCATCACCGCCATCACGTCGGCGTCGTCGAGTTCAACGAACCTAGTGCGAATCGGCTCTAGCCCGGCGATGATCGCTTCGGCCACGGCCATCTTGAAAGTCCCGTAGCCGGAGTCGTGATACTCCTCCACGAGGTCATCGACGGACCTACCACCGAGAACCGAGGCCAACTCGAGGAGGTTCGAAACGCCTGGCTTCTTCTCCCAATCGAAACTCACGTACCGGTCAGAGTCGGTGACGGCGACCTTGACCTTGCGAATGATCTCGTCCGGAGTGTCCGTCAGGAGGATGCGCGACGCCGGATTCGGGTCCGACTTAGACATCTTGGCGGTTGGATCCTGCAGGGACATGACTCGCGCCCCGACCTCCGGAGTGATCCGCTCCGGCAGAGGGAACTCCTCACCGAAACGCGAGTTGAACCGTTCGACCAGGTCACGGGTCAGCTCAAGATGCTGGGTCTGGTCGTCTCCCACTGGAACGGCATGCACATGGTGGAGAATGATGTCTGCGGCCATCAGAACCGGATAGGACAGGAGACCGAGGTTCTGTCCTGCACGGTCTGACTTCTCCTTGTATTGGGTCATCCGTTCAAGCTGGCCGATCCCGGTGATGGTCGAAAGGATCCATGTCAGTTCGGTGTGCTGGGGGACGTGGGACTGGAAGTAGAGCAGTGACCGATCCGGGTCGACGCCGCAGGCGATAACGGCCTTGGCCATGTCGACACGGTGGCGAACGAACTCAGCAGCGTCATAGGGCACAGTCATGGCATGCAGATCGACCACGCAGTAGATCGTCTCCCAGGTCTCCTGCATCTCCACCCAGTTCTTGAACGCTCCGATGTAGTTGCCCACATGCACGTTCCCCGTGGGCTGCACCCCCGAAAAGACTCTCTTTTTGTCAGTCACTTCAGTTCTCCTAAACGAACAAATCGCCGGCGGATCGGTCGCCGGCGATTTCAGACCATGTGGACGCGCGACGACTCAAATCGTGTCGTCCCACCACCACAGTCCGGTTGCATCCATGGACACCGAGCATACCGGCTCGATGATCAGGTACGGGTTCCCGCCATCCAGTCACGGTGCATCGTGCTGTACACACCCCCGGCATTGACAAGATCGAGATGGTGGCCCCGTTCCACCAGCCGACCCTGGTCGAAGACCAGCACCTCATCGGAGGCCTCGGCGGTGGACAGCCGATGGGCAATCGTGATCGAGGTCCGGCCGCTGATCAGACGATCAATCGCTCTGCGGAGTGACACCTCAAGAGCAGGGTCAACCGCCGACGTGGCCTCGTCGAGGACCAGAAGATCGGGCTGGGACATCCATGCCCGGCTCAACGCCACGAGTTGGCGCTCACCTGCCGAGAGGTGAGATCCCCGTTCGCCAACCTGGGTGTAAATCCCGACTGGGAGTGACTCGACCCACTCGGTGAGCCCCAGATCAGCCAGAGCCATACGGATGCCGTCGTCGCTGACACCCGGCCGACCGTATCTGACGTTCTCGGCCACGGTCGTATCGAAAAGGAAGCCCTCCTGGGGTACGTATCCGACTCTCGACCTCAGGGATGCGAATCTTATTTGTCCGACAGGAACTCCGGCGATCTCCACCACACCGCCCGCCGGGTCCAGCAGCCTGACAACCAGCTTGGCAAAGGTCGTCTTGCCCGAGCCTGTCTGGCCGACAACCGCCACCCGCTGTCCCGGGCGGATATCGGCGCTCACGTCTGACAGGACGGTGTCTCCTGTGGGATAGGCGAACGACAAGCCCCGCACAGAAACGTCGAGGGGGCGGTCGGGTAGGTCCACGCCGTCGACCGGATCCGCCAAGTCGACGGGCGTGTCGAGGACTCCAATGACCTTGCGCATTCCTGCACCGGCGGCCTGGGCGGAGTCGAGCGTTTCGACGAGTGTCTGTACCGGCTGTACGAGAAGGTTCACCAGGAAAAGGAAGGCGATAAGACCCCCAGCGCTGAGCCCGGAGTCTGCGCCAAGCAGGATTCCAACACCAACTACGGCGGCGGTGAGCCCCCCGGCGAATACCTCAGCGGACGAGAACAGGGCCGAACCCAGCGAGTAGGTACGGAACTCGGCCCGAAACTGAGCGTCGACCGCTGAACGAACCCTGTGCAGCGTTGGCCCTTCCGCTCCATAGGCGCGAACCGTCGGGAGTCCTGTGATCGACTCGCCGAGGGCGCTCATCGAGTCCGCCACCCGCTCACGAACGCGGTCATGCGCCCGACCGAGAACCCTCTGGAAGATCAACAGGGCCAGGCCGTAGACCGTCACGCCAATGACCACCATCACCGCCAGTTGCCATCGGTAGAAGAGCATGGCCGCGACAGCCAGGACCAACTGGGAGATTCCGATCAACATCCCCATGCCACCCCACTCCATGAAGTCCTGGATGCGGTAGATGTCAGAGGTCACCCTTGCCACCAGGGCGCCGCGGCGCTCCGATTGGACGTGCAGAGCCGAGAGCCGGTGCAGGTGTGCAAACACTTTGATCCGCAGCCTGGCGAGGGCGGAGGCTGACAACTTCGACAGTCGGAAGGTGGCAGCTCGCCGAGCGAAGGAGGCTCCCACCATGGCGAGGGCAGCGAACACCCCGCGCCGCATCGCCGAGGTCACGTCCACAGAGTCGCCCCCGAGAACGTCGGTGTCGATGATCTGTTGGACCACCACAGGAATGGCGATCTGCAGCACCGTCCCGAGCATCGCCAAGCCGGCGGTGATCAAGAGTCCTCGTCCTAGTCCCGGAATCTCGGAAAACAGCCTCCGTAGGGCGGCGCGAGTCGTCATGACGTCCTCGTTCATTTGGACGTCTCCCGTTCGGCTGCGTCTTCCTCGTATGCCCGAATCAGACGGGCGTAGCCTGGGACCGTCTCGACGAGTTCATCGTGTGTCCCCTGGCCGAGAACCCGACCGTCCTCCAGGTAGACGACACGGTCAGCAAGCGAAATCGAAGAACGTCGGTAGGCCACGAGAACGACGGTGGACGGGATCGCAGACTCCTTGAGCCTGACCAAGATGCTGGTCTCGATCGAAGGATCGACTGCGGACGTCGCATCGTCCAGGATCAGCAGACGTGGGTGTCGAACAAGGGCCCGAGCGAGAGCGATCCGCTGTCTCTGCCCTCCCGACAGCGACGTTCCTCTCTCTCCTAGCCGGGTGGCATACCCGTCGGGCAGATCGGATATGAAATCGTGGGCAGCGGCCAGCCTGGCCGCCTCGACGACCTGCTCATCGGCGACATCCACACCGAAGGCGATATTGCCCCGCACCGTGTCGTCGAAGAGAAAGACCTCCTGGCCGACGAAGGCAACCTCGCCCGCGAGCGCCGACCTGGCGAACTCGCGGAGATCTCGTCCATCGAGACGGATGGCACCGCCCGTGGGGTCCCAAAGACGGGCGAAAAGGGTCACAAGCGTGGATTTGCCCGAACCGGTCGGACCCACCACCGCGACGGTCTCACCGGGACGGATGTCGATGTTCACATCTGACAGAACGACATCCTCGTCGAATCCGAAAGTGACCGACCCATCAGATGCCAACCGGGCAGCGCCGGACCCGTCTGCCGACGCCTGCAGATCTCCGTACCGGACACTGTCCTCGACTTCGAGAACCTTCTCCACCCGCCGATAGGCAGCGAGGCTGCCTGAAACCTCCCACAGCACAAAACCGATGAGCCGGAGCGGGAAAGCGATCAAAGAAAGCAGGTAGGCCATTGTCGCCAAGTCGCCGGCAGTCATGGCCCCTGCATCGATACGGGACGCTCCTATCACCAGTACTGCCACTGTCGTAAGCGGCGGGAGCGCGTCCTGGACGGCGTCGTACAAAGTGAACTTTCTCGCCACCTCGATCAGTTCGTCGCGTAATCCAAGAGAAACCTCGGTGAACCTCTCGACCTCGTGATCCTCACGACCGAGAGCCTTGACAGTCAGCGCCCCATCGATCGACTCATGCGCCACCCCGCTGGTCAGGCCCCGCCGCTTCTGAACCTCCTCGAACTGTTCGAAGGTCCGCCACGCACCGGTGATGTCGATGATGACCTTCGTGATCAGACCGACTCCGGTAATCACGCCGAGCAGAGGGTCGACCAGGAAGACCACCACGATCGAACCGACGAGCAGCATGAACGCGCCCGACGCGAACGGCAAGGGTCCGAGGACGTAAGTCGACTGGCCGGCATCCGAGTCGCTCACGGCCAACAGGTCTCCGGTGGACTGGCGACGTATCCACGACAACTCCAGACCCAACAGGTGCTCGATCAACCTCGTACGCAGATCTGCCTGTGTGCGGCCCTGCATCCACGTCGCACCCGAGCGACGGATAACGATGCCGGTGGCTTTCCAGACGGCGATCAAGGCGAGGGCAACCACCGCACCCCGCAGCCGACCATCAATCGGTTCTCCGCCATCGAGGACAGGAACGATCACGTCATCGGTGATCCGTCCAACGACGATGGCTGACACGACGATTGCGGCCGCGAAGTTGAACGAGCCGACCACGGCGATCGCGAAGGACACCGGATGAGCGCGCACAAATCGGCCGATGAGACGAGAGCCGTCGACCGCCAGCGTTCGAAGGTTGGGAACGTCAGACACGAACAACCGATGCTACGCCGGGAAGGCATGGCGTTCGGCGGGATTATCTGCAATCCCTCCCCCTCGGGTAATGAGACAGGGGCAGGCCGGGCCATCAGTGATCTACGGGGTCGCTTCCGCTCACCGATCGGGTAGGGGGCGGGGTCTCCCCGCCCCCTCCCACACCACCGTACGTGCGGGTCTCGCATACGGCGGTTCGTCAATGATTCCTCAGCCGGTGGTAAGCGTCGACGAGACTGAGCAAG
>JBGTKD010000013.1:0-25549 GCA_041744795.1 Acidimicrobiia bacterium
TCGAGGTGTTCTACAACCCGAGACGACGTCACTCGTCGATCGGCTACCACTCGCCCATCGACTACGAAACCCGCCACACCCCTGCCGGGGCAGTGGCATGATCAACCAACCGAACCCGTCCGGGAAACCGGGGCAACCTCAACCTTCCCCGACACAACCATCATCGACCAACACCCCCAACAAGAGCAACAAGCCCTCACCAAGAGATCACTTGACAGCGGATCCTCTATAGGGAATCAGTCGAGGGGGGACAAACTGACGCTCACCGCGCTCAGTCGCCGGGGGACAAACTGTTAGTTGGTGGTGTGGCGTTCGTGTTCAGCGCGGCGCCAGCGGAGGTAGCCCTCCACGAGGGCGTCTAGGTCTCCGTCGAGGATGGCGTCGACGTTGCCTGATTCCACGTCTGTGCGGAGGTCCTTGACCATCTGATAGGGCTGAAGCACGTACGAGCGGATCTGGCGACCCCAGCCGGCCTCCACGTTCTCGCCGCGGATTTCGTCCAACTGGGCAGCCTGTTCTTGGCGGGCGAGGACCAGCAGTCTGGCCTTGAGCATCTTCATGGCCCGCTCCCGGTTTTGAAGCTGGGAGCGCTCGTTCTGACACGACGCAACCAGGCCGGTCGGCAAATGGGTTATGCGCACCGCCGAGTCGGTCGTGTTGACGTGCTGACCACCGGCGCCCTGGGATCGAAACGTATCGATGCGCAGATCGTCGGAGTTGACTTCGACTTCGATCTCCTCATCGCCAAAGTCGGGAATAACATCGACACCGGCAAAGGCCGTGTGACGACGGGCTTGGGAGTCGAACGGACTGATCCGCACGAGACGATGGGTGCCCCGCTCGCCTTCCAGGTTCCCGTAGGCCCTGTCGCCGCGGATGCTCATCGTCGCGGACTTGATGCCCGCCTCTTCACCCTCCGTGTACTCGTCGCGGGTGACCGAGTATCCCTTGTCGGTCAGGTAGCGCTCATACATGCGAAACAGCATGTCGGCCCAGTCCTGGGCATCGACACCACCCGCGCCTGCGTACACGGTGAGAACGGCATCGTGATCGTCATATTCACTGAAGTAGAGCGACTCCAATTCCAGACGGTCGAGTTCTCGCGCCACGGTTGAGAGTGCTTGCGCCGCCTCGGTGAGCGAATCGTCGTCTCCGAACTCCAACAGCAGTTCGGCTTCTTCCAGGGACTGTTCAAGATTCCCGACCAGGTCGAAGATGGTCTCGTACCTGTTCAGCTTCTGGGATACGGCACGCGCCTCGTCGGGTGAGTTCCAGAAGTCCGGCTCGCCGACCTGTTCTCTCAGATCCTCGAGCTCTGCTGCCTTTTGTTCGAGGTCAAAGGAACCCCCTGGCTTCGAGCAGGCGGTGCCGCAACGCGGCGATGTCGTGTGAGTCTGTGGTCGTCATGACGGAGTGCCAGATTACCCAAAGGCGGCAGGGCTCAGGTGGTGGCCCCGTGGCACCGCTTGTACTTCTTGCCGCTTCCACAAGGGCACGGTTCGTTGCGTCCGATCTTGTCGCCGGTACTGACCGGCTTCTGCGGACCGCGCTGTTGCTGGGGCAGCTGCTGTCCCCGTTTCGGCTGCGCCGCAGGCTGGGCGAGTTGGACCCGGAACAGGTAACGGACGGCGTCGCGTTTCACCGATTCGACCACCTCGGTGAACATTTCAAATCCCTCGCGTTGATATTCGCTCAGAGGGTCTCGCTGTCCCATCGCCCGCAGTCCGATTCCCGCACGCAGATAATCCATTTCGGCGAGATGTTCTCGCCACTTGTTATCGATGAGCTGGAGCATCACCGAACGCTCCACCTGACGGATCACCTCAGGCCCGAGCTCCTTCTCGCGTTTGGCGTAAATCTCACGGGCGTCGTCTAGCACAAGCTCGATGACCTTCTCCACAGAAACAGGGCCCTCGAAACGGTCGGGATTTACGGCGAAGTCCTCGTGGAAGATCGCCAACTCCTTGTTCAGCTCCTCCCAGTCCCATTGCGACGGCGACGTGTCTGCACCCAGAGTCGCAACAACGGTGTCTTCCATCACCCGCTCAGTCCACTCGTTGACGAGCACATCGGTGAGTTCCCCGTGAAGGATTCCCGCCCGCCAACGGTAGATGACCTCGCGTTGGCGGTTCATGACCTCGTCGTATTTGAGGACGTTCTTGCGGATCTCGAAGTTCTGAGACTCGACCTGGCGCTGGGCGCGCTCAACAGCCTTGTTGACCATGCCCGCTTCGATCGGCTGATCATCAGGGATATTCAGACGCTCCATGATCGAAGCGACCTGCTCTCCCCGGAAGCGGCGCATCAAATCATCTTCGAGGGACAGGTAAAAGCGGGTCTCGCCGGGGTCTCCCTGACGACCGGACCGACCACGCAGCTGGTTGTCGATACGTCGCGACTCGTGGCGCTCGGTGCCGACAACGTAGAGGCCCCCAGCATCCTTGACCTGTTCTTTGAGAGGCTGCAGTTCAGACTCGTACTTGGCAGTCAGCTCCTCGATCTTCTCCTCATAGGTTGGATCACTCGGTGCGATCCCCGCCTTCTTCAGGTCGATGATCGCTGAGCCCTCTGGGTTTCCTCCAAGCATGATGTCGACACCACGACCGGCCATGTTCGTTGCCACGGTCACGGCTCCCAATCGGCCAGCCTGAGCGATGATGTCGGCTTCTCGAGCGTGGGCCTTGGCGTTCAGAACCTCGTGTGTGATGCCCCGCTTGGTGAAGGCGTTCGAGAGGCGCTCGGACTTCTCGATCGAGACAGTTCCCAAGAGGACCGGTTGACCGTTGGCGTGGCGCTCGGCCACATCGTCGATGACAGCCTGGAATTTGGCGTCCTCGGTCTTGTAGACCAGGTCGGCGCCGTCGATACGGACGATCGGACGGTTGGTTGGGATCACCAGGACCTGGACGTTGTAAATCTGGGCGAGCTCGGCCGCCTCGGTTTCAGCGGTACCCGTCATTCCGGAAAGTTTGTCGTAGAGCCGGAAGTAGTTCTGCAGCGTGATCGTGGCGAGAGTCTGGTTCTCGTCCTTGATGTCGACGTTCTCTTTGGCCTCGATCGCCTGGTGCAGGCCCTCCGAATAGCGACGACCCTCGAGCACCCGACCGGTGAACTCGTCGACGATCTTCACCTCACCGTGGTCGAGCAAGTACTCGACGTCCTTGTGGTAGAGCTCTTTGGCTCGCAGCGATGACTCCATGTGGTGAACGAGATCGACGGCCGCGTGGTCGTAGAGGTTCTCGATCCCCAGGATCTCCTCGACTCGGGACACACCCTCTTCAGTTACTAGAACCTGACGCTTCGCCTCATCGACCTCGTAGTGCTCTCCCCTGCGGAGACGCTGGGCGATGCGAGAAAACTCCTTGTACCACTTGGCGTTGTCCGCCACCCGGCCCGAAATGATGAGTGGTGTGCGGGCTTCGTCGATCAGGATCGAGTCGACCTCGTCGACGATGGCAAAGTGGTGACCACGCTGGACCATGTCGGAGACCTTCATCGCCATGTTGTCGCGCAAGTAGTCGAACCCGAACTCGTTGTTGGTTCCGTGAGTGATGTCAGCTTGGTAAGCGGGGCGCCGCTCCTCGGGAGTCATTCCGGTTTGTACGAGACCGACGGTCAGGCCGAGGAATCGATGTATTTCACCCATCCACTTGGCATCACGAGCAGCCAGGTAGTCGTTGACGGTGACGATGTGGACACCCTTGCCCCCCAAAGCATTCAGATATACCGGGAGGGTCGACACCAGCGTCTTTCCTTCACCAGTCTTCATTTCGGCGACCATCCCGCGATGCAGGGCGGCACCGCCGATCAACTGAACGTCGTAGTGGCGCTGTCCGAGGATGCGTTTGGCGCCTTCGCGAACAGTGGCAAACGCATCGATGAGCAAGTCGTCCAGATCAGCCCCGTTGGCGACCTGGGTCTTGTAATCGATGGTGTTTTGTCGGAGTTGGTCGTCGGTGAGAGCTTCGAAACGGGGTTCGACGTCGTTGATGGCCGTAGCCACGAGCTGAAGTTCCTTCAGCGGACGTCCTTCTCCCGCGCGAAGCATCTTGGAGAAGAGAGACATGAGATCAACAGGATATCGGGTTGGAGACGCTTCGTGTCCGTTGGCCGAATTCGGGCGGATCAGTCGATGCTGATCAGTTCCTCGCGGATGGCATACATGACCGCTTCGTTGCGCGACCGCAAGCCGAGCTTGTCGAGGATGTTGCGCACGTGGTTCTTGACAGTGTTCTCGGAGATGTAGAGGCGTTCTCCGATCTCACGGGAAGTGTGGCCTTCGGCGATCGACTTGAGCACCTCGATCTCACGACCGGTCAGGCTCGGACGCCGAGTGCTCGCAAGGTCCCGGTGCTTCAAGAGTTGAGCGACGGTGTCGAAGAGCTTGCCACCCATGGCGGGAGACACGACTGCTCCACCTTCGAGCACATCGCGAAGGCTGGCGACGAGCTCAGGCATCGGCGTTGTCTTGACGATGTAGCCACGCGCTCCACCTTTGATGGCCTTGAGGAGATCCTCGCCCGATTCAGAGGAGGTCAGAAGAACTACCGCAGATTTCGGAGACACCTCACGGATCTTGGCGACGACCTCCAGACCCGAAATGCCTGGCATGAGGACATCGAGAAGCACGATCTGCGGATTGCGGTCCCGCGCCAGGGACACGGCGCTCATGGCGTCTGAAGCCTGACCGACGATTGAGAAGCCTTCCGCCTCCAATGCCGCAGCCAGGCCGGCCTGAATGAGAGGGGCGTCGTCGACGATGACGATCGATGGTGCGCTCATGCGGGTTCTATCAATCCGAGTCGGCCGTCGTTACGACGGTAGAGAACGCTGTTCTTGTCCGTGGCTGCATGGTGAAAGAAGAAGAAGTCATGACCGAGAAGTTCCATCTGGAGAATCGCTTCATCCATGGTCATCGGCTTCATAACGAACTGCTTTAGCCGGACTACCTCTGGTTCAAGAGACGGTGCCGGCTCTACTGGCATCCCGACTTCCCGTTTCCGGTGGCTGTCGATGAGCCGCTCTTTGTGACGGCGCAACGTGCGGGTGAATCGATCGACGGCATCGTCGAGCGCAGCATCCGGCGTCGGGGCGGCGGTTTCGATGCGCAGCATTCGGCCACCGGTGAGTGAGGTCAGTTCCAGGCGGTACTTGTCCTCGGTCCGACGCGGGTTCTTTTCCTCGGTGAGTTCGACATCCACGTCGCCGGCGTGATCGAAGATCTTGGCTGCCTTCTGGAGCTTTTCCTCAACCAACTCTCGGAACGATGGATCGACATCAGTCCCCCGCGCATGCACCCTTATGTCCACCCACACCTCCTGGTTAGCCCAGGCGAGACTAGTCATTCAGGGCACCCCGGTGACTGTCACCGCCGCGAGAGCGCCACCCAGTACTCCGGCGGCGGCATCCAACGTGACACCGGTAGTCAAAACATCGTCGACGAGTACCGGGGCCGTCACACGGGTGCGCAGCGTGAAGTGGGGCGGGACTCGAGATCCCTTCGGTGAACCGGCGTTGGCCTTCCACCAAACCCCAGGCCGCAAGGCGTGGACCACTGGCAGTCCCGTTCTCCGCGACAGGGCATCGGCCAGATGGGACGCCGGGTCGACGCCGTAGCGGACTCTTCGAACGATATTGCGGGATACCGGGATCAGGCACTGAGCCGAAGAAGGAACACGTTTCGCCAGATCCTCGGAAACCAACTCGGCCACGGCCAGAACCGCCTCGTACTTCAGCCGGCGGACGAGTGTCCTGGCAGGTCCCTCATGGGCCGCCCAGGCGTGCACGACGATCCCACCAGGGGTGCGAAGCCCCAAAACGGGCTGGATCAGGCGGAGACAGTCAGGACACAACCGATGTCCCGGACCACGGCACGACAGACAAACCATCCGCCCGTCTTACCGCAGGGCTGTGACGAATTGACCTAGTGGTGCGTCACTACGTCCCGACGTTCCAGCTGCTCAGGTACTCGACCTGCTCCCCAGTCAGGGTTTCGAGCCCGCCTCCCAGCGCTTCCAACTTGATCCGTGCCAAATGGGCATCGATCTCCTTGGGGAGGCGATAGATCTTTGGTTCCAGAGTCTCGGCATTCTTGGCGATCCACTCGGCTGCCATCGCCTGTAAGGAGAAGGACAGGTCCATGACATCGGCGGGATGACCTTCCGCAGCACCGAGATTGACCAACCGGCCCTCGGCAGCCAGCAGAAGGCGCCGACCGTCAGCCAACTCGAACTCGTCGAGGCTCCGCCGGATGGGCCGTACGGCCACAGCCATTTCCCTCAGAGCGGTCAACTCCAGTTCGATGTCGAAGTGACCGGCATTGGCGAGGATTGCCCCGTCCCGCATCACTTCGAAGTGCTCACGACGAAGGACGTGCTTGTTCCCGGTGACCGTTATGAAGATATGGCCCTCGCGAGCGGCATCCGCAGCCGTCATAACCCGATGGCCGTCCATCGCAGCAGAGACTGCCCGCACAGGGTCCACTTCGACGACGATCACATGGGCCCCCATACCCCTGGCGCGATCCGCCACACCTTGGCCACAATCGCCGTATCCGATGACCACGACGTTCAACCCGGCGATCAGCACGTTGGAAGCCCGAATGATTCCGTCCATCGCCGACTGCCCGGTGCCATAGCGATTGTCGAACAGATGCTTCGTATCCGAGTCGTTGACTGCGACAACCGGAAGCCGAAGTGTGCCGTCCTCCTGCATAGCGCGCAGCCTGATGACCCCGGTAGTGGTCTCCTCCGTCGAGCCAATCGGATTCAACTCTGTACGGTCGGTATGTAGAAGCGTCGCCAGGTCTGCCCCATCGTCCATGGTGATGTGGGGCTCCATGTCCAGGACCGCATGGATGTGCTCGTAATACTTCTCGTTGTCCTCGCCGCGAATCGCAAAGACCGGGATTCCTTCAGCTACCAACGCGGCGGCGATGTCGTCCTGGGTCGACAGCGGGTTCGAAGCACACAGGATCGGTTTTGCGCCTCCGTCACGCAGGGCCAGCATCAAGTTGGCGGTCTCAGCTGTCACGTGCAAGCAAGCGGCGATCGTCAGACCAGCCAACGGACTCTCTTCCCTGAACCGCTCCCGGATGGTGGCTATGACCGGCATGCGGCGCCCGGCCCATTCGAGACGGCGGGCACCCTCTTCAGACAGGGTCGGTGTGGCGATGTCGTACTGCATATCTCTAGACCTCTTGATCGGGCGGAATCATGTCGGGGATGCCATCGCGCACGGGATAGGCGTGCTGCGGTTCGCTTTCACAGGCCAGAACCGAGGCCTCGACATCCTCGTGAACCGCCGTGTGATCGATGGGACAGCGGAGGATGGCGAGAAGTTGGGGTGCAATCAGCGTCATGATTTAGAGACGATGCCACGGACGCGCCCAACGAGCGAGTCCACCTTGGCGCGATCGGGTGCTTCGACGTTGAGCCTGGCATACGGTTCGGTGTTCGAAGGGCGGAGATTGAACCAACTCTCCCCCAGGTCCACCGTCAGACCATCGGTCTTGTCTATCGGTCGATCGGAGAATTCGGCCTCAACAGCCGAGAGAGCGGCGGAGTGATCTGTCACCTCGAGGTTGATCTCCCCCGATGCTGCATAACGCTCCACATCCTTTCGCAACTCCGAGAGCGGACGGCCTGACTCGGTGATAAGACGCAGGAGCACCAGCATCGCCAACATCCCGGAGTCTGCCCGAAAGTTGTCCCTGAAGTAGTAGTGGCCCGAATGCTCTCCTCCGAAGACGGCGTCTGTCTCGGCCATCACCTGTTTGATGTAGGAGTGGCCAACCCGCGTACGGATCGGAACCCCTCCCGACTCGACGATTACTTCAGGCACAGCGCGGGAGACGATCAGGTTGTGAACGATCGAGGCGCCCGGATCACGAGCCAGAAACCAACGGGCGATGAGGGCTGTCGTGGTGCTGCCCGCCAGGGCGACCCCCGCGTCATCGACAAAGAATGCCCGGTCAGCGTCACCATCAAAAGCGACGCCCAGATCCGGGCGTTCGGACTCGACCAAGTCCATCAGATCCTGAAGGTTCTCCGACTGGAGGGGATCCGCCGGATGGTTGGGAAACGTTCCGTCCGGATCGAGGTAAAGGCCAAGCAGTTCGGCGGCAAGACGATCGAAGACCCTCGACAACACCACACCTGCCATTCCATTGCCACCGTCGACGGCTACTCGCAACGGACCGATCGAGGCGGGTTCGACGATCGAGAACAGATGCTCGACGAACCCGGGAAGCGGGTCATGGCTCGACACCTTCCCCCCGCCCGCGAGTCGCGGGCCACCTGCCAGTACAGACTCTTTTATGGCACCAAGCCCGGAGTCCGAGCCGACCGGGATGGCGCCCGCCCGACAGAGCTTGATCCCGTTGTACTCGCCTGGATTGTGCGAGGCCGTGATCATCACCCCCGGCACGGAAAGAGCGCCAGAGATGTAGTAGACGACATCAGTTGCGACTTCGCCGATGTCCAGCACGTCGGAGCCGTAGGCCGTAACACCATCGATGAACGCGGCGGCGAGAGCCGGCGACGAGAGGCGACAGTCGCGGCCAACCGCAACCGGCGAATCGCCCACTTCGGCTGCGAACGCCGCGCCCACCCTGCGGGTCAGATCTGCGTCGAGTTCACCAGTGTCGGTCCGTCCTCGAATGTCATACGCCTTGAAAACCGCCTCGATGTCGCTCACCGTGAGGATGCTAGGGCGACCCCCTACACTTGTTTGCCGCATGCCAGTTCTCTCAGTGGTGGTCCCAGTCCACAACGAAGCCTCGTTCCTCCGCTCCGCTCTGCCATCGCTCATAGAAGCCACCGCCGGGGTGACCGAGGATTACGAAATTCTCGTCATAGAGAACGGCTCAACCGATGGAACCGCCGACGTGGCCCGGGAACTCGCAACGGATTCGGTTCGCGTCGTCGAACTCGAGCAACCCGACAAGGGCGAGGCGTTGCGTCGGGGTTTCGCTCTGGCGACCGGCACCTGGGTGATCAGCGTCGACATCGACTACTTCTCTGTGGAGTTCTTCCGCGCCGTCCTCGCTTCAGACGCCGACGTCGTGATCGGCTCCAAACGGGATCGCGATTCTGAGGATCGTCGGCCCCTCATTCGTCGTTTCGCAACCTGGGTCTTCAACTTGCTGTTGCGAGTTGTGCTCGGATCACGTGTGAGCGACACCCATGGGATGCTGGGCTTTCGTCCGTGGGTGCTCGAGAAGCACTCACCCATCACCGTGTCGGGCACCGACCTCTTCGACACCGAATTGATCCTGCGCGCCGAACGAGACGGCGCAAAGATCGAGGAAGTCCCTGTGGTGGTCGCAGAACTGCGCGAGGCGCGATCAGGACTCTTCGGTCGAATTCCCCGGACCCTCCGCGGGCTTCTCAGAATCCGCCGGTCCCTTTCCCGGCTGTGACCTCTGTCGCCACACCACGAGGCCAGCGACTGCCGCGGCAGTCAAGAGCCAACCCGACCTCTCTGGCGTCTGGTTCCTGAACTCGAGAACCACGTCGGATTCGGTCGGAACGACGACCATCAGGGAAGGCGCAGCTCGCCAGGGGCCATCGGCGCCTTCGGCCTCCCAGTTCGGAAAGTACGTCACCTTGACGAGATGAGGAACCCCGATCGCGTCGGTCGTGAACGAGATCCGATGATCGTCGACGACCACGTCTGACACCGTGCCTGTCTGTTCGATCGGCTTTGCCCTGAACAGTTCGTTGCCTACGTCGGGTCCAACCCTGCGCCACTGCTCGGGCCCGTCGATGGCTACCCAATGATCGAGCAGATCGATGTCAGCGAACCAATCGAGCATCACCTGGTGAAAGCTTGGCGCCTTCCCTTCTCCGGCAAGCGAAGGGTCGTAGACGACAGGCTCGTTGGTCGCTACTGACACCAGGCCGGTCTCGGGAAGCCGGTACACCGCGAATGGTTCGGAGATGAGCAGCTGGTCCATCTCCGGTTGCTCGTCAGCTGCCTCCCGCGCCTCGGGAGTGAACGAAACGTAGTAGTCGACACCGAAATGACCGAGGTGGGCGACGCCTCGGTCGAAATTGAAGTTCTGGTACGGCAAACCTGGGATCGCATTCGATGGTGCGCGAGACACCTCGCCGGCGGTGATGAAGTGAAACGGTGTCGTAAGCGACGACTCGAAGAACAGCCCTTCCATCGACTGGTGGTCCTCGGTCCAGTATGGGATCAGCATCAGAGCCATCGGCGTGCCGTACTGGTTCATCCCGGTGTTCTGTTCCCACTGCACCCGCCCGGGCGGAAGGGCCGCGATCTCCGTCATCAGGTTTTCGTACTCTGGGAATACCGCCTTGCCCTCGTATCCCTCGTAGTTCCAGCGAGCCCACCCGTCTATGAAAGAGACGCCGCTGAGGGCACCAAGAGCCAGGACCGCCGCGCACGCAGCGGTGAGAAGCCCGCGCGTCGACAAGTCACGCTTGGCGAGGAAGGTGGCGAGGAAGGCGAGGCCGCCGGTCAACACGATCGCGACCCAGGCGATTGTCGGAAGCTCCGCTGACCTCACTACCAGGACCCCAGACACCACAGCGAAAGCAATAAAACCCCTGGCCCACCAGGAGGAGAGGCGGTCGGGTAGCCGACGGCTGACGACCAGTGCTGCCGCAGCGACACCGATCGATGCGAAGTACACGACCCCGAAGTACCAATACGGGAGGAGTCGACCGTTCCAGAGTTTGAAGTGAACATCGCCGAAGACCCCGGGCATCAGGGCGGGGAGAATGCTCGGGAGGGGGAAATACACGAGCGGTATCAGACTGGCGACGACCATCGGCGCGATTCGGGGGCTGCGCCGTACTGCCCAGTAGGCACCGCCCGCCGCAATCGGAAGCAGCAGCCAGATCTCGATTGGGAAGATCTCCTCCCACCGGGTGAGTGGAGTCCAGACCATGTCTGAACCGTTTGAGAAACGCAGAAGCAGCGGGACGGCCCAGAAGGCAGCCAACGCGAAAGCCCACCCCCAGATCAGGATCGCCGCCCGCTGATCCCAACTCTTGCGTATCAGGAGCACCAAACCGGCGATCGCCAGAACGAGAGTGGTCAGGACGTGGGAAAGCGCAGCAAGCGCAAAGACGATGGCAGCCCGGGGGATCGCGGCATGTTCACCGTCGAGCGCCCTCATCAAGTAGCCGAGATAGACGAAGCCAAGCGAGAAGGACCACGAGTAAGTGAACTCGCCGGCCAGCGTCGACGCGACGTTCCCTCCGTAGATGCTGAAGCTCTCCATGAACGCGAACACGACCGCGCCGGCCGCGGTCACCGCGGCCACCGCCCGGGAAAACCCGAAGGATCGCGTCATGAATGCAACAGCCGGTGGCAGGCCGACCAAACCCATGACCGTCACCAGCTTGAACGCCACGCCGTACGGAATGAAGAAGTCGAGGGCGACGATGGCGAGCGCCGGGAGTGGGAAATAGAAGTAGTAGATGGGGAATCCGGCGAACCAGTCGTTGGACCAGCCGAGGATCCTTCCCGACGGGATCAGGACATCACGAAGAAACGCTGGTCCGTAGACATGGGCCCCCATGTCTCCCCCGGAAGGAGTCGATGCCTCTAACAGCAGCTGTGGCTGGAGTACACCGAGAATGACAAGAGAGGACGCCGAGATGATGCCAACCGTTACCCAGGATCGTGTGCGCGAGGGTCCAACGGCTGCCATGTTGCGGTCAGGTGAGGGGTATCAGCGTTCGCGACGTGCGAGGTCGAGGACCTCACGGAGTTCGACGACGGTGCCGTCTCGGTCCCACCACTTCTCTTCGCAGCGATGGCACGAGAAGAAGTAGAGCTCGACGTCAGTCTCGAGCTTGTGCCTGATTTCGATCACGTCGGCTGCGCCGCACTGTGGGCAGTCCATCAAACTCTCCAACCTCTCCATTCAATCCCGCAGTCATGGTACAGAGGAATGGACACTCTTCAACGCGAGCCACCAACCGCGCCTTCTCAGGCGGTAGCGGCCTCATCATCCCTGGTGGCGAACAACCTCGTCACGTTGCGCCGGTCGGTGAGGGTCCACCCCAGTGGGGGCGTCATCCGATCTGAGTGGGCCGTGCAGAGGGCGTAGCTCCCGACCACATCGGGATCGGAGTCGAACTCCAGGAGCCACACAGCCCGGGAGTCGTAGTCGAAAGTCATCTGGGAAGAAGCAGGAGAAGCGCAGCGCACGCATGAAAGGAACATGAACGAACGGTAGGGGTCTGTCCCTTCCCGTTCAAGGACCCCCCAGCCAGCGACGAAGCCTTCGACTACCCACGATCCCGAAAGCTATCCATCCGTCCCCATGTTCATCGAGGCGTGCGACAGCCGGGACCCGTGTGACCTGCTTCGGAAACGCTCCCCCAAGCTCTTCATAGGTGACCTCGCTCACATCCTCCCGCGTGGCCAAAGCCGCCCGCATCGCGGCGCAGGAACTGCAGTCCGATGACGAGAACAGGACAACTCCCGGGCCGAACCCAGGGATCGTGACTTGCCTGCGAACTAGCGCCGGTCCTCGCCTCGCCACCAGCGCGGAAGTCACCGATATCGCAGCGATTGCCACTACGACAACGACGCGGACAAGCGTCTCGTCGGTCATTCGCCGCCGGGAAGGACGATCGGGGCGCCAAGCCCCAAACCTGTCTCATCGGAAACAGTCCACAACACGGTGATAGGTACCCCGGATCGCAACGTGTATCCAATGAGCTGATCGTCGAGCGGGACGCCGACCGTCTGTCCAGCAGGGACTTCGACGGTGAAAGACTGAGCCCCGGAAGTCAGCGATCTGAACTCGACCACAGCATCGTCCAAGCCCGGCACGCCTATCCAGGCGATGGACCCGGTGCTCCCAGGACCAGGCATGAGCCACTCCTGGACTGCCAGAGGGTTGATCGGCGTGGCGGCCCTGCTGGCCTCCCCCTCTAAGACAAGCGTTACGCCGATAGGACCGTCACCGAGGACATGGACGATGTCCAGTGGGAGATCTCCAAGAGGGATCTCGAGCTGGCCCCGTGCCGGGATGCTGTCAGCGAAGACCCCTTCAACGAACTCGCCTCCTGACCAGCCGTCAACCCTGAGGGTCACATCGACCGGCGACGCGGTTGACACAACAAGGGTTGCCACCTGGCCTGCGATGGAGGGCACAGGGGCGATCCACTCCGAGCCGGGTGAAACATGCTCGATGATTACGCGATCACCGCGGCCCCCGCCCTCTGTGAATACGTGGACGAGTCCCCGGATAGGTGAGATCGCGAAGCTGAGGCGATTTCTAAGCGGAAGCAGAGTTGTTATGTCGCGGGTCACCGTCGACCGAGCAGGTACGACAACCGAAGAGAGCTGATCCGCCGAGTCAGATCCGATCTCGCTTGACGACGTCACGGCCACGACGGCATCAGAGCCGTATGGGTTCACGAGAATGAGTTCCAGAGATTCGCCGTTACGGGTGGAGGCGCCGGTGATCAACGACGTCGCCCGGACTAGAGAGGGACACGACACCGCAGTGACTCCGCCTTCACCTCTTGACACGGCAGCAGCGGCCGCTCCGGGCACGCCGAATTCGACGAACGCCCCTGCGGCCCCACCACTGATCAGTTCGACGAACTGAACGGCCGCACCACCGGCTTCGTCCACTGGGACGACCAGGTCGGTTATGACGTTGCCGACACTTCCGACCGTGATCCTCGACGGAGAAAAGAGGGTCGACGCCACCGTCATTTTGCCGTCGACTGTCCGCTCGACCCGCAACGGGCAGACGGCGGCTGCGGCAGCGGCAGGCTCGAGACGCGGAACGGGATCTGCTGGGCCACGGTCGGGAGCCGAAATCCACGCGACAGCCATTATGACGGTCAGAACCACTGCCAGAACTGACCTTGTCATTGCTCGGTCCTCCGTGTGAACGGGAGGCAGGCCACACCGACCAAGACGAGTCCCACCGTCACCCAAGCAAGAGTGCGACGCAGAGAATCGGGTCCGTAGCTCGCTCTGCCGTCGGCCGCAGACACCTGATTCGCCCAGTCAGCCTGCTGCCAGTTCGGGCCCCATCCTGGGGAGGCGTTGTCTGCAATCCGAACTGTCCCCGGGTTGGCGGGTCCAACAAGATCCGCACCGTCCTGGCTCCACACGGCACCAGATGACGACACCGCACGAGGCGCTTCGACGGAGTTGAGGAACACGGTCAGATCCTCCCGAACTGGGACTTCGTCCATGTCCACCTGCGCTGACATAGCCGCGGCGAAGGATGCGTCTTCCACGACCGCCACCCATCCGATTCCGAATTCGGCGAGCAACTGGCCGGGACGCACTAACTCGCCACCTGCGATAGCGGCCACGACATCGGAGAGAGCATCGTCACCGAGTCTCGGACTAGCGAGGCGTGCGCCTTCGAGGGACGGTCCGCCGATCGGAACTACGCGATACGCGACGTCATCCCGTGTTCGGTGTTCGCCCGGAAGGTCGTCGGCACCTCCCACTACAAGGACACGGGCCGCGTCGATTTCGGACCCGAGACTTGCCGTGAACTCAAGGCGGTCGCCCCATTGATCTTCTGAGAAACCGACACGGCCGTCCAGCACGTGACCGAGCGAGAACATCACCAGCACCACAGCAGCAAACGACGCAATTGCGCGACCAACAACAACGAGCGCGGAGCCGTCGCGTTCAAGTCCCAACGCCGCCCCGACGACTAGCACCAGACCGAAAACCGACAGGATGGCGACAGCTGCGCCGAGATCCCCACGCGGCTCTGTGAGGAAAGGCAGCCAGACAGTCCCCGATAAGAGCACGCCACCGACTGCCAGAACCCGGTGACGGCTACCGGGAAGAAACCCGACGCCGAAGAGAACCGTAAGAAGAACCAGCAGACCTGGAACGAAGGCCGGAATCAGATCGTACGAAGGCCCCGTCCCGGTCAACTCGGTCTGGGTTACCCCAATCAGATACGGTGCTGCGGCGAGCAGACCAAAGTCAGCCGCCAGGAGCCCCCGGGCGGCCACGCCAATACGCACCGCCGGCACCAACAGCCAGATGACGACAGCAACAACGAAAATCACCACCGGGGATAGAGGTGCGAGGAGTCCCGCGGTCGCACCCCAGAGGATCAAACCTCCGAGGCGCCCAACCCGTCCGAAGGTCGCTTTCGGCCAAGGCATCACCGACAAGACGACAGCCCACAGAGCGGGTCCGACGGCCAGCCAACCTGCCAGGTCCGAGTCTGTGGCGAAGGCTGCGGATGTGACTCCGATTACCGCAACGACCCCCGCCAGATGCCGCGACGGTCCTGTGACACCCAACTCCCGAAGCAGGCGCCCCGCACCAAAAAAGGCGGCGGCAAGCAGCAGCGCGATGGCCACACGGAATGTAAGCCCCCAACCACCGGTCACCCAGTCGAGAGCGGCGAAGAACGCTGCAGAGGAGTGAACCGGTTCGAGCGAACCCAGACCGGCCGGGTTCCAGCCCCCGGCGAAGCCGGTCATTGCGACGATTGGATCGATCACCTGGAGGGTGAAGCCTGATTGGGGAAGGCGACCTGCCCAGAAGCTGCGGGTGGCCAAGGCGACGGCGACCAAACCGAGAGTCGCCACGACCGGTCCGGCGGCGGTGGACTCGTCCTCCAAATCCTCTTCGCTGACGACACCCGGTTCATCGTCGATAACCCATCCAAAACGGTCGGCAATATCGGTCAGCAGCATCCGCATCCGCACCGAGCCGGTCACCTGATATCGGAACAACTCCTCGTCCCCGACCTGTCGGGTGACGCGAACCAAATTCCTGGCGGTCAGCGAGCCAGGTAGGTGAGCAAGGTTCCATGCAAGAGCTCTGAAGAAGTCGACCAGAGGGCGGGTTGTACCCAGGAAGAGGCGAGCGACACCGTCGACAAAACCGAGAACAGTTCCAAACGACACAACCCAGACCAGAGTGATCAGTCGGTAGGCCTTGAGCATGGACCTCATCCGTCCAGCCCACTCTCGCCACCCTGCGACTTCGTCGCGACACGTGCGGGAGTGCAAGACCTCTGACGACGGGGCGACCATCACCCGGCCGCCAGCCACCCTGGCACGCTGGGAGAAGTCCATGCCTGCGGCCACAGGAGGGAGAAGAGGGTCGATGCCTCGCAAGCCCCGCACGAGGTCGCGACGCACCAGCATCGACACTGCGGAAATGAACGCCACGTCGCGCACCACGTCGTATTGCTCGAGGTCCACCTCGTCAGGGTCTAGACCGGTGTACGGCTCGCCGAAGACGTCCGTCGCCGATCCCACCGACTCCAGGCGATCGAGCGAGACTGCGTCGATGATCTTGGATCCGATAAGAGAGGCGTCGTTGCGTTCCATCTCCGCGACGAGTGCACCGAGAGCGTCGGGACGCGGCTGGGCGTCACCGTGAACAATCCAGACGAGATCTGTCTCCGAACCGAGTCCGCTCACGAACTCAGCGAAGTTCGCCAAGACCTCGTGCTCACCGGGTTCTGTGATATAGCCATCGATGTCGATGATCGCGAGACCTTCGATCTCATAGACTTGGCGCTCGATCGCACCCAGGGTGGAACGAAGGTGATCGTCATCGACTGCGATGATCGCCACGCGAACCCGCCGAATGGGCGCGCTCGACGGGAGGTTGTTGTCGGGATGGTCGGACATCGAACCTCCATTGTGAACGTCCCAGAGCCAGCGAGGCAATCCGGCGAATGAAAATCACAGCTCTATCTGGTGGCGTAGGGGGTGCCCGAATGCTTCGCGGGCTTGCAGCGATTGAAGAAATCGACCTCACCGCGGTGGTGAACGTTGCAGACGATGAATTGATCTACGGGCTCTACTTGTCCCCCGATTTGGACACCGTCATCTACACGATGGCCGAAGTGCACAACGACGACCGCGGGTGGGGCCGCACCGACGAGACGTGGAACGTCATGGACGAACTGGCTCGTTTTCCCATCGACACGACGTTCAGGTTGGGAGACAAGGATCTGGCACTGAACATGTACCGGACCGCTCGCCTCGCTCAAGGAGCGACCTTGACCGAGGTGACCACCGAGGTCAGCAAGGTATTCGGATTGACCTCGACCGTTCTTCCCGTCACCGACGATCCGATGCGCACGAAAGTTCTGGTCGAAAAAAGGTGGCTCGACTTTCAGGACTATTTCGTGCGCCGACAGCACACCGAGATCGTTCGCGACATCCGCTTTGCGGGCGCCAATGAAACAAGGCCTGCCCCCGGAGTGATGGAAGCTCTCGCCCAGTCCGACGCGGTGGTGATCGGCCCCTCGAATCCGATCTTGTCGATCTGGCCGATCCTGGCCGTACCGGGCATTGATGAAGCGATTCGATCGGTCGGCAAGGTGATCGCCGTCAGCCCGCTGATCGGAGGCGCCGCAGTGAAAGGACCGATCAGCGATCTACTGCCCTCTTTCGGATACACCTCGGACACGCACGGGATCGTTGCCAGCTACGGAAACCTCTTGACCGACATCGTCGTCCATCACGGCGACGAGCCCCGCACGGCGGTGATTCCGAAGGTGCATGTCACCGACACGATCATCAAAGAAGCAGACGCCGCCGCCCGTCTCGCCGCAGAGGTGATCTCGTGGCTGAAGTGAGGATCATCCCCATCGAGGGGATTCCCGAGGGGGCGGCTGGAGACGACGTCGCCGAACTCATTGCCGATGCGCTGACGGAGCCTCTCGTCGACGGAGACGTTCTTGTCGTCACCCACAAGCTGATCTCGAAAGCGGAAGGTCGTGTGGTGGAACTCGCCGATGACGGGCCCGAAAGCCACCGGTTCCTCGTCGAGGACGAGGCTGTCCGCATCATCCGCCGACGCGGCCCGCTGGTGATCGCCCAGACCCGCCATGGATTCATCTGTGCCAACGCCGGAGTCGACCGGTCCAACGCCGGCCCGGCGCGCGCAGTACTGCTGCCCGAGGATCCCGACCGGTCGGCGAACCGCATTCGCCTACGCCTCCAACACCGGTTCGGCGTTTTGATCGCTGTGATCGTCACGGATACGTTCGGACGCGCCTGGCGCAGGGGGTTGGTGGACGTCGCGATCGGAGTGGCCGGGATGGAGGCTATCGACGACCTTCGAGGCACGTTGGACACGTACGGCAAGGTGCTCGAAGTGAGCGAGGTGGCAATCGTCGACGAGATCGCCTCCGCGGCAGACCTGGTCATGGGCAAGGCGACCGGCATTCCGGCAGCCATCGTGCGAGGCGTGACCTGGCGCCCCTCCGAGGCAGGAATCACCCCTCTGATCCGCCCCCCCGACGAAGACCTCTTCCGCTAACCACTATGCGCGTACCCTGGGTTGTATCCCGCGTATACGCGGGATTTAGCGTCCAGAATGGAAGCGGTGCCCGATCTGGCCCGCGGAAAGAGCTGCGATCTCGTCCAGAAGTCGGTGGGCACCGATTTCTGCGGCCACAACACGAGCCTCGTCGAGCAAGGCGCCCGCGTCCCGCCCCAGTTTCAGTAACACTCGGCCTGCATCGACACGAGCGGTGGCCGCCCAAAAACGTTGACCAAGAGGATCGCCGACCTCCCATACGGCCGTAAACCCTGCGATGGCATCTTCGAACTCGCCTCGCTGTTCGCTGACCAAACCCCGCATCCTCTCCCGCTGGGCGGTGAGAAACTCGGAGCTGGAAGTCACTAGGACGCCGAGAACGGACTCGAGACGGTCCGCCAGGCCGAGGTCGAGGATCTCCCTGGCGCACATGGGCAGATGGAGTGCGCCAAAGACCCGATGCCGAGCTGACATCTCGAGGAGTTCCTCCGCCAGAGACAAAGCCAGCGCACGATCTCCAACGGCATGACAGACAGCCACTCCGAGCGCCAGTGACGGCATGAGGACTTGGGGATCCTCGACACTGCGAGCGTTCTCGATGATGTCGGGCCAAGCCCGGTGGGCGGCGGAGAGCTTTCCCCCGTGAAACATGACCGTCGCGTGCCATTCGCGAGCGAACTGTCCAACCTGTGAGCCTCCCCGTGCCTCGTCTGACGCTAGGAGGTCAGAAACGATGAACTCGACTTCGGCCCAGTTCCCCAGCGGGAACAGCGCCTCGCACTTCGTCGTCTTTGACCAGTCGACATGAGCGGGCAAGGACCTGGCTGTACCGAAGGCTATGGCCTCGTCGATGATCTCCCGGCCGCGCCGAACGTCGCCGTTCGCAATTAGATAGGTGGCCTGGTTGTTGTAGGCCATCATCACTTCCTGGGACCGGTTCAGGTCGAGGAAGATCCGTAATCCTTCTTCCACATCCTCCTGACCGGCGAAGTCTCCCAACTGGACCAACGAGGAACCTCGGATGACAAGTGCCCTCGCATAGACGTAGGTCGAGCCAACCGACTGGGCAACTGCCGTGGCCCGTTCCACGGTCTCCAGCGCCTCCTCTTCCATTCCGGCGAGTTGGTAGCGAGAGGCAACGCTTACCAGGGCTTCAGCCAGCGCCTGGGACGGCGTCATGTCCTCGGCAAGGCGAATCACCTCATCGGAGGTGCGCTCTGCAGCCTCGCCGTCGCCCCTAAACCACTCAGCTTTGCCGCGCAGCGCCAGAGCCTCGACCTGGCCCTCCCTGTCGCCCGCCGCCACGAACTCGACGTAGGCCTCGTCGGTTGCACGCATCGCAGCGTCGAGGTCGTCGAACTCATTCTTCCCAATCCCGAGGAGCGCGCTGCCGCGATCGGCTGAGTCGTCGGCGAACTCCAAAGCGGAGCGGTAGAAAGCGACGGCTTGGCGAGCATCCAGGCTCTCGGCACGTTCGGCCGCCATCATCACGAACCGGAACGCCCTCTCCTTTACGTCCTGATCGGTCGACGGGTGCAGACGAACAGCGGTCGAATAGTGGTGTGCCAGTTGTTCTGCGACGTCGATCAAACGGTCCTCGGCTTTCGCCTCCAACCAACGCGCCGCCGCGAGGTGCAGAGAGGCCCGTTCGCTCCTTGGAATCTGGCCGTAAGCCACGTCGCGTGCCAGCACGTGCGCGAAGGAATGCTCTTCTTGTCCGAGCATCGAAGAACGACGGACCGGTCGAATCAGCTCACGCTGAGACATCCTCCTCAGAGCGAGACGAGCAAAGTCGATGTCGACTCCTCGAAGGAAAGCAATGGCACCTGTCCAGAAGACCTTTCCTATCACCGCTCCCGCCTGGACGATCGACTTGTCCTCAGGGCTCAAAAGATCGAGCCGAGCAGCGATGAGCGCCTGGATCGTGTCGGGAAGGGGAAGGTCGGCTTCCCCCAGCCGGTCGAGCATGCCCCGCTCAGACGCCAGTCTCACGTACTCGGTCACGTACAACGGATTTCCGCCGCTGCGTTCCAACAGTGCGTGCTGAGCTTGGGCAGGCATAACCGCTCTCTTTGACAGCGCAACGACCAGTTCCATGGTTTCACGCTCGTCAAGCGCGGTGAGCCCGATCGTCACGGCATCGCGGCGGCCGCCGCCCCATTCCGGCCGCTCTGTGTAAAGCTCCGGGCGGGCGGTGCATACGAGGAGAATCGGGAGGTCTCGCGACCAATCGAGTATGTACTCAAGAAAGTCGAACATCGCTTCGTGAGCCCAGTGAATGTCCTCGATGACGAGGACCAATGGGCGACGGGACGCCAGCGCCTCGATAAACCTGTGCCAGGCTCCAAACAGTTCGTCGCGCTCGACTCCGGTACCTGGCAGGCCAACCAGCGGAGCGAGCCGGGATCGAACCCACTCTGCTTCGGTCTTGTCCTCGATCACCGAACTGACTGTCTTCTGTAACTTCGCCGCAACGTCGGCAGGTGGCTCAGCCTCGAGAATCCCGGCTTGTGACTTCACGATCTCGCCCAGCGCCCAAAAGGTGATCCCGTCGCCGTACGGAAGACACCTCCCCTGTCGCCACCAAACAAGGTCGGGCCTGTCGTCGACCCAGCGATACAACTCATGCACTAGACGGCTCTTGCCGACTCCTGGCTCCCCGACGATTGTCACCAACTGAGCGGAGGATTGGCCCTCTGTGCGACGAAGAGCCTCGGTCAGGAGATTCAATTCGTGTGAACGGCCGACAAACACCTCAGAGCTCGCCACGTCGACTGCCACACCGAAGCGGCTGCGGGCAGCGATGGCCCTCCAAAGTGCCAATGATCCAGTCTTGCCCTTTACCTCGACCCGGTCGAGTGCCTCGAACTCGACGATGTCGCGCAACGCCATGTAAGTGCGCTCGTCGACAACCACCGCACCAACCGGCGCCTCCCCCTGAAGCCGTGAGGCTGTGTTGACAACGTCGCCGATGATGCCCTCCCGGTCCGGCGTGTCTGACAGCTGGAGGATCGCCTCGCCGGTCGTCACCGCCACCCGAACAGCTAGGGAGAGATCCGGGTTCGCTGCATTTAACTCATTGAGGGATTCCTGGATGCGCAGAGCAGCCCGGACCGCACGTTCGGGATCGTCCTCGTGAACCACCGGCGAGCCGAAGACTGCGAAGACCCCATCGCCCATCAGCTTTTCGACCCGGCCCCCAAACCGCTCGACATCTGCCCGGACCCTCGAGTGGTAAACGGTCAGTCGCTCGCGGACCGATTCGGGATCGGTCCGCTCGGTGTGAGATGTGAAGCCGACCAGGTCACAGAAGAGGACAGAAATAACCTTCAGCTCCTCGCCGGCCGACAACGTCTGTTCAACCAGCCGCAGAGCGGTGCCACACGAAGCGCAGAAATGGGCATCATCGGCCACCTCTGACCCGCAACTGGGACAGACGAGTGCCAGAGTTGATCCGCAGCTTGCGCAGAATCGGGCCCCTTCAGTCGTCAGGACACCGCATTGGGGACACGTCATAGGGCGAGTGTATGGGCGACAGACCTACCGCCGCTCGTTTCGGGCTCAAGCGAGAGGGCGTCCGAGGGCGACGTATTCGAGTCCGGCGGCCCGCACAGCGTCCGGGTCGAGCAGGTTGCGTACGTCGTAGACGATATTTCCTCGCATCACACTCGCCACCTCGGCGAAGTCGACCCTGCGGAACTCGGGCCACTCGGTGGCGACGAGAACGAGGTCGGCATCCCTGGCGGCATCGACCGGATCATCGGTCTGAGGGAATTCGTCGATGATCGCCTCAGGATCGGAGACAACGATGGTTGCACCGAGCTCTGAAAGCGCCTGCGCCAAGAAAACAGCAGGAGACTCCCGAACATCATCGGTGCCCGCTTTGAACGCCATCCCCCAAAGCGCCACCTTCTTGCTGGCACATCCGCCGAGCAGCTCCGTTGCCCGCTGCACGATTCGTGTGCGCTGATAGGCGTCGGTGGTCACCACGGCCTCGAGAAGTGGGAAGTCGTAACCGATGTCGCGAGTGATGCTCAACAACGCTCGGGTGTCCTTAGGGAAACACGATCCTCCATACCCGGGGCCAGGTCGCATGAAGTGACGTCCTATCCGCCGATCCATCCCAACAGCTTCGAGGACTGTGAGAGCATCGGCGCCAACTTCTTCCGCGATGTTGGCGATGGCGTTGGCGAACGTCAGCCGCGTAGCCAGGTGAGTATTGGCTGCATATTTGACAAGCTCCGCAGACTCCGGATTCGTCTTGACGATCTGGGCGGGAAGCCCGGAATAGAGGTCTGCGACGGTGTCGGCGTGGCTGTCGTCGAAGGCACCGATGACGATGCGCTCGGCACGCATAAAGTCCGCGATTGCACTTCCCTCAGCGAGGAACTCGGGGTTGGATACGACCCCCGCCCCACATCCGGCCGCCCGCAGTCGCTCACGCAACGCCTTGGCCGTGCCGATGGGAACTGTGGACTTCGTGACGATGATCTGGTCCTTCGAAAGTACCGGAACCAACTCGTCGACGACTGACTCGAGGATCGTGAGGTCCGCAGACCCGTCGCTGCACGAAGGCGTCGGCAGCGTCAGAAATATCACCTTCACACCGGCTACCGCGTCCAGGTTCGACATGTGAACGCTCAGAAGGCCATTGTCGAAGCCCCGTTCCAAAAGCTCGCCCAAACCTGGTTCGAAGATCGGGACCTTGCGCGCGCGAAGCTGATCAACCCGAAGAGGATTGGATTCTCCCAACCGGACCGAATGGCCCAGCGAGGTAAGACCAGCGGACTGAACGAGGCCCACATAGCCCGCTCCAAGAACTGCAACATTCATAGACATTCCCCAGCTATCGGCACCCCAGCGCGAAACATTACAAATCTCATTCAGCCTGTCAGACGGAATTCATCCGGCTATCAGCGCCTCGTATCCGAGTACGTCGGACCCCAGCACGACAAGGGCGTCCAGGTTTTCGGAGACGGTGCCCACTTCGACAACCCCGAAACCGAGTGCCTCAGCAATCTGGCCGCCCCGCTGAACATCCTGGGGGCGAACGAGAATGGTCGTGACTTCGAAGTTCTTCCGGTCGGCGTCGCCTACCGAACGGACGTCGAAGCCTGCAGCCTGCAAGAACGTGGACCAATCCCCCGCGCTCCCCTCGATTCCGTTGCCGTTCAGCACCGTGATACGCATCTGATCCTCGTTGGCGATCATGCTGCGGCCCGCCCGAAAGGCAGCGAGCATCTGCTCGGCCTCAGGCTCCTTGCGCCTTTCGATCGACGCGCCATTCACAGAGTCGCTGTAGGTGGGAAGGGTGGCGGCGTTGATGTTCTCTGTCCGCACGCCGCGCATGCGCCAGGCGAGTTCGATCATCGAACCCTGCGCCAGCCTTGCATCGATTGTGAGGTGCTCGGCGAACGACTCGACCGTGGATCCGAGTGAGAGGATGGTGGACGGGCGGGCAGCCGTGCGGATAATCGAGAAGATGAGCTGCTGCTGGCGTCGGGTGCGGCCAATGTCGTTGGCGTCGACCGAAACCCAGCTTCCGTTTTGGAGTTCCTGGTACGAACGCGACCGCGCAAACGCCAGGGCCTCGCTCCCGTTCAGCACTTGGGTTCCAGCACCGACATTGAGACCGCTCTTGGAGTCGCGGGCAGGGAACGGGAAGTTGATGGGAACGCCACCGAGTTTGTCGACGATCGCCTGGAAACCAACGAAGTCGACTTCGACATAGTGGTTTACGGGGACGCCGACAGCCCGAGTCACAGTCTCGACCATCAGTGGTGCACCACCGAAAGCGAAAGCTGCGTTGATCTTGTTCATGCCCTTACCGGGGATGTCGACCCAGAGGTCACGGGGGATGCTCAGCATCTGGGCGGTCCCGGTGCTCGGGTGGATCTGGATGAGCATTATCACGTCGGCTCGCTCGCCACCGGACGGTCCGAAGTTTCTCAGATCGGTGAGGCCCTCTCGGGAGTCAGAGCCGATTATGAGGAAGGTCACCGGATCAGCAGTGTCGCTCGGGGTGTCGGTGAGAATCTGATCGAAGTCGGCGGCGGGAATCGTGTCGGCGGACTCGATGACGGCCCGTTCGATGGTACGAAGCTGCCAGTAGGTGAAGAAGACCGCGACGTTGGCGAGCACCAGAACGCCGATCAGGACGCGCTTGAACCACCGCGGCATTCGACGCGGGCGCGTTGATTCATCTGGTACAGGGATTGGAGAAGCCATGGTCCTCCTGAGACGCAAGGAAGGATAACAAGGTTCCCAAGGTTTGAGTTTCGTTCGCGTTGCCCGCGCTAGCCTCGGCTGGCCCAGAGACCGATGGAGGTGACGTGGCCGTTCTCCCCCACGAGGGAACGTATTCGGTGATGTATGGAGCGCTGACGGTGTCCGTTGGAGCGGGCTACCGACGCGGTTACCTCGCGAGACCGGATCAGGCGGGTCGATTCCCGACGGTCATTCTCATGCCCGACCTAGATGGCCTCGGTGCGCACGAAAAGCACATCGCCCGACGCCTCGCCCGTCACGGACTGGCAGTGGTAGCCGTCGACCCTTACACGGCCGAGCCCTCCGACCGGCGATCCGCTCTTGTCGCATACAACGCCCTCACCGATTCCGAAGCCATGCGAACCATCGACGAGACCTACGACTATCTCCGATCCGAAGACATCGAATGGGCAAACACGTCCTCCCTCGGCGTGCTTGGACTGGATGTAGGGGGTCGATTCGCTCTCATCCACGCTGCACACCGCCCCTGGGTGGGTGCGGTGGCGGCGGTCTCCACCCCGATCGCCGGGGACGAGGAGCGTAAGTTCCCGGTGGCTGATGTCCTCAGGCACATTGCGGTGCCGGTGCTGGCCCTCTACGGCGCCGATGACGACCTCATCGACGTCGAGACAGTCGACGAGGCGCAAAGCCGCAACGTGACCGGCCAATGGCTTCTATACGAAGGTGCCGGGCACGCGTTCATGGACGAAGCCAGCGGGGACTACCACGAAGATTCGACCGAAGACGCCCTGGCCCGCCTCACAGACTTCTTCACCGCCAATCTCCCCAGGAAGACCGAAGTCAACCTGGGCTGAGGTGATCGACGGGGTCGCTTCGCTCACCGCCCCCCTCGGCCGGCTGCGCCGTGGGCCTCCCCCGAAAGCGTGTAGGGGGGTTTACGCGACGTGGGGTCTGGTGGTGTTGGCCTCCTCGTATGTGATGGGCGGCTGGTTGCCGCAGTGGCTGTGACGTCGGATCCGGTTGTAACGGTCGAACCAGGAGATGA
>JBGTKD010000014.1:0-2873 GCA_041744795.1 Acidimicrobiia bacterium
CTCACCCATGTCCTCGTTCGTCACCATCAGACGCTGGCGGTCGGTGTACGTCTCCAGCAGGAACGACCACTGACGCTCCGACAGCAGGTCGACCGGGTATGTGGCCACTCCACGAGTATTCCCCTCCACCCACTCCTGGCACCCGCCGCGGGGGCAGACGACCCTGCCCCGGTCAGTGGAGGCCCGGAACCACCGATGCTGAGGGCACAGCACCGCTGCGCGTACTGCAGCCGACCAGGGCCAGGCTCCCCTCGACCGCCGTGACCACGGCCAGCGCCTGCCTGACGTCACCGTCGCCGAGCGGGACTGCGACGAGCGATTCGGCATTCCACTGCGCCCAAGCCTTGGAGGGTGCCACTGTTGCCGATGCTCTTCTAGCGGTGGACCAGCTTCTCGAGGCGCGGTGCTGACGGTTGTCGGTGCCGGCTGCCCGACGGCTACGGCACCAGGCTCGCCGGTGCTCGCGGAGAGGGCAAGAAGCGTCGGAGCCTCTCGGCCACCCGGTGGGGCGCGTCGTACACCGCCCTTGCGTCACCGCCGTCGCCCACCCGCGGCTGACGGTGCCGAGGTGACGGTGGTGGACCGCGGTTCGCGCTCGATCGACGATGACCAGGGAGCCGCCAGGTCCACGGGTAACGCATGGCGTGACCGGTGGCGCCGTCTTGTTGGGGAAGCTTGACGGTGACTACTTCGGAGACAGTCGGTTCTGCCAACGCAGATGTACGAGCTCATTCCTTTCCCTGAGTGCGACATCGATAGCCCCTACTAGGGTCGGCCAGTAGTAAACTTCGAGAGCATATGACAGACCCGAAAACACTTCCTCACACCCGGAGGGCAATGCTGCTTGTTGCAACACGACCATGCGTTCGGTCGGCGGAGGGTGTGATTGCGAGGGTAGAGGTTCGTCCACACCAGAGTGCATGTAGGAGATGGCGCGCTCCAGCAGGGCCGAGCACTGCAGATAAAGAAAGCAACCTACGACGCCCTCCATCATGGATGGTGATCCTGCTAGTACGAGCTCGAGCGCGAACGCGTCAGCTTCCCGCTCACGCTGCTGCCTGGAGTCATCTACTGCGCCGAAGGGGTGTTTCAGGGTGACGTGTCCGAACTCATGGGCGAGGGCGAACAGCTCCCACGAGACGGCTAGGTTTGATGCTGCTTGGGCCTCCCAAGGATCCACGAGAACGTAATGCGAAGCCGCAGCTGGGTTACCGCGGACGATGTAGGCAAGCATCGCGTTTCTGAGTCGATACATGGCCTCACCCGAAGTTTCCACGTGTCTACTCCATATGCTCGCTGGCCGGGTCGACATGTGGGGAATCGCTCCATCGCCGTGTACCAACAAGAGTTGACTGACAGCCTTGGAACACAGCCAGGCAAAGGTGAAAACTCCGTCGTCGAAGACGATCAGGGGGCTTTCACCCCGAACAGCCACTGTCCTCGCGTTGGTTCCGCCGGTGGGCGCAGTGCCAACGATGATATCGTCGGGTAGCGATACTCCGGTAAGCCCCGCAGCCCGATTAAGCGAGCGTTGCAGGTCAACTATGGTTCCAAAAGTGATTGGATTCTGTATAGGAGTTGGCAAATTCGCTTTGTCGGCTAGCCACTGTTCGGAATAGCCTTCTCCTGTCAGGAGCCAAACTTCTCTAACTGTCTCCGCATATTTTGAGAGGATCTCACCGATGTCTGGGAAGGGGACGAGTGTCTCTGCGTGCGCCTTCCGTTGTAAGGCCTCGAGCATATGCTGCCCAAGGGCCCCGCTCATGCCGAAAGCCGTCCCAAGTCAAGCAGCCCGTCTGAATTGATCGGCGGCTCATCGATTGGCAAGAAAAGGGTGTCTTCGTCACCCGCGGAAGGCTCAAGAAGGTGCGCCTCCACCTCCATGCCCAAGCCGAAGTCGCCCGCTGGCCCGAGGTGGCATCTAATAGCGGAAAAGGCAAAGGTTGCAGCGCGTGACCCCTTGAAGGTGACGCTGCGATGGGACGTTACCTCCCATTGAAAGGCTGCGGTTGCCGCACCCAGCAGCTCCTTGACTGCGTCGACTGTGACATCAACCCCTTCCTCAATTGCACCATCTAAGTGCACACTGAAACTCGGCGATTCGAGGGTGCGACTGATGATTAACATTCGGGCAGGGTTCAGCCCAAGAAAGACGCTGCTGACGGCGGCATTGTCGCGATCAATCCGTGATCCCTTCAGACTGCTACCCAATTCACCCAAGTCGACGGATCGCTCTCGCACTTCGAGGACCTCGAAAGACACCTTGCGCCCGCTCTTGAACAGGGTCGCCTCCACAGAGGCAGCCGGCACAGGGACGCCGAGCCCACTCAAGAATTTGGCCGTGAGCTTGGCTGCTAGGCCCATGTTGATATTCGAAGTTCGCTGACCTAAGAGACTGGCCACCGGTGCGGACGTGATGCTTGGCATGTTCAGTGGAAATGGGCCGATTACAACCGGGCCCAACCGACCGCGCCAATCGAATTGATCTCCATCATGTGCGATGACATCGAGAGGCTGTATCCTCGAACTTGGCGCCGCAATGACGTTGGCCCGATAGATTTCGCGGACAGACGTGACTAGCGGATCTTCGCAGGTAAACCACCCCATACGTCCTCCCACCCACGAGACCGATCAAAGCCGCCGACTCATGTCTGCGCCCGCTCAACGGTCCTCGCCGTCATGCCCAGGGTCAAGGGCCCACCGCAGCTCGTGTTGGGTGAGGAAGGCGGCGCAGGTGGCGCCCTTCTCGTCGGGCAGGGCCTCGGAGTAGGCCGGCCGCGACTGGTCGTCGACCATCGAGTGCACGTATCGACCCCGACGACCGTGACCGGGTGGCGGGTGCCGCCGGTGTCGGGCAGGTCGGGGTGCACCGC
>JBGTKD010000015.1:0-17814 GCA_041744795.1 Acidimicrobiia bacterium
TGCCCATGCCGGGCGTACCCCCCCTCGGCCGGCTTCGCCGACCGGGCCACGCGAATGATCTAATCGACGGGGTCGCTCCGCACACCGCCCCCCTCGGCCGGCGTCGCCGGCCGGTCCCCCCAGACTCCTTCGCTGCGCTCAGCCGAGGGGGGACAAACTTTCGCTCACCGCCCCCCTCGGCCGGCTACACCGGGCGAGGGGGGACAGACTCTCAGGCTGGTGCGTCTAGGGCGAGCAGGGTTCGCAGCACCTCGTCTGTCAGAAGTGGGCGGGTTATGACTAGACGACTTCCCTGAATGGCGATCACGCCGTGGTCGGCGAGTCTGGTCCCTGCGGTGCTCGCCATGAGGGCTTGGCCCCCAACACCGATCTCCGCGCCGTTGGTCCGGCGCAGACCGACGAACAAGCGCTCGATCTCCGATGCCCAACCGTCGATCAGATCCGCTGTTTGAACAGGTCCGATTCCCTGTTCCACCCGGTCAAGATATGTGTCGAGTCTTCTGACGTTCGCTGTGCGCATCCCTCCACGAAACCCGTGGGCACCGACCCCAAATGCCAAGTAGTCGGCGTGACCCCAAACCGCTGCGTTGTATCGACAGTGATGACCCGGACGGGCGAAATTCGAGACTTCATAGCGCTCATAGCCTGCCTGGCCGAGCAGGTTAGAGGCCATCTCCCAGCGATCGGCCTGAACGTCGGCGTCCGGCTCAGGAGCGCCACGGCGCACCTCCTTCCAGAGCACAGTCGCCGGCTCGACGGTCAGTGAGTAGGTGGATACATGCTGTGGTCCAAGATCGCTGGCCGTTTGCAGCGAAGCCCGCCAGGATTCAGTTGTCTCGGCGGGCGAGCCGAAGATGAGATCGAAGGACACAGACTCGAAACCAGCGGACAGAACGGCCTCGGTCGCCGCGACGGCTTGGGCAGCGGTGTGTACCCGACCCAATGCCCCCAGCACCTGGTCGTCGAAAGACTGGACTCCGAGGGAGACCCGGGTGAAGCCGATACTCGCCAGGTCCGACGCGGTCTTGTGATCCAGGTCCTCGGGGTTGGCCTCCAGGGTCACCTCGGCACTCTCGACGATTCCGTGAGATGCCCTGATCGCCTGCAGAATCGTGCTCAGCCGGGTGGAACCGATCCGGCTCGGGGTGCCTCCTCCGACAAAAACCGCATCGAGGGCCCTCCACGGTGGCGTTGACTCGATGTCGCGGACGAGCGCAGCCACGTATCGGTCGACGACATCGTCTCGACCGGCGACAACGGTGAAGTCGCAGTACGGACAGATGCGGGCACAGAAGGGAATGTGAACGTAGGCCGAGGCAAGGTCGGCCGCCGCCTCGACCGAAGCGGCCGAGGCACTGGAGATCACTCGTCTACCTGGAGAGCGGCCACAAAGGCTTCCGGGGGGACTTCGACGGACCCGACCATCTTCATCCGCTTCTTGCCTTCTTTCTGCTTCTCGAGCAGCTTGCGCTTGCGACTGATATCGCCTCCGTAACACTTCGCCGTTACGTCCTTGCGTCGGGCCTTGACAGTCTCTCGCGCAATGATCCGGCCTCCAATCGCCGCCTGGATGGGAATGTCGAACATCTGGCGGGGAATCAGCTTCTTGAGGCGTTCGACCATCATCTTCCCGTAGTCATAGGACTTGTCCCGATGAACGATTGACGAGAAGGCATCAACCGGGGTGGCGTTCAACAGCACGTCCACTTTCACCAGATCGGATGGCTGGTAACCGTCCTGTTCGTAGTCGAGAGATGCGTACCCCTTGGTGCGCGACTTGAGGTTGTCGTAGAAGTCGAAGACGATCTCGGCCAACGGGATGCGGTAGGTCAGTTCCACCCTCTCCGGACTCAAATAGGTCATCGTCCCCATCTCCCCGCGACGGTTCGTGACCAATTCCATGATCGTGCCAATGAATTCGGCAGGGCTCAGGATCATCGCTCGCAGGTACGGTTCGGATATGGCCCGAATCCCTGCGGGGTCGGGAAGGTCCTGAGGGGAACGGATGTCCAGGCGCGAGCCGTCGGTCATCTCGACCTGATAGGCGACCGATGGAGCGGTCGCTACTAGGTCGAGGTCGTATTCACGTTCGAGACGCTCTCGCACGATCTCCATGTGAAGCAGGCCCAGGAAGCCTGCCCGGAAGCCAAAGCCAAGTGCCTTGGAAGATTCGGGCTCGTAGACCAGCGAGGAGTCGTTGAGACGGAGTTTCTCGAGCGCCTCCCGAAGATTCTCGAAGTCAGCGCCATCGGTGGGGAAGATGCCCGAAAACACCATTGGCTTGGGCTCCTCGTAACCGGGAAGGGCTTCCCGTGAGGGTTTGACGGCCGAAGTCACCGTGTCACCAACCTTGATCAGGTCGATTTCTTTGACACCCGTTATCAGATACCCGACCTCTCCGGGGCCGAGCGTCTCGACCGGAGAAGCTTTCGGCGTGAGCACTCCGATCTCAGAGACTCCCTGCTCGTCGCCAGTCGCCATGAACCGCACCTGCTGTCCCCTCGACATCCGCCCATCGACGATCCGGATCGAGCAAACAACACCCCGATAGGCGTCAAAGTGTGAGTCGAAGACGAGTGCCCGCAGCGGTGCATTCGGATCTCCCTGCGGTGGCGGGACGTCGCGCACAAGTCTTTCGAGCAGATCCTCGACACCCTCGCCGGTCTTGGCCGATATACGTAGGACGTCATCCGGTTCCCCGCCGAGGATGTTGACTATTTCGCCCGCGACGCGATCGGGATCGGCGGCAGGGAGGTCGATCTTGTTGAGTGCAGGCACGATCTCCAGACCCGCTTCGATCGCCAGGTATGCGTTTGCCAGAGTCTGAGCCTGCACGCCCTGGGCGGCATCGGCCACGAGCAGCGCACCCTCACATGCGGCGAGCGACCGTGAGACCTCGTAGGAGAAATCGACGTGGCCGGGCGTGTCGATCAGATGAATGATGTACTCGCGACCATCACGCGCCGTGTATCTGAGCCGGACGTTGTTGGCTTTGATCGTGATTCCGCGTTCACGCTCCAGGTCCATTGTGTCGAGGACCTGGTCCCGCATCTCCCGTTCGGTGATCGCCCCCGTCCGCTCGAGCAAGCGGTCGGCGAGGGTCGACTTCCCGTGGTCGATGTGGGCAATGATGCTGAAGTTACGGATGCGCGACTGATCGATCATGAGGTTGGGTTGACCGCCTGGCGGCCAGATGCGATTGTACCGGTCGTCGCGGCCCTGGTAGATTGCCCCCTCCGGTAGCGGCTTCCTGTCGCCCACCGTCCCGGGACGACTCAGACACTCGGGCGGTCACGCGGAAAGATCTCAAGAGGAATCTCTCATGGCCAACATCAAGTCACAGATCAAGCGCAATCGTCAGAACGAAAAGCGCCGTCAGCGCAACAAGTCAGTCCGGTCCGAGTTGAAGACCCGCGAAAAGCAGGTCCTTGGCGCCGACGCTGAAACCGCGGATGACGCCTTCCGGCTCGCCCAGAAGAAGATCGACCAGGCCGCCTCCAAAGGCGTACTGCACAAAAAGGCCGCGGCTCGTAAGAAGTCGCGCCTGGCCAAGCGCGCCGCCGCAGTCTCGGAATAGACCCAGCGGTCCCCGGCACGGCCTTCCGGTCAGCGACCGGACATCCAGCGTGACATCGCCACAGTCAGCCGTTCCATCGTGATGCGGTGCATGGGTTCTGGTGCGGACTTCAGGATCCGATCCGCTCGCACCAAGGCATCCACCGCTTGACGCAAACTGGAGTCCTTCACCCTTGCCCGATTCCTCCAGAGAAACTCGATCGACCTGTCGTTGGTGCGCGCTCCCATGTGTGAACGGAATTCCTCCACGTCGGATGCAGACAGGGCCAGGGCACGTCGCCTCACTTCGCTCTCGAGCGCGCTGAGCAACACCAGCGGATGGGTGTGGGTGAGCAGGTCCCCAAGTCTTCGTAGGGCATCGCCCGTGTTCCCCTTGGTCACTGCATCTGTGTAGAGCCAGGTCGGTTCGTTCGGCCTGTTCTTGAATCGGTCCTTGATCAGATCCGCGGTGAGTTTCTCACCTGTCTCGGCCAGCTGGTCCAAGGCTTGTCCGATTGAGGCAGTGTCGGTTCCGAAACGTTGGATGAGGACTTCGGCTCCTGCCCCGTCAATCGCCAATCCCCGCTTACGTATCTCGTCGATGAGCCAGGTCTGGCTGTCGCGTTCTCGTAGCTTTCTGAACGAGACCACCTCGGCACTCGCCTTCAGGACTTTGGCAAGAGCCGCAGGAACAGCGCCCTCCGACACGATCACCAGGGCCACCGCTTCCGGGTCCATCGTTTCGATCAGACCAGCGAGCACCTTGGCTTCGTCTGCGGTCAGTTGGTTGGCGTCAACAATCAGGAGCCCAGAGACCCCTCCGAAGAGCGATGCCGACTGCAAGACGGGGATGGCCGGTTCAATCTCGGCTCTCACCGAGCCCGAACCCTCCTCCCCACCCCCGCGTCCAGGAACATCGATGCGGATGGTCTCGTCCGCCTCGGAGAGGAAATCCTTCGCTCTGTTGAGCATCAGATCTCGTTCACCGGGCCCGGCGTTGGAAGGTCCTGAGAGGTGGAGGATCACAGAGCGAGCGTACCGCCTGGGGGTGACACCGGACCCGGGCCAGTCCGAGTTGATCGCCGGACCGTCAGGGCCCAACGAGCAGAGAACCACCAAACTCGGTCACACCCTCGGGAAGTCTGAGCGCGATACGGCGCTCCTCGGCAGACCCGGCGTCGATCCGACCGATGTCGACTGGAATTCGGGCGCCGACGACTCCCAGTTCCACGGTTCCGAACCAGTCGTTCTCAGATTGGTTGTCCACCGTGATGACCACGTCGATGTCGGCCGATTCCGAAGGACCCACACCTATCTGCACGTCCAGTCCACCGCAGAGGGTTGCGGGGCCGTCTGCGGTTATGACCGAGGAACCGGTGACTATCGGCTCCTCTCCTTCGAGCAGGATTACCTGGAACGGCGTGTCGACACGCTCGGTGCAGCTGAGTACGTGAGTGAGACCCCTCAAACTTGACTGGGTCACTGGGATGAGAAAGACCACGAACAGGGCAACCAGCGCGAGACGAGAGCGAAGTAGTGCGGGCACAAGCGCAGTGTCGACTTTCAGATGATGCATGTCAACGACCGACGCTGCGCGTACACTCGCCGTCGATGGCTTCTCCTCGCACAATGACCGTGCGCCGTGCGCGCGACATAACCCTGCTCGTCGGTCTTCTGATCATTGGCCTGGTCGTCGTGACCATGGTCCTCCGGGACGTAGACCCAATTGAGATCGTCGCCACGGTGGCATTCGCTCCCGTCTTCGTCGCTTTCCTCTTCTTTGGGTGGAAGTCCGGATTGGCAGTAGGCGCGCTGGCAGCGGTGGGTTACATCGTCATGCGGATGCCCGCCATCTCGGTGGTAGGCGTCGGTCCTCTGTTCGGAACTATTTCCTCCCGAGTGCTCGGCTACGTGGCATTTGGAGGACTCGGGGGTTGGGCCGCCGAGCAGTTACAGGCGGCCATCGACAAGTTGGAACTCCACGACGAGATCGACGACGCGAGTGGATTGGGCAACGCTCGTGCCGCTCTGGGTGTCATCGATAGGGAAAGAGCAAGAGCGCTGCGATACGAGAAACTCGTCTCTGTCATCGAATGCACATTCGAGATCCCAGACCCAGTGTCCGAAAAGATTGCCGCTTCCACTCTGCGACAACTGGGCTCGGCAATCGCCCACAGCGTTCGGGCATCGGATCACGCTTCGCATATCAAGGACGGCGACCTCCACCGTTTGGTGATCGTGCTGCCCGAGACCGGATCGGTGGGCGCCGAGACCGTAGCGACAAACCTCGACCGCGAGGTCAGAGCCCGAATTGGAGTGGCCACAGATGTCGCGGTGCTGACCCTTCCCGGCGACGATGAAAAGGTCGAACTGATGCTCCAGTCGATCTCAGCCTTGGTGTGACGGCCTGACCGTCAGAGTCCCGGCTTCCACAGTCACGACGACGTCGCCATGGACGTCGGTCCTATAGACAGTCGCTGGTTCGAGCGCCTCAACGACCCACGACACGGGGTGGCCGAACGTGTTCGGACCGACACTAATGACAGAGACCGCCCCAGCGTGATCCGTGAGCCACTGCCGATGAGAGGTCCCCGCACCCTGATGGGGCACCTTCAACAAGTCGATCGACTGAACGGATATCTCTGACTGAGCTACCTCTTCGATGTCCCCCGAGAGAAGCACTCTCACTCCATCAAGTGTGACGACAAGAACAATCGATTGGTCGTTGGGGCTGGCGTATCGGCGTCGAGGGCCGATGACCTCGAGTGTGTCAGCTCCAACGGCGAGCACCGAGCCGACGGTAGGTGACTCGACGGGGACACCGACCTCCGCAGCCCGCCGCAAGAGTTCCTCGGATGAAGGAGTGGCGTGGGGTTCGAATGCTGCCCATATCCGGCCGACGTGGATACGACCGAGGATCCCTGCGATCCCGGCGACATGGTCGGCATGCACATGGGTCACTATCGCCAGGTCCACCGAATTGATCCCGTATCTAGCGAGGCGATTGGCGAGTCGAGCCGGTTCTGGTCCACCGTCGACGAGAACCGTAAAACCCGACATGCGCACCACGGCGGCGTCGCCCTGACCAACGTCGAGGAAGACAAGCCCCGTTTCCGGCGCGCCCCTGGCTGGCACCAACACCAGGCATAGGGCGACCGCTGCACAAAAGGTGATTACCGCCCGTCCACGCGGCACTTTCCACCAGAACAACCCGACGGCGGCCAACAGGCTGAAGGAGGTGGTATCGAGCTGCGGCCAGGGAGCGCTGACCTTGGCGATGACGATCACAGCCTTGGCGAGAAGTTCTGCGAGGACGATGATTGGCCCCGAACCCAGTGCTGCGCCTATCCCCGCCAGGGAAGTGGCCGCGGTCACTATCGGGATTGCCAACAGGTTCGCTACGGGCGAGAGCAAAGGGACCGACCCGAAAACCGCCAGAAGGAGCGGCGCCACTGCCAATTGCGCCGCCAGGGTCGCTTTCAGAATCCGCGCGGCCTTCCCTCCCCCTGGCCACCACCAGGCTCCCGCCATCAAACCCGCCGTCGCCAACACCGACAGCTGGAATCCGACGGATGTGGCTAGACCCGGCTCGAGCAGGACGCTGGCGCCTGCGGCGACTGCGAGGGCGGTGACAGGTTCGAGCGGGATGCCGACGTATCGACCCAGAGAGACCAGCGCGGCCATCGCGGCGGCTCGCAGCACAGATGGTTCCCAACGAGTGAGGGCACCGAATACCAACAGCCCATTCAGGACCACGACAAGGCGGGCGGCAGGCATGATCGCCAGCGGCGCAGTCACGAGAACCAGGGCCACAAGGAAGAGCGCGACGTTCGACCCGGAAACTGCAACCAGATGCGACAAACCAGCCCGGCGCATCTCTTCGTTGACGATGGAACTCACATCGGAGATGTCACCAATGAGGAAACCGACGAGTAGGCCGCGCGCGTCGCTGTCAGCCGGTCGGATCTGATCGACGATCCGCTCCCGTAGTCGGCTTGCAGCCCGCTGATGAACCGCCCCGGCGCCGACGTCTTCCACCCGATCAGCGGTGACGGTGGCGAGGATCCATCGTCCCGCTACGCGACGCACTCGACCATCGGAGGATCCGGAGACCCGGATCAGGTCGGGGCCGGGATCGACGTCGGCCTGCACCAACACGACTCCCTCTTCGGCCGAGACGAGCCCGCTCCAGCCCCAATTGCTTCCCAGGTTGACGGTCACCCTGCCGGTCAACTCCACAGTGCCGACCGGCAAGGCGGCGGGCTGGGCTGCCGACGCTATCCCCACGATCGCGCCAAGCGCGAGCGCGAGAACAAAGGTCAGTCGCTCGGGTCGTCCAACGCTCGGTCGACGCCAGCAGATGACAGCGATCGCGGGCGGTAGCCACCACCACCGGCCGACACCTGTCCAGGCTCCAACCGCACCGGCTACGGCGGCGCGGGCAATGACTGTCACGGGATCCGGATGAGAGGCCGCAGACGGGCGAGCGTCGCTTCTCCGATTCCTGGAACATCCAAAAGGTCCTCGAACACAGCGAACGGCCCGTTCTGCTCCCGGTGCGAGACAATGCGGCCCGCCATAACCGGGCCGACGCCCGGCAGCGTCTCCAGCTCCGTAGTCGAGGCGGTGTTGACCTGTACCAGTCCGTCGCCGGAAGGGCCTGGTTTCGATCGGGCGTCGGCGGTGGAGGGCACGAGTATCTGGCTGCCGTCTAGGAGCGGAGCTGCCAGGTTGATTCCAGCCAGAACCGCAGACCGAGTCGCTCCGCCCGCCGCTTCGATGGCATCCACCACCCGTGAACCAGGCTCCAAGCGGACCACACCAGGGTGGTGCACCTCGCCGGCAACATGCACCAGTAGCCGACTTGCTGGGACGGGCTCGACAATCGACACAACCGGACCAGTGCCCTCAGGCGCGGTTTCGGGCAGTGACGTCCACCACCAAGCTCCCAGCGAGATGACCACCGCAATCGCGGCAACCGCCGCCGATTCGATGCGCTTCAGATCGGGACCTCCCCGAACCACCCGACGCAACTGGTATCTGTTTCGGGGGTAAGGGTCCAGACCCCGGTAGGTTGAGGCCATGCTCATCGACATCGACCCGTACCGCGTCCGACCGGGTTCGACGGTCGAACTGGACACCATCGACGCTCGCGACACGGGGTCCTTCAGCGGTGGAAAGAAGGAAGCTCGACGTCTCCACGCGCAACTGACCGACCGTCTGTCCGAGTTGCAGGAGAAGTTCTACGCCGATGGCCGTCATCGGCTGCTACTCGTTCTGCAGGCTATCGACGCCGGTGGCAAGGACGGGACAATCAGGAAGGTGTTTCAGGGAGTCAATCCGGCCGGTGTCCGCGTGGCAGCTTTCAAGCAGCCCACTCATCAGGAACGGGCCCGCGACTATCTGTGGCGTGTTCATCAGCAGGTTCCGGAGAACGGCGAGATAACGGTCTTCAACCGCAGTCACTACGAAGACGTGCTTGTCGTGCGAGTCAAGGATTTAGTGCCTGAGGACACGTGGTCGAAACGCTACGCACACATCAACGACTTCGAGCGGCTCCTTACCGACGAGGGAACAACGATCGTCAAGGTGTATCTCCACATCTCCAAAGAGGAGCAGCGTGACCGCCTCCAGGCGCGTCTGGACGACCCTTCCAAGCACTGGAAGTTCAATGTCGCAGATCTCGAGGACCGCCGTCAGTGGGACGACTTCCGCCACGCCTTCGAGGACATGCTCGAGCGCACTTCTGAGGAGAACGCTCCGTGGTACGTAGTCCCTGCGGACCGCAAGTGGTTCAGGGATCTGGTCGTTACCTCAATTCTCATCAGCACACTGGAGTCACTCGACCTGGAATATCCAGCCAACAAAGAAGACCTCTCCAATCTGGTGATCGAATGAAGTCAATCCTTTGTGATTGCCCGTGCCTCTGCCTCGTGCCTGATCGCCAAGTAGGCGTCGCTGTGTGATCGACCGCTGAGCCGACCTCGCAGGTAGTCGCTCAGGTATCGGAGGAGGAAACGCAGCGCTCCCGACTCGAGCCACTGGCGAACGTGTATCAGCTCGTGAACGATCAACCGGCCGAGCAGTGCCGGATCACCTCCCAGCACCTCCGGGGCGACGTATATCCGACGTCGAACCGTCATAGCCCCGACGGGGCCGATCCAGAGCAACCGCATCCATCGGGGCGCCTCCAGAACGACGACCCTATCGAGTTCGACCAGGCCCGTAATAACCGCCACCGTGCGACTGTCGATGCCCGCCTGTCCCAGAAGGGGGCCAACCGCGCTCATCAGCCGACGACGATGTTCACGATGTTCGGTTCCCGGACGATGACCTTCTTGACGTTGTGACCGTCGATCCAGTCCTGGATCCGTTCCGACCCAAGAGCCAAACTCTCAGCTGTCTCAGCGTCGATGTCGGCCGCCACCTCGATCTTGTCTCTCAGCTTGCCGTTGACCTGGACGACCATCGTGACGACGTCTCGCTTCACCAGATCGTCATCCCAAGCGGGCCATTCCTCCGTGGCGAGCATCGTCCCAAAACCCAGCTGTTCCCAGAGTTCGTGGCTCAGGTGCGGTGCCATCGGCGACAACAAAAGCAACAAGAGCCGGATGACTTCACGATGGGTCTCGGTCGATAACCCTTCGCGAAGTGCACTCTGCAGAGTGTTGGCGAACGTCATCAGGTGGGCGACCGAGGTGTTGAACGAGAAGCGGTCTATGTCTTCGGTGACTTTCTTGACCATGCGGTGGGCTTCAGCGAGGACTTCTGCGTCCGCCTCGCCCGGCGGACGATCTTCGATCTGGCCGACTTGGCCGGTGGCCATCCGCCACACCCGGTCCAAGAAACGCGATGTGCCTTCGACTCCGTTATCGGACCACACCGCATCGTCTGTGGGAGGTCCGATGAAGAGTTCGAACAGCCGAATGGCATCCGCGCCGTACTTGGAGTAGTAGGCATCCGGGGAAACCACGTTCCCCTTCGACTTGGACATCTTTGCTCCGTCCTTGACGAGCATGCCCTGGGTGAAAAGCGCCTTGAAGGGCTCTTCGCTTCGCACAAGGCCCATGTCATGGAGAACCTTGGTAATGAACCTGGCATACAGAAGATGAAGCACGGCGTGCTCGACGCCTCCGATGTACTGGTCGACATCCATCCAGTAATCGACCTTCGCCGGGTCGAATATCTCCTCGGTGTTCTGGGCGTCGCAGTACCGCAGGAAGTACCACGACGAGTCGACGAAAGTGTCCATCGTGTCGGTCTCGCGTTTGGCGGGGCCACCACACACGGGGCATTCGGTGTTCACGAAAGACTCGGACGCGGCCAGCGGTGACCGTCCAGCGGGGCGGTAGTCCTCAATGTCGGGATGCACTACTGGTAGCTGGTCGGTCGGGACCGGGACCAGCCCATGGGTCGGACAGGTGACCATCGGGATCGGACTACCCCAGTACCGCTGCCGGGAGATGAGCCAATCCCGTAACCGGAAGTTGACGGTGCCACGCCCGAGACCGTGCTCTTCGAACCAGGCGATGATTGTCGCTTTCGCCTCTGCCATCTCCATCCCGTTGAGAAAGTCCGAGTTGATGACAGGGCCGGTACCCGTGTACGCCTCACCATCGAAGCCCTCAGGGGGTTCAACCGTCCGGATAATCTCGATCCCGTACTTGGTGGCGAAGTCCCAGTCCCGCTGGTCCTCACCGGGAACGGCCATGATTGCGCCGGTGCCATAGCCCATGAGGACATAGTCAGCGATCCAGATGGGAACCGAGCGACCGTTGGCAGGGTTGACCGCGTAGTGACCTGTGAACACTCCGGTCTTGTCACCTTCGGCCTGGCGATCGATCTCGGAGGCTGAACCAGCCGCCGTTATGTAGGCCCGCGCCTCGGCCTCATTCACCGAACCCGAGATCAGTGACTCGACGAGTGGATGTTCGGGAGCAAGCACTGCGAACGTCATGCCGAAAACTGTGTCAGGACGGGTCGTATAGACATCGAAAGCCAGATCGGTCTCGCGTACCTCAAGGGTGATGGTGCATCCTTCAGACCGCCCGATCCAGTTGCGCTGCATCGTTCTCACCCGGTCGGGCCAAGCATCCAACTGGTCGAGGTCGTCCAGCAGCCGCTGGGCGTAGTCGGTGATCTTGAAGAACCACTGGTCGAGGTCGCGCTTGACCACCTCTGAGTCGCACCTCTCGCAATGTCCGTCGATCACCTGCTCGTTGGCCAGCACGGTCTGGTCGGTGGGACACCAGTTGACTGGTGCGTTTCGTTTGTAAGCCAACCCTTGTTTGTAGAGCTCCAAAAAGAGCCACTGGTCCCACTTGTAGTACTCGGGCGTGTGAGACGCGAGTTCACGGTCCCAGTCGTAAACCGCGCCGAGACGCCGCAATTGGGCCTTCATCCGCGGAATCTGGCGTTCGGTGAACTCCCTCGGGTGAATGCCGGTCGCAATGGCTGCGTTCTCGGCAGGGAGTCCGAAGCTGTCCCAGCCCATAGGCGATAGCACGTTGTATCCCTGCATCCGTCGGTAGCGAGTCAGCAGATCGACATAGGAGTAGTTCCGCAAATGTCCCATGTGAAGGTCCCCCGATGGGTACGGGTACATCTGGACGTTGTAGAACTTGGGCCGTTTCGGGTCCTCGGTGACGTTGAAGACGCGTTCGTCCTCCCACCGGTCCTGCCACTTGGCTTCTATCTGCTGGATCTCATAAGTCACCCAGGGGAGGGTAACGATTCGCCGATACCCCGGATTCGGGTTTTCCTCCCGACGTTTGCATCACGAACGATCGTTCGTTAGTATCGCAGTCCATGACGCTGCTCACTACCCAGTCCGCTGAAGAACGCTTCCAGCGGATCATCGATGCCGACGACAAGATCGAATCAGCCGATTGGATGCCAGAGGGGTACCGCAAGACCCTTATACGCCAGATCGCCCAGCACGCCCACTCCGAAGTGATCGGCATGCAACCGGAAGGCAACTGGATATCCCGCGCACCTTCCCTCAAGCGCAAGGCGATCCTCATGGCGAAGGTTCAGGACGAAGCGGGCCACGGTCTGTACCTGTATTCGGCGGCCGAGACGCTCGGTGTGACCCGCGACGAGATGACGGAGCTGCTCCACACGGGGCGCCAGAAGTACTCGTCGATCTTCAACTACCCGACCCTGTCGTGGGCGGACATGGGCGCTATCGGATGGCTGGTGGACGGTGCGGCCATCACGAACCAGGTGATGCTGACCCGCTGCTCGTACGGCCCCTACTCCCGGGCAATGGTCCGGATCTGCAAAGAGGAGTCCTTCCACCAGCGCCAGGGCTACGAGATCATGCTTGTCCTCTCGAATGGGACCGGTGAGCAGAAGGCGATGGCCCAGGATGCCCTCGATCGCTGGTGGTGGCCCTCGCTCATGATGTTCGGACCGAACGACTCGGATTCGACACACTCAGAGCAGTCGATGGCCTGGAAGATCAAACGAGTTTCGAACGACGATCTGCGCCAGCAATTCGTCGACATGACCGTTCCCCAGGCCGACTACCTGGGCCTCACCATCCCCGACCCCGACCTGCGGTGGGACAAGGAGCGGAACCACTACGACTTCGGCGACATCGACTGGGACGAGTTCTGGGCAGTCGTCAAGGGCAACGGCCCGATGAACCGGGAACGGATCGAGAACAAGGTTGGCGCCTGGGACGACAACGCCTGGGTCAGAGACGCGGCCCTCGCCCACGCCGCCCGGAACCGCTGAAAGGAGCGACCAATGGCATATTCCGTACCCCGGATGGAAGGCGACGAAGACCACGAGTTCGGCGAGCAAGAGGCCGGCTGGCCGATGTGGGAGGTCTTCATCCGCCAACGCCGTGGGATGTCACACGTCCACGCGGGGAGTCTGCACGCCGCCGATGCCGAGACCGCGGTCCAAAATGCCAGAGATGTCTACACCCGCCGTCAGGAGGGGGTGAGTATCTGGGTGGTTCGGTCATCCGAGGTCACCGCCTTTGATCCCGAGGACGCCGCCGACTACATCGACGCCAACGAAAAGCCCTACCGCCACGCCACCTTCTATGAGATCCCCGAAGAAGTGGGGCACATGTGAGCGATACCGCCTTTTCTCCTGTTGCCCAGGGAACGCCCCAAATCGCCGGTGACCCTCACTTTCTCTACGTCCTGCGACTAGGTGACGACAATCTCGTCCTCGCCCAGCGGTTGGGTGAATGGATCTCGCGCGGCCCTGACCTCGAAAACGACATCGCCCTTGCCAACATCAGCATCGACCACCTCGGCCAGGCGCGAGCCCTTCTCACACACGCAGGGGTCCTTGAGGGTCGTGGGCGAACCGAGGACGAACTTGCGATGTATCGCAACGAACGAGAGTTCACGAACCTCATCATCTGCGAACTGCCCAACGGACACTTCGGCGACACGATGGCTAGGGCTCTGTGCATCGATGCGTTCCAGGTATTGCTCTGGGAAAGCCTTGCGACGTCGAGCGACCCCACTCTCGCGGGGATAGCCCAGAAGGCCTTGAAGGAGGCGAAGTACCACTTGCGCCACTCGTCGTCCTGGGTGGTGCGCCTCGGTGACGGCACCGAGGAGTCCCACGCAAGGATGCAGGAGTCGATGAACCGGATCTGGCGGTTTACCGGCGAGATGTTCGAACCAGACGACATTGATCTGGAGGCCGCCAGGACGGGAGTAGGCGTAGACCCTTCGACATTGCGCGACCGGTGGGAAGCGACGATCGATGGAGTATTGCGCGCGGCGACGCTCTCCAAGCCCACAGACGACATGCATCGTGGCGGAGGTCGGATAGGTTTTCACACCGATCATCTCGGTCACATGCTCGCTGAGATGCAGTGGCTGGCACGCTCCATGCCAGGAGCCACCTGGTGACGACGGCCACTCTCGCCGATGCCCGGACAGCTCTCGCGGGGGTGACCGATCCAGAGATCCCGGTCCTCACGGTGGAAGACCTCGGGATCATTCGCGACGTCCAGGTGGACCGAACTTCGGTAACCGTGACGATCACACCGACCTATTCGGGCTGTCCTGCGATGGACGTCATCTCATCTGATATCGAAAACGCGCTGCTCGCTGCCGGGTTTGTCGACATCGAGATAAAAACGGTGTTCTCACCTGCCTGGACCACGGACTGGATGAGCGAGGATGGCAAGCGGAAGCTGGCCGAGTTCGGGATCGCCCCGCCGCACCCGACGGGACTTGCCGAGCGCCCCGCAGTGCTCTGCCCGCGCTGTCGATCACAGGCAAGGACCGTTTCAGAGTTTGGTTCCACCGCCTGCAAGGCCCTGATGGTTTGTACGTCCTGTGGCGAGCCCTTCGACTATTTCAAGGAGTTGTGATGATCGGCGTCGAGTTCCACCCGCTGACCGTTTCAGCTGTCGAGCCGCTCACCGATGAGGCCGTAGCTGTCACATTCGAGATCCCGGACGAGTTGCGGGAAGCCTTCCGGTATCTGCCCGGCCAGCACGTGACTGTCAAGAAGGACATCGCCGGAACCGACGTCCGCAGGTCCTATTCCATCTGTGCCAATGCCAATCGTGGAACCCTGCGAGTCGGCATCAAGCGGCTATCGGGCGGGGCGTTCTCGACCTGGGCCACCGAGAGCCTCGCCCCTGGCGAAGTCATAGAGGTTGCGGCCCCCGTGGGTGAGTTCACGATCGAGTCCGATCCGGGTGCCGCCAGTCACTACTGCGCCATCGTCGCCGGCTCCGGCATCACACCGGTGCTGTCCCTCGTCTCGACAACGCTCGAACTGGAACCGAACTCCCGGTGGACTGTCATCTACGGAAACCGTGCCGCCCGCACTGTGATGTTCCTAGATGAATTGGAGGGGTTGAAGGATGTGTACACGGACCGCCTGCACATCGTCCACGTCCTCAGCAGGGAAGACCCGGGTCTCGACCTGTTCGCAGGCCGCATCGACAACGACAAGCTCGAGGCGCTCTTCTCAACAATCGTCGATGCGGCGACTGTCGACCAGTGGTTCCTGTGCGGGCCCTACGAAATGGTCACCGGCACCCGCCAACTGCTTAAACGACGCGGTATCGAGGACCAGGCCATACGCGACGAACTTTTCTTCGCTGGACCGCCAACCGCCATCCCCGCTCCCCCACCGGAAGACGAGGAAGGCACCGTCGCACTCACCGTCATACTCGACGGCAGGTCTTCCGACGTCCGGATGAGGCCAGAGACGGCAGTGCTCGATGCGGCCATGAGTGTCCGCTCCGAACTCCCCTACTCGTGCAAAGGCGGGATGTGCGCCACCTGCAAAGCCAAAGTCATCGAAGGCGAAGTGCGGATGGACAAGAACTACGCGCTGGTGGCCTCTGATCTCGAGAACGGATTCGTCCTGACCTGCCAAAGCCATCCGATAACTGACCGACTCGTCGTGGACTACGACCAGCGATGACCGATACTCGCAACACCCGCGCCGATGTGGTCCAGGCAGCCGGCCGGCTATTCGCCGAACGTGGATATCACGGGACCTCGATGCGGGATTTGGGCAGGGAACTGGGATTACAAGGATCGTCGCTCTACTCACACATCAGTTCCAAAGAGGACCTGCTGGTTGATGTCGTGCAGCGGGCAGCCGACCTGTTCGAAGCGGCAGCCGAAGCGGCGATGGCCCTCGAAGGCGACAACCGGGACCGTCTGCGGGCTCTGATAGCCGACCACGTCGACGTATTACTGGACCACGTGGACGAAGCCCGCACGTTCCTGAACGAAGCACGCTCCCTCGACGAACCACACCGAAGCCGGATACTCGGCGCCCGCGACAGCTACGAGCGGTCGTTTCGACAAGTCTTGGAAGCAGGCGTGGCGGATGGCACGTTCCGAAAGGATCTCGACCCAGCGATAGCTGGGATCCTCTTACTGTCGGTACTGAACTCGGTCGATCGCTGGTATCGACCCGACGGTCGACTTGACCGTGCGGATCTCGTAGACGCGATCCTCGCCTTCACTCTGGACGGAATCGCTATTCCGACCTGACTCAATCGAAGTCGCCGTCGGTCCGGTTGCGGAGGAACCGTTCTATTTCAGACGCCAGCTGTTCACCCGAGGCGGGCATCGCTCCGTCTACCAGGGCCTCAAGTTGCTCGATCATGGACCGCACGTCTGGTCGTCCGTCGGAAATGTGGTCGAGATGGACCCGCTGGGCGTCCGCCTCGGCCGCCAACGAGGACAGATCCAGGCCGAGCCCCAGGTGGCCGTCCAGGCGTTCGAGTAGGGCCACCGACGCCGCCGTGAAGCCAGTCCCCAGATAGTTAGGCACTCGAGCCCAGAACCCCGAAGTCGGGATACCAACCTCGATCAGGGCCAGTTCCAAAGCGCCGCTTACCGAACCCGGCACAGTCAACTCACCCTCGGGGTGGCTCGAATCGTCCGGAAGCCGATCGGTCGACGAACCGGTGGTGATGAGAGTCACGGGTCGGGTATGTGGCACCGCCCACGGGATGCCACCCAGGGCCACGAACTCGGCCACCCCAAACCGGACCGCCAGGCTCGCCACGGTTTCGGTGAACGAACGCCAACCGAGACTCGGTTCGGTGCCCGAGATCACGAGAACGTCGCGATCCGAAACCTCACGATGGAAGATGCCGACGCTCGGCCAGGCCAGGGATCGCACTACCCCCTCGTCGAACGTAAGAGCCGGTCGTGTGTCGCGGTAGTCGAACAGGTCGTCGGCATCGAAGCGAACGATCTCCGAGCCGTCGGCGATTAGGAACTCAGCGGCACCGGTTCCGGCTTCGCCGGCATTCACCCACCCATCGAAAGCGGCCACGAGGACGGGTGCGTCCATTTCCGGTTCGCTAAGGATCTGATGCCGAGTCACGGTGTCAGGGTATATGGAGTTGTGCAGTTGCTAGAGGTGGTCGACCTAAGGCCGTACCATCGGTGATCGACGGGGTCGCTTCGCTCACCGCCCCCGTCGGCCGGCTGCGCCGGCCGGTCCCCCCAGACTCCCTCGCTGCGCTCGGTCGAGGGGGGACAAACTAGAGGCCGGACCAAGCGAACGATCTAATCGACGGGATCGCTTCCGCTCGCCGCCCCCCTCGCCCAGCCTGCGGCTGTCCGGTCCCCCCAACGTCGCTGCGCTCCTGGGGTGGGCCTCCCCCGAAAGCGTGTAGGGGGGTTTACGCGACGTGGGGTCTGGTGGTGTTGGCCTCCTCGTATGTGATGGGCGGCTGGTTGCCGCAGTGGCTGTGACGTCGGATCCGGTTGTAACGGTCGAACCAGGAGATGA
>JBGTKD010000016.1:0-47059 GCA_041744795.1 Acidimicrobiia bacterium
CACCCCAACCGGGCGGCAAACACGAGGCGACCTTCCCCGACACAACCATCATCGACCAACACCCCCAACAAGAGCAACAAGCCCTCACCAAGAGATCACTTGACAGCGGATCCTCTATAGGGAATCAGTCGAGGGGGGACAGATTGGTGGTCTCGCCAGACAACCGATCTGTCCCCCGCACAGTCAGCTAGCCGAAGCGGCCGGTTATGTAGTCCTCGGTGCGTTGGTCGGAGGCGGCGGTGAAGATCTTGGCGGTGTCGTCGAATTCGACGAGTTCTCCGGTGCGCTCACCGAGTTCGTCGTCGATGTTGACAGTGAAGAAGGCGGTCGAGTCGGAGACGCGGGCGGCCTGTTGCATGTTGTGCGTGACGATGACGATCGTGTAGTTCTTCTTCATCTCTCGCATCAGCTCTTCGATCTTCAACGTGGCGATCGGATCGAGAGCAGAGCAGGGCTCGTCCATGAGGATCACGTCAGGATCAACTGCGATCGCCCTGGCGATGCACAGTCGTTGCTGTTGGCCACCGGATAGGGAGAGCCCACCAGCTTTGAGCTTGTGCTTCACCTCATCCCACAGCGCAGCCTGTCTCAGGGATCGTTCGACCAAGTCGTCCATGTCTCCTTTGAACCCGTTCAGGCGAGGGCCGAAGGCGATGTTGTCGTAGATCGACTTGGGGAAGGGGTTCGGCTTTTGGAAGACCATGCCGATGCGCCGCCGGACTTCGACGGCGTCAACGCCTTCGGCGTAGATATCCTCGCCGTTGTAGATGACCCGGCCGTCAACCGACGCTTCGACGATCAGGTCGTTCATGCGGTTCAGGCAGCGAAGAACAGTGGACTTGCCACAGCCACTGGGTCCGATGAGGGCAGTGATTTCGTTGCGTGGGATGTCAAAGCTGATGTTACGGACAGCGGTGAAAGTTCCGTAGCGAACCGTGAGCTGGTCGAGGCTGAACACCATGTCGGAGTGGTTATGCTCCGCGGCCCCATCCACCAGGCTGGCTGTCCGCAGCGTTATTTCGTCCATTGCTCCTTGGGTCCTCATCGTGTGACGGAGATCATGGTGCGGCGAGGTGAACGCAGAGTGAACGGCATCCCGCCGGAGTGAAAACGGTCTTTCAACCCGTCGCCCCCTCGGGTACCTGCCCGCAGACTCATCGGGATGCCCTCACTGTCGCGCGTGATCCGATCCACCTGGCTAGGACGGTCATCACCAGCACTATGACAAGCAGTGAGAGCGCCCCACCCCAGGCTCGTTCGATTCCAGCGGCGAACGGCTGTCTCGCGCCGTTGTAGATCTGGAGGGTGAGTGCACCAATTGCGACGTTGTACAGTTGGGTGATCACGTTGATGTTGCCGAAGGCGGTGAGAATTAGAGGCGCCGTCTCTCCGGCACCCCGAGCTACGGCAAGCATTGTGCCTGTCGCCAGTCCTGGCCCGGCGGCAGGGAGTACCACCTTGAGCGTCGTCTGCCATCGTCTGGCACCCAAAGCGAAGGCTCCGGCGCGCAGCTCGTCTGGGACGGTCTTGAGTATCTCCTCGGAGGTTCGCACGACGATCGGAAGCATCACGATGGCGATTGCTATCGCGCCGGGAAGCGCACCGAAGGTGATCCGTCGGTCGGATCCGATGATGATGAGGGCGTAGACCGCTAGACCTACGAACACGGACGGGATGCCGGTCATGACGTCTGTGAAGAAGCGGATGACGGTTGACAACAGGCCTTTGCCGTAGTCGACGATATAGACCGCAGCCAAGATTCCGATCGGAACCGCCATCAAACTGGCCCAAGTCACCATTATGAATGTGCCGACGAACCCGGCGGCGTAGCCGCCCCCTTCCCTCCGGGGCGGTGGTTCAGCTTGGGTGAAGAACTCCATGTTGATCACGGCAGCGCCTCGTCGGATGACCTCAGCGGCGATGAGGATCAAAGGAATCGAGGCGATCGCCATCAAGACCATCAGCACCAGTTTCCATCTGCGGTCCCGGCGCATTCGCGAGGGAGCATTGCCCTGGGTCACCGATAGCGAGCGATGACCGGTGGATGTGATCTGGTCTGGAGCGAGGTCCTTGATTTGAGTCGTCACAGCGCTTCACCTCCCAGCCGTCCGAACCGCCACACGATTACGCGGGCGATGACGTTTACGAACATCGTCACCAGGAAGAGCACGACACCGATGCCCATAAGGGCTTGGAGTGTCTCGGGGGCAGCGTCCTGGAACGTGGCGGCTATATGAGATGCCAGCGTGTCTCCTGGGAAGAACAGCCGGCCACCGAATCGCTGGGAGCCGCCGACCAGCATAAGGACGGCGATTGTCTCTCCCAGCGCTCGTCCGAGGCCGAGCATGGTGGCACCGACGATCCCGCTGAAGCTTCGAGGCAGGACGACGCCCCGGAGAACCTCCCACCGGGTGGCTCCAAGTCCGTACGCGGCATTCATCTCGTCGAGCGGGGTTGTCGCCACTATCTCCCGAGCAATCGCTGTGATGATCGGGAGGATCATGATCGCCAGAACAAATCCGGCGTGAAAATAGTTCACATTTGGGACCGGGGCTGAGAGGAAAGGGATCACCCCTCCGAACGTTTCGGCGACCCAGCGCGTGATGGGATGGAGGATGGTCGGCACGAACCACAGCAGGCCCCAGAGTCCGAAGATGACCGAAGGTACTGCGGCCAGGACCTCGACCACATACGACAGTGGCGTCCTCATGCGGCGCGGTGCATAGAAGTTGATGTAGAGCGAGACCGCGAGCGCTATCGGGAGCGCGAAGGTCACGGCAATGGCGGAGGTGAATAGCGTTCCGTAGATGAAGGCCCAGGCGCCGTATGTCCCTGTGAACTCTTGCCGACTGAATCCGGCATGCCATTCCGGACCAAAGACAAAACGGAAGAAGCCCTGGTATTCGAAGACGGGCAGGGCATCGATCGTGGTCCGCAAAACCATCGCCCCGAGGATCACAAGGACGCTCAGGCCGCTGGCCAGCAACAGCGCGGCAAACACGCGATCGCCGTACCGGCCGATCCCTCTGCCTTTGAGACCATCGCTTCGTACCGTGGTCACCCGACCAGCCTTTCATCGCAAGAGGGCAGCGGGAGTTCACCCGCTGCCCTCTGTCTTACCGTGATTCTCAGTCGAGCGAGCCGGTGCGAGCGATCGCCTCAAGCACTCTGGCCCGCAGGCTGGCACCCAGGGGTGCGTAGCCGAGTTCGATCGCCGCTTGGATCGCCTCGTCGCTGGAGACGGCCCATGTCCAGTAGTCCCTGAGCAGTTCGGCCGTGTTGCCCTCGTATCCGCATTCCCAGGTGAAGTTCCACACCGCACCCGTGATCGGATAGCCGCCACCCCCAACACCCAGGATGTCGAACTGGAAGGACTCGGGGACCTCGAGGACCTCGAGCGCTTCCGATGTCGCCTCCAGAGTTGCTTTCACGGGATTGCCGTCGGAGTTGATGATCTGGGCGGTTGGAAGGTCATTGATGAGGGCGTATGCCTGGTTGATATAGCCGATTCCACCGGGGTTCTGTTCAATTCCGGCCGTGACGCCCTCGTTGCCTTGCCCACCGATGGTTCCTGCCGGCCACTGAACTTCAGTGCCGCTTCCCAGCGTCCAGGTCGCCGTGTCGTTCTCGAGATAGGTGGTGAACACGCTGGTGGTGCCCGATCCGTCGGAACGGTGAACGACAGTCATCTCCAGGTCGGGAAGGTCCCGCCCAGGGTTGAGGGCGGCGATGGCAGGATCGTTGAAGTTGGTGATGCGAGTCTCGAAGATGTCTGCGACGACATCACCGCTGAGGATGAGGTCGTCGAACTGGTCGTCTCCGAACGCCACAACCACGGCACCGAAAAGAACCGGCCATTGCAGAGCGTCGCATCCGCGAGACTCTCTTCCCTCAGCGAGAGCATCGTCGCGCAGATAACGCTCGGAGGTTCCCCAGTCGACCGTCTGGAGGAGGAACTGCTCGATTCCGCCTCCTGACCCTATTGACTGATAGTTGATGCTCACGCCCGGCTGGACGTCGCTGGTGTAGATGAAGGTCCAGTCCTGGTAGACGGGGTTAGGGAAAGTGGCGCCCGCTCCCTCGATGGTCCCCTCGAGAGGGGCCATGTCGTCGGTGCCGGCCGCCGTGGTAGTTGTGGCGGAGGCCGCCGTCGTGACGGTTGTGTCGGAAGCTGTGTCGTTACCGCCGCAGGCAGCGAGGACCAATGCCAGTACGGCTAGGAGTGCCATTTGTTTCGTGCGCTTCATCGTGAGTGGGTCTCCTTGTGAGCTTGAAACGCCCAATCGGGCGACGCGATGAATGACCGCGCGATGGGCAAGGTAAGGACGCCCACTGACCGGCTGGCATCGCAGAAATGAACGGACGGTGAACCTTGCGGATACGCCTGCGAGGCGCGCCGTCGACGACTATCGGGCCTCGCCGATATCCCATGCCATGCCCGCTTGAGGCTGGTCTACGCTCGCGTGTGTGCATCAGCGGGACCTCTACCTGAACCGCGAGTCGTCGTGGCTCGACTTCAACAGCCGGGTGCTCGCGCTCGCAGAGGATGAGTCGGTTCCCCTACTCGAACGAACGAGATTCTTGGCTATCTGGGCTTCGAACCTCGACGAGTTTTTCATGGTTCGGGTCGCCGGGCTCAAAGAGCAGGTGGCGCTGGGTGTTCGTTCGACGTCGGCGGACGGTATGTCTCCTGCGGAGCAACTCGACAGGATCGGCCCGCTAGTTGCGAACCAATACAAGCGGGCTGACGCCCTGTTCCTGTCCGAGCTGGTCCCGGCCCTTTCGTCGGCGGGTGTCCGGTTCGGCGACTACGACACCCTGGACGATGACGACCGCTCCTACCTGGACGAGCAGTTCAGGACCAGGGTGTTTCCGGTGGTCACGCCCCTGGCGGTCGACCCTGCCCATCCTTTCCCGTATATCTCGAACCTGTCCCTCAACCTGGCGATCATCGTCCGCAACCGCGACACGGACCAGACGCGATTTGCTCGTATCAAGGTCCCGCCGATCCTCTCCCGGTTCGTCGTCATGCCCGACGGTGAACGCTTCGTGCCGCTGGAGCAGGTGATCGCTTCGCATCTGGACGAACTCTTTCCTGGAATGGAGATCGTCGAGCATCACGTTTTCCGGGTGACTCGCAATGCCGACTTCGAGATCGAAGAGGACCAGGGCGGCGATCTCCTACAGACCATCGAATCTGAGCTCACGAGAGGACGGTTCGGGCGGGTGGTCAGACTCGAAGTCCACGAGTCGATGTCGTCTGAGGTGCTAGATCTCCTGATGCGGGAGATGTCGATTGACAGAAGCGACATCGTGCGACTGTCTGGTCCACTGGGATTAGCCGGGTTGTCGGTGGTCGCAGAACTGCCGCGTTCCGACTTGGCATGGGAGAGGTGGAATTGGACCACTCAACCCCGATTGGCCGTCAGGGGAGGGGACGCTCCCGACTTCTTTGCGACGATCAAGTCAGGCGATGTTCTCGTCCACCACCCGTACGGATCCTTCACGACGTCCGTCGTCGAGTTTCTCGATCAGGCCGCCCGGGACTCCAAAGTCCTAGCGATCAAGATCACCTTGTATCGCACTTCGAAGGACAGCCCGATCATGCGGGCTCTCATGGAGGCTGCCGACGAGGGCAAGCAGGTGGTGGCGCTCGTCGAACTCAAAGCTCGGTTCGACGAGGAGCGCAACATCGAATGGGCCCAGAAACTGGAAGACGCGGGCGTCCACGTCGTCTACGGGGTTGTCGGCCTCAAGACGCACACGAAGATCGCGTTGGTAGTCAGGGACGAAGGCGACACCATCACACGCTACGCCCACGTGGGCACCGGCAACTACAACGACTCGACCGCCCGCATCTACGAGGACGTCGGCATCTTCACAGCTGATCCCTCGATCGGCGCCGATCTCACCGACCTGTTCAACTTCCTCACCGGGTACTCCCAGCAACGCAAGTACCGCAAGCTGCTGGTCAGTCCCCTCACCGCCCGATCCGGTCTGACGGAGTTGATTCGAGCAGAGGCCGAGAAAGGGACCTCGGGACACATATCGATGAAGATGAACTCGCTCGTCGACCCCGAAATGATCGATGAGCTGTACCTGGCTTCCCAAGCGGGTTGCAGGGTCGAACTGATCGTGCGGGGCATTTGCTGTCTGATCCCCGGTGTCGAAGGAATGAGCGAGCGGATCGTCGTGAGGTCCATCGTTGGTCGCTATCTCGAGCACTCCCGGATCTACCGATTCGGTGCCCGCGGACACGATCGTCACTACTACATCGGCTCGGCTGATCTCATGCAACGGAACCTCGATCGCCGGGTTGAGGCGCTGGCTCCGGTGACGGACCCTGACCTGCAGTTCCGACTGGATGAGATTATTGAGGTTTCTATGGCAGACGATGTTCTGGCGTGGGAACTCGGTCCCGAGGGAACGTGGTCGAAGGTCCCGACTGTGTTGGGAGTCGACACCCAACTCACGCTGCGGGGTCTGGCGGAAGCTCGCTCAGTCGCCACAGTCGAGTAGCTCGAACGTTCACTCCCCGTTCACCTTGCGGCGGACACTCATTCACCCGCCATCCTTACCGTTCCCGGCGGTGAGTCGTGCGCGGTTATTGCTAAGGCGCACCGTCACAGAGTCATTTGATTGAGGTTGCATGACACAAGCCAAACAGCGCGGGAAGCCGAGTAGGTTCCGATGAACCCCGGCAAAGGTACCCCAGACATTCGCAGCCACTTCCATCATGAACTCGATCAGCTGTCCGAGGCGATCCTCGAAGTGGCCGAAAGGGCGGAGCAGATGGTCGCGCTGGCCGTCGAGGCTGTTTGTCGGGCCGACTTGTCGCTTGCCGAACAGGTGATCCAGCAAGACACCCTGATCGACCGGTCATACCTGGATTCGCACAATCGATGGGTGAATCTCATGGCTCGTCAGCAGCCAATGGGTGGGGACCTGCGTCTGATGTCAGTTCTGCTGCACCTGAACGTCACGTTGGAGCGGACAGGTGACCAGTGCGTGAACATCGCCAAGATGGCCCAAGTCACTGACGGTCTTCCGCGAGCCGATCGAATCGTCGAACAACTACGGGAGATGGGCGACCTCGTCCGTCCCATGATCCGGGCCGCAGTCCATGCCTTTGTACATCGCGACCCCGACGAAGCGAGGTTGCTTCCTGCGATGGACGAGCCCGTGGATCGGATCAACCGCAACATGTATCGGGAGGTGGTCGCATGTGGCAACGAACCGAAGCTGCTCGAGTGGGCGACGCGGATGATGATGGTCTCCCGGGCGCTTGAACGAATAGGTGACCAGGCCGTTGACGTCGCCGAGCAGGTGGTGTTTCTGGTCACCGGCGACTACCAGGACTTTGACGAGGAAGCTTTGATCAAACGTGACGTCGAAGCCTGAGACCAAGCACCGGGTCTTGATCGTCGAAGACGAGCCAAGCCTCGTCGAATCGATCTCCTATGCCCTCGAACTGGAGGGCTTCGAAGTGATTTCGGCGGTCACTGGCCGTGACGGCATCGAACAGGCCCGAATTGCCAACCCTTCGCTCATCCTCCTCGATGTGATGCTCCCCGAGTCCTCGGGGCTCGATGTCTGTCGCCAAATCAGAACAACCTCGGATGTGCCGATCATCATGCTGACAGCCCGAGGTTCTGAAGCGGACAAAGTGGCGGGGCTGGAACTCGGCGCGGACGACTACGTCACCAAGCCCTTCTCCATGCGTGAATTGATGGCGAGGGTCCGCGCTCACATTCGCAGGTCGGGGAGGACGGGAACTTTTGCCGTCAACAACGAAGTGCTTCGTGGGGCAGGCGTCCAAGTCGATATCGATGCTCATGAGGTCCGGGTAGACGGGAGGCAGGTGGAGCTGAGACCGAAGGAGTTTGATCTCCTCGAGTCGTTGATGCGTCGCAAGAATCGTCTTGCCACGCGGGAGGCTCTGATAGACGACGTATGGGGCCCCAGCTACTTCGGTGACACCAAGACCCTTGATGTGCACATCAAGCGCATCCGCCAGAAGATCGAAGAAACTCCTGCCAAGCCGATCCGGGTCGTCACTGTGCGGGGACTCGGCTACAAATTCATGGATGAATGAGGTCCGTGCACCAGCGAGTCTCGCCGGCCTACTGCTGACCGCATACGCCCTCGTCTTCATCCTCCTCATCGGTTTGTTCGGATATCTCACCTTGACCGGGGTGGAGGCCGTTCTCCGCGACCAGGCCGTTTCGGGGTTGACGCGCCAAGCCAGGGCAGTGGAGTTGGGATTTGACGGCATAGCGCTCGTCGACCTCCAGTCTGTGGCCGTGGCTCATAGTGAGGCTCTTGAAGCCCGTCTCACGATCATCGCTCCCGACGGACTCGTGCTGGCGGACACCGACTTCGATCCCTCGGAGATGCTCAACCACGGCTCCCGACCCGAGGTCGTCGGGGCTTTGAGCGGCGACGTTGGAGTTGACAGCCGCGTGAGTGACACCACCGGTGCCCAACAGACATATGTGGCCATCCGAGGCGACGACGGTCTTGTGTACCGACTGTCCATCACCGAGGAAGTGTTCGGCGCCCAGATCACGGAGATCGCTTCCCGGATAGGTCTGGCAGCGTTGATCGCCGGGGTGCTCGGTGTCGGCCTCGTTGCACTTGTCGGCAGGAGGATCGCCCGGCCTATTCAGGAGTTGACCGTCATCGCTAGGGAGGTGTCAGAGGGCAGGCTCGAGCAGCGGGCGAGACGATCACGCATCCGCGAACTGGACCGTCTCGGCGTTTCGATAGGTCTGATCGCCCAGGAACTCGGGAACAGGGTCATCGAGGCCGAAGACGAGCGGGCGATACTCGAAGCCCTGTTGGATGCGCTCCCCCAGGGGGTCATCCTCGTCGCGGCCGACGAGTCGATCCTTTATGGCAACGGAACCGTTCGTGGAATCATCGGCGAGGTACCGGCGAGACTCTCTCAACTGACGCCGCATGCCATGCAACGTCTCGTCCGCGAGACGATGGCATCGGGGACCGTTCACGACGAAGCGATCGAGTCGACCGACGCTGGTCCGACTCTGCGTGCCCTCGCCAGTCCTCTACCCGATGGAAGGGTGCTTCTCGTCGTGAGCGACATCACTGAGCGGGTGAGGGTCGAGGCGATGAGACGGGACTTCGTGGCAGATGCCTCGCATGAGTTGAAGACTCCGATCGCGTCGATTCTCGCCGCGAGCGAGACGCTGCAGATGGCGCTTGAACACGATCCGGATCGCGCAGCCAGATTTGTGACTCTCGTCCACGAGTCGGCAAGCCAACTGGCGAGGATCGTTGGCGATCTTCTCGACCTGTCACGCTTGGAGACTTCTTCCGGCGGTGACGAGCGGGTTCGACTCGACAGAGTCGTCGTTGAGGAGGTCGATCAGTTACGCGCCAGCGCCGAGGACAAGGGCATCGATCTGGTGACCGAGCTCACTCCTGCAGTCGTTCTGGGCTCGGCTTCTGATCTGGCACTGGCTATACGCAATCTGGTCGCCAACGCCATCCGCTACAGCTCCGAAGGCGAACACATAAGGGTGGGTCTGCGGGCGGATAACAGTTCGATCAGGTTGTTCGTCAAGGACACTGGCGCAGGCATACCGAAGCGCTCGGTGAACCGGGTCTTCGAGCGCTTCTACCGCGTCGACGTCGCCCGTTCGCGCGAAACGGGTGGGACCGGTTTGGGCCTGGCGATCGTCAAACATGTTGCCGAGGCCCATGGCGGGTCAGTCTCTGTCGAATCGGAGTTGGGTCGCGGATCTACCTTTCATATCACCCTCCCGTTGACCGACTCGCCGCCGACCTGATCCGGAATGTTCGTCACTCCCATCGTCAACTACGCTTTCGCGCATGATCCTCTCCAGGATCGAGAATCCGTCCGATCTCGCCGAACTCACCTCTGCAGAACTCGCCCAACTGGCGAGTGAGATCAGGGCTTTCCTTCTCGACAAGATCTCCAAAACTGGTGGCCACCTATCCCCGAACTTGGGGATCGTCGAGCTGACCATCGCCCTCCACCGCGCGTTCGACTCTCCCCGCGATCGGATCCTCTGGGACGTCGGTCACCAGTCATACGTGCACAAGCTCTTGACTGGCCGCCAGGATGGATTCGATCGATTGCGGGCTTTCGGCGGCCTAAGCGGCTACCCGTCGCGCCAGGAGAGTGAGCATGACTTCGTTGAGAACTCCCACGCCTCGACCTCCCTCTCCTACGCCCTCGGTCATGCCCTGTCCGACTCCGAGAACTGGACGGTGGCGGTAATCGGCGACGGTGCGCTCACCGGCGGCATGGCTTACGAAGCGCTCAGTCACATTGCCGTCGCCCGCCCGCGAAGACTGATCGTGGTGGTGAACGACAACGGGCACAGTTACGGCCCCACCATTGGTGGGATGGCGATGTTGTCGAACCTGTCCCACCTGCGTATGGATCCTCGTTACGAGTGGGCCAAGAGAACATCGCGGAAGATGCTCAGAGGCATGCCGCTGGTAGGCGAGACGGCCGACGAGATGGCGACGAGGTTCAAAGAAGCGGTCAAGCAGATGCTGGAGCCTTCCACCTTCTTCGACACGCTCGGCCTCAAATACACGGGTCGAATAGACGGACATGACATCGAACTGCTCGAGGAGACCCTCGCCCGCGCCAAGGAGTACGACGAACCGGTTGTGATGCACGTTTTGACCGAGAAGGGAAGCGGCTACCAGCCCGCCATCGATGACCATGTGGACAAGCTGCACGGCGTCGGGCGGTTCGACGTGACCACCGGTGCGCCCCTCTCTTCAGAAGTGAAGTTGACCGACATCGCCGGACAGGCGTTGGCACATGTCACTGGTCGCTATCCAGAAGTGGTGTCCATCTCGGCAGCCATGGTCTCCTCCACTGGGTTGGCCGAGGTGGCCGAGCAGTTCCCCGACCGGGTGATCGACTGTGGCATCGCCGAGCAGCACGCGGTAACCCTGGCAGCTGGTTTGGCGATGGCTGGCCGCAAGCCCTTTGTGGCCATCTATTCGTCATTCCTCCAGCGGGCGATTGATCAGGTGACCATGGACGTAGCCCTGCATGATTTGGGTGTGACTTTTCTCCTCGATCGCGCTGGGGTCACGGGCCCAGACGGTGCCTCCCATCACGGGGTGTTCGATCTGACATTTCTGCGGATGATTCCGAACATGGTCCTGGGCGCGCCGGCAGATGCCGCCGATCTGTGCGGAATGATCGAGACCGCTGCGACACATAACGGCCCGATGGCCATTCGGTATCCGAAGGCGGCGGCCACTTCGATTCCGTCCATTCCGGTGGCTCCGATCCCGGTGGGGGAATGGGCAGAACTGTCCTCCGGTTCCGACGTGCTCTTCCTGGCCAACGGCCGTTACGTCGAGACGGTCCAGAAGGTCGCTTCACGGCTCGAACAGGATGGTGTGTCCGTGGGAGTGGTGAATGCCCGTTGGGTGAAGCCGCTCGATGGGCGTCTTTTCGATTGGGTCGACAGTGCCAAGGTGGTCGTGACAGTCGAGGACAACGTCCTAGCCGGTGGTTTCGGCGCTGCTGTGCTTGAAGCCCTCGCCGGCACCGGCCTGGCTGGGAAGGTGCACACCATCGGGATACCCGATGCCTTTCTTCCCTTCGGATCGGCTGACGACGTGATCGCGAGTATCGGTCTCGACGTCGACTCGCTTACGAGTCGAGTTCAACTGATTCTCGGACACTGACAGCTGTTTGGTTTCCCCCTCCGGGGAACCCCGAGGGCTGCTATCTACGTTGGAGACCCCATCTGACCGCGTTCGCGACCGCATACCGTGACCGGACGTGGCTAGGGTCCGGTCCGCACACCACGGGGAGTGCCCCAAACAATGGGAGGAAAAAAACCATGAAGAGACACTTCATGATCACGTTGACGATCCTCGCTCTTGTTCTCGCAGCCTGCGGGACAGAAGCCGAAGAGACGACAACAACAACGACAGCACCCGACGGCTCAACTGAGACGACAGCCCCCGACAGTTCTGTCGATCCGGGCGGTCAAACCGGCGGGGGACTGCTAGACACCATTCTGGCTCGTGGCGAACTGAACTGTGGCACCAACGAAACGTTGCCTGGCTTCGGATCCAAGGATGAAGCAGGCAACTTCGTCGGCTTTGACGTCGACTTGTGTCGGGCACTTGCTGCAGCAATGTTCGGAGACGCCGATGCGGTCCGTTACGAAGCACTGACAGCAGCGGCTCGTTTTGAGGCCATCAACTCGGGTTTGATCGACATCCTGTCGCGCAACACGACTTGGACTCAGAGCCGGGACACCGAACTTGCCCTCGACTTCGGACCGACGACGTACTACGACGGCCAGCAGATGATGGGTCGTTCGTCCGACGGATTCTCCGCAGCCTCGCCGCTAGGTGAGATCGAAGGAGCGGTTGTCTGCACCAACGCAGGCACTACCACCGAGTTGAATGTCTCCGAGGCGGCTGCCGCTCTCGGCGTCACGATCACGTTGAATACCTACGAGGACTTCAACATCGTGATGGAGAACTTCAAGTCTGGCGCCTGTGACGTCGTAACGACCGACGGTTCAGGTCTCGTGTCTCGGAAGGCAACCGATCCAGAGGGTGCTGATTGGGTGATTTTCCCATCCGTGCCGATCTCCAAGGAGCCCTTGGGCCCAGCGTGGGCGCAGAACAACTCCCGGTTCGGTGACGTCGTCACCTGGACGATCTTCGCGATGCAAATCGCTGAGGAGTACGGCGTGACTTCGGCCAACGTTGACGAGATGCTTGCCAACCCGCCCAACGGCGAGGTAGCACGTCTGCTCGGCGGCGAGGGCGAGCTCCAGACGGTCATGGGCTTGCCGGCCGATGCCTTCTATCAGGTAATCAAGCAAGTCGGCAACTACGCCGAGGTCTTCGACCGTAACTTGCGTCCGCTGGGACTCGAGCGTGGTCTCAACGCCTTGTTCGCAGACGGCGGACTCCAGTACCCGCCCCCGGCACGTTGATACGTAGTAGCTGATCGGTGGGGGGTCGCCCGGAAGGCGCCCCCCCACCAGACCCACCCCCGAGATGGCCACCGAGACCCGCACCAAACCATCGCAGCGGAAGCCACCTCTGTGGCGAAATCTGACCTTCCTCAAATGGTCGGCCCAGTTGCTGGTGCTCGCAGCACTGGTCGGGCTGGCCGTCATTCTTGGCTCACAGGCCGCGGCGAACCTGGCATCGCAAGGCCGTGACTTCGGTTGGGGCTTTCTCTCCCGCCCGGCGGGTATTCAGATAGGCGAGGGGATATTCACCCGTCCCTCTAATGGATTCCAGGTCTTACAGACCGGCGCGGTGAACATGTTCCGGATCACGTTCTCCGGGATACTGGCTGCTTCGGTTCTCGGCGTGGTGATCGGTGTTTCTCGCCTTTCGACGAACTGGCTGCTCAACAAGCTCGCGACCGTCTACATCGAGATCATTCGCAACATCCCGTTGCTCGTTCAGATCGTTTTCTGGTTCTTCGTGGCCACGCTCACCTTCCCGAACGTTCTCGCAGACCAGGAGGGCGCCCAGTGGTTGATCATCAGCAACAAAGGCATTTCGATTCCCTGGCTGTTTCCGACGGACACTTTCTGGCAGTGGGGCCTGTTCCTCATCGCCGGAGTGTTTTTCGCCGGCCGTATGTTCAAGGCTCGTGTACGCAGGTTGGAAGAGACTGGTTCTGATTCCTACCCGGGCAGGTACGCGCTCATTACCTTTTTGGCCATCGTCGTGGTCGGCTGGTTTGCCCATCCGATCGTCGGTGGCCTCGGCTGGCTGTGGCAGCTTCTCGCCAACATCGTGGACGTTGTTCCGACTATCGCGTGGCAGTTACTTCTCGCCGCTCTCTCTGTGTTTATCGCAGTCAGATGGATTCGATCGTTTCTCGATTCGCTTCGTTCCCCGGCCGGCCTGGCCAAACTGACCGACGACGACTGGTTCCGGATCGGCCTAGCCGGCGCGTTGGGGCTGGTCGGTGCCGCCACCTTCCTTTTCATGCCCACGTTGGCGGCCTCAATTACTGATCTCGTCGAATTCATCTTCCGCTTCTTCGATCAGAAGTTCGACTTCCTTCGTACTGGGAACCCGTTGCGTTTTTCCCGGCCCGATGTGGTCGTGCCTGGTCGCTTCGCCCAGATTGGCTCGTCCGGCATGACGATGACGCCGTCGTTTTTCGGTGTCTGGGTCGGCGTGACTCTCTATACGGCCGCTTTCATCGCCGAAATAGTCCGCGGGGGTGTGTTGGCCGTACCCAGGGGCCAGACCGAGGCAGGGCTGGCTCTCGGACTCAAGCGTGGTCAGCTCCTCAGGATGATCATCCTTCCGCAGGCGTTCCGGATCATCCTGCCTCCGATCGGAAACCAGTACCTGAATCTGGCCAAGAACACGTCTCTGGGCATTGCCGTCGCATATCCCGAGATCGTGGCCGTCGGTCAAACCCTCGCCAACCAGACTGGTCAGTCGATGCAGACGTTCCTTATCTGGGTCATCTTCTATCTGACGGTGAGTCTGCTGCTGTCGAGCGTCGTTAACTATTACAACCGCCGCCTCAAGCTGGTGGAACGATGACCTCGCCTCGCGTCTCTACTGAGATGAAACCCCCCGAACCGCCTCCCGAGGCGAACCAGCCGACTGCCGTCGTTTGGTTGAGACACAACTTGTTCGGTTCAGTGGCGAGCAGCATCGTTTCGATAGCCCTGGGCGTGGCGATCTTTTTCATGCTTCGAGGAGCTCTCGCGTTCGTGTTCGCAGAGGAGCGGCTCTGGGAGGTAATCCCGCGCAACGCCACGAACTACGCCATCGAGGGATACCCCAGGGCCGACATCGCTCGCATCTGGCTTTCACTCGACATCATCCTTTTCCTTACCGGTGTTTCGATGGCCGTTTGGAAGCCGACAGGAAGGATGACCCCCGATTCGCTGTGGGCGAGTGTCAGGTCGATAGGGACCGTATTGATCCTTGTCGGCGTTCTCGCTCCTGAGACCTTCGGTGCCAGGATGACTGTGCTGATTCTCGGCGTCGTACTGGTGGCATTAGCACTGGTCGCCGATCGGATGCTGGGTGTCCGTGCTCACGAAGAGCTGATCCCGACGCTGGCCCTCGTGGCGGGGGGAGCGGCGGCATTCCTGGTCGTCTTATGGGTTCTTCCGCTGGAACGGTCTACCCAAGTTCCTTACACCATCGGGCTTGCCGTGGGTCTCGTCGGCTTTGGGGTGGGCAAGCTGCTGACGAGGCGGGTCGCTTCCGGACCTCTGCGAGCGGTCGTCACCCTGGCCTGGCTGATAAGCCTGCCTGTTATCTATCTCCACATCCAGCGCAACCCGCAGATTCGCTGGGAGACCGTCATCGGCTCGTGGATGCCTTGGATGGTCGGAATCCTGATTGTCGGAGCCGGCCTGATCGCCGTCATCTCGCGCAGCGGACGCGAGCGAGCGGGCCTGATCAATGCCTTCATCGTCCTGGCGGCCGCCGGTGTATGGACGATTTCATCGCCGATGGTTGCCAGAGCGTTACTCCTTCTCCTCGCGGTGATCGCCTTAGCCACCCCCACGTTCGGGTCGTCGGGTGTCGGCCGGCGGAACATCCTTCTTCTCTGGCTCGGAATGGCCGCATTCGTTGCCTACATCTTTGTGATCGGCGGCGCCGGCACCGGACTCCAGACTCGCAACGAGTATTACGGCGGCCTGAACCTGACAATGATGCTGGCGGTAGGAGGACTACTTCTCTCCTTCCCGCTCGGTGTGGTGCTGGCGCTCGGTCGGACGTCGACGATGCCGATCTTCCGGCTGCTCTCGACCGGGTATATCGAGATGGTCCGCGGCGTTCCGCTGATCACGGTCTTGTTCATCGCCAGGTTCGGAATTCTCAACTTTCTTCCCGAGAACCTCGACTTCGACCCGAACGTTCTAGTGCTGGGAGGCATCACCCTCTTCTCGGCCGCCTATCTCGCGGAGAATGTCCGCGGTGGACTGCAGTCGATTCCCAAGGGCCAGTACGAAGCGGCCAAGGCGCTCGGTATGACCACCGCCCAAATGACCATGCTGATCACCCTTCCTCAGGCCCTGCGGGCAGTCATTCCGGCGATCGTCGGCCAGGTAATCGCCCTCTTCAAGGACACTTCACTCGTGGCGATCGTCGGCCTCGCCGAATTCTTCCGGGTGGCACGGGAGATCGTGCCCAACCAGCCGAGCTCGCTCGGTTCGATCATCGAGAACCTGTTGTTTGCCGCAGCCGTGTATTGGATCTTCACTTACAACTTCAGCCGAGCCAGTCAGCGTCTCGAGCGCCGGCTCGGAGTCGGAACCCGATAGGAGAGCGATGAGTAACACCTCAACCAAAGAGATCGTCGTCTGTGACGACGTGAAGAAGTGGTTTGGCGACTTCCAGGCTTTGCGCGGCGTCTCGACGACTGTTCGTGAAGGCGAAGTCGTGGTCATCATCGGGCCGTCTGGTTCGGGCAAATCAACCTGGATTCGATGCATCAACCGGCTCGAGGTGCATCAGGAGGGCCGCATCGTCGTCGACGGGATCGAGCTGACGTCCGATGTCAAGAACATCGAGAAGATTCGTTCCGAGGTTGGAATGGTGTTCCAGTCCTTCAACCTGTTCCCGCATCTCACGGTGCTTCAGAACATCACGCTCGCCCAGACCTGGGTCCGCAAACGGCCGAAAAGCGAGGCCGAGGCCAAGGCGATGTCGTTGCTCGAGCGAGTCGGAATACCCGAGCAAGCCACCAAGTACCCGGGCCAGCTCTCGGGTGGCCAACAGCAGCGTGTGGCCCTGGCGAGATCGTTGGCCATGGACCCTCGAATCATGCTCTTCGACGAACCCACCTCGGCACTGGACCCTGAGATGATCAAAGAGGTCCTCGACGCGATGAAGGAACTGGCTCGGTCGGGTATGACGATGCTGGTTGTCACCCACGAGATGGGATTCGCCCGTGATGTGGCAGACAGAGTTGTCTTCATGGACCAGGGCCAGGTCGTCGAGGAAGGCACACCCGAGCACTTCTTCACCGACCCCCAGCACGAGCGGACGAAACTCTTCCTGTCCCAGATTCTCTGAAACAGAATCTCGGCGGTCGGTCCCTCCCCACAAGGGACCGACCGGCGAGTACCCCTCACACGTGGTTCGATACCGATACCTGCCCGGATTGGTGCCCCCGCCTGAAGCCCTTCCTTTCCTACGCTGACGCCGATGCGTCGCGCCACAATCGCCGGGGTCGTTCTTGTCGGTGGCACCCTTACGGGTGCTGGCGCGTTCGTGCTCGCACCGCCGGCCGGGATGGCGGAGTTCGAACCTACGACGACCACCATGCCGACGGCAGTCGCCGATACTCCGGTCACTGTCGCGACGACCCAGCCCGCCACGACCTCTACGACCCTGCCGGCCACGACTACTACGACCCTTGCTGAAAAAGTTGCGATCACCATCCACGGGGTCGGCGACGTGAACTTCGATCCTTCCTACATCCCGAACTTGGCGGCGCACGGTTACGAGTACGCCTTCGAGGGGTTGGACGGTCTCTTCCTGGATGACGATCTGACGATCATCAATCTCGAGTGCGCCGCTTCGGAACTTGGCAGCCCACTCTCCAAAGCCTTCGTTTTCAGATGTGACGCCGCCTCGCTTCCCGTGGCGAGGAACTCAGGTGTAGACGTCGCCAATCTCGCCAACAACCACAGTCAGGACTACGGCACCGAAGCGATGCTCGATTCGCGCGCCAACGTCATCCGTGCGGGAATGGGGGCGGTAGGAGTCGGGGCGGATCTGGCGGAAGCGACCGCTCCGGCGATTGTCGAAGTCGGGGGATGGCGGATTGCGGTGCTTGGTATGGGTGGCGTCGTTCCCTCCTGGAGTTGGCTCGCCACCCCTACCCAGCCAGGAATGGCCAGTGGAGACGACATCGAGCAGATGGCGGCCGCTGTTCGAGCTGCCGCCGCCCAGGCTGACTTCGTAGCGGTTTCGATTCACTGGGGATGGGAACTGGAGACCGAACCTCGGGCAGACGACCGCGCTAGGGCAGAGGCGATGATCGAGGCAGGCGCCGACATGATTTTTGGACACCATCCCCACCGGTTGGGAGCCTTGGAGTTCATCGACGGTCGACCGGTCTTTTGGACACTCGGTAACTTCATCTGGCCGAGATTGAGCGATGCGGGTGCCACCACCGCCATCGCGCGAGTGGTGATATCACCAGACGGATCGATCGACGCGTGCCTGATCCCGGCGTTCATCGAAACCTCGGGACAGCCCGTCATCCAGGGTCCGGCCCCCTGCGGTCCATGATGGACCGCAGGGTCATGGCTGCGGTGGTTGTCGTTGCAGGCGTGGTTCTCGGCGTGACGGTCTTCGTGGTGCGCGGTCCGCTCGGAGGTGAGCCGCCGGCTGCAACCGTCTTGGCGACCGAGGAGGTTTCGACCACCTCGGTGCCCACCACCACAACCATTACGCCCGTGGTCTCGACGACAACGACCACCACCGAGCCCCCTCGTCCTGAAGGCGCCGTTCCCGGTAACACCTTTGGTCAGCCTTGGGGTACGACAATCGGGTTGACGATGTTCCGCGGGAATCCGACCCGCAGCTTCTATGGGACAGGTCCGATGCCGTCCCAACCCCCAGAGGTACTTTGGCGGTATCCGGAGACGCCGATGTGCGGTTCTTCGGTAGTCGGAGGGGTCAGTTCTGTTTGGTGTGGGACAGGTTGGACCGGCCAGCCAGTGGTGTGGCAACGCCCCGACGGCGTAGTCGAGGTGGTGTTCGGCGCCTACGACAAGGCGGTCCACTTCGTGAATGCTGATACGGGAGAACCCACGAGGGAGCCGTTTCTTACTGGCGACATCATCAAGGGTTCGGTCACGGTCGACCCAGATGGCTATCCGCTGCTCTACACAGGAAGTCGCGACAACAAACTCAGAGTGATCGCATTGGACCGCGAGCCCGTCGTAGAACTTTGGGCCCTCGACGCCTATGAGGTTCAAGGCATGTGGAACAACGACTGGGACGGAAACCCTGTGATCGTCGACGACATCATGTATGTCGGTGGGGAGAACAGTTGGTTCTTTGCGATCCGTCTCAACAGGGGATACTCGGACGGAGATGTGACGGTCGATCCGGAGATCATCTTTGCGATGCCGGGATGGACGGACGAATTGGTCAGGCAGGTAGGCAGGAACGTCTCGATCGAGTCTTCGGTGGTGGTCTTCGAACGCACCGTGTACTTCGCAAACTCGGGAGGGCGGATAGTTGGCGTCGACATGGACCTGGTCGATGCCGGTGCCGAGGATCCAGTTGTCTTCGACTTCTGGGCCGGTGACGATATCGATGGGACAATGGTGGCCGACTCAGAAGGCATGCTCTACGTCGCTATCGAACTCGAGAGGTTCAACCAGCGTTCGGCCGAGCTCGGGCAATTGATGTCACTCGACCCATCCAGACCCCAGGACCCCTTCCGATGGGGTGTGGCAGTGCCAGGAGTCGCTGGATCCGACGGTGGGATCTGGGCGTCTCCGGCCGTTGCTCACGGGATGGTCTATGTGCCTACTCACACAGGACGTCTGTTGGCGGTCGACGCTGCGACCGGCGAGATCACATGGGAGGACACTGTTGGCTTTCACGCCTGGTCCTCTGCTGTCGTAGTCGATGACAGGCTGATCGTTGGGACCTGTGAACGACCGGAGTTGAGGAGCTACTCCCTGGCGGATCCGCGCACTCCGGTGCTCGAATGGTCGATCGAAGCGGCTGGCGGATGCATCGAATCGACCCCAGCAGTGTGGAACGGACGAATCTATGTAGGCAGTCGGGACGGCTTCGTCAGGGCATACGGATGAGTCTTCGACTCGCCGACCGTAAAGATTTCCCTACTCTTGGATCTGAACGTCGGGCCGATCCGACGTCATGGACGACTTGGAGAGCCCAACATGGCCTATAGCGAGCACTTCGAGTTGCTTGAGTCGGTGGAGCCGACTGTCAAGCGACTCTTGGAAGAGCACCGCACCCGGCGCAAGCCCTGGTACTTCCACGACCTGATTCCGTGGGAAGAGGGCCGCAATTTCGTCAAGGATCCGTGGGACGAGTCCCAGGCAACCCTCAACGAACGCGCTCGGACTGCGCTGGTCCTGAACCTACTTACCGAAGACAATCTCCCGTACTACCACGTCACACTCGAGCGGTACCTGCCCGAAGGCTCGATATGGCGGGAGTGGAACAACCTCTGGACCGCGGAAGAGGGTCAGCATGCGATCGCTATTCGCAGCTACCTTCTAACCACTCGCAACTGCGACCCCAACGAACTCGAAGACGATCGCATGGCGACCATGAGTGTCGGCTGGGAGCCGCGCTGGGATCACCCCGCCGAGCTGTTCGCATATACCTCTGCCCAGGAACTTGCCACTCGCATTTCCCACCGCAACGCCGGTCGGATTACCGATGACGAAACTGCTTTCGAGCTGATGCGCCAAATTGCCTCGGATGAGAACCATCACTTCCTGTTCTACAAGGGTGTGATGACCAAGATGCTCGAAGACCATCCGGAGTCCGCGCTCGAAGGCATTTACAACACGTTCTCGAACTTCCAGATGCCGGGAGTCGGGATCCCGGGTTACCTCCGCCGGTCGATCGACATTGCCCGTGCCGGCGTGTACAACCTGAGGATCCATCACGACCACGTTGTGATGCCATTGATCTCTCAGTGGGGCATCGATCGCATGACCGGTCTGACGACGAAGGCCGCGGAGATTCAGGATCGGATCATGGCGTTGCCGACCGACATCATTCACAAGGCCGAGCGCTTCGAAGCGCGTTTCGCAGCCACCTGATTGAACTCAGGTCATTGGCTGGCCGAGCCGGTCCCAGGCGTTGTTTTCGGCTAGATCGATGACAGTCCAGGCCATGGCGGTTGCTCCATCGACGATCGCCTTGTCGCCATCCGCTGTGATCGTGTGCGCCGCGAACTCGGGCTGATGGTTGACCGCCGGCGAAGCCCCGATATCGAGCATGGGGTGGATGGTCGGAACCATCAGTGAAACGTTGCCCATGTCGGTGGAACCCGTCTGGCTCGGAGGCAGGTCTTTGCCTCTGAGCATGGGCCGACCCAGTTCGGCGGTGTTGGCGGCGTAGAACTCCACGAGCGTCTTGTCGCTCACCATCTCTGAGTAGACGTGGCCGACGTGTTCGACCTCCAGCCGGCATCCGGTGGCCAACGCAGCCGCTTCGAAACAGGCTGTGACTTTGGGGAACAACACGTCCAGCCGTTCAAGAGTCGCCGCCCTCACGTACCAAGACGATCGGGTGTATGCAGGAACGATATTGGGGGCGTGGCCACCATCGCGGATCACACCGTGAATCTTGTCTGTCGGATAGATCGCCTGGCGCAGTGTGGAGACGTTTACGTAAGCCTGCACAAAGGCGTCTAGGGCGTTGATCCCAAGTTGTGGGTGCGCCGAGGCGTGGGCGTCCTTGCCATGAAAGTGGACATCGATGTGGGCGACGGCGATGACGTTCGGATCGACCACGTCGTGGGTGGAGGGGTGAACCATCATCGCCGCGGCAACACCCTCGAACGCTCCCGCCTCGATGAGGTCCACCTTGCCTCCGTAATGCTCCTCAGCGGGGGTACCGAGCACCGTCAGCTGTATGCCGAGCTCTTCGGCGAGTTTGGCCAGTGCGGCTCCTGCGCCCAACGCAGATGCGGCGATGATGTTGTGACCGCAAGCGTGACCGATTCCCGGTAGGGCGTCGTACTCGGCGCAGATGACAACCTGGGGTCCCGTCGAGCCGGCTCGGGCGGCGAATGCCGTGTCCAGGCCGTAGGCGGGGTACTCGACGTCGAGGCCCTGAGCACGCAGGAAACTAACGAGTCGGGCGGAACTCTCGTGCTCCTCGTACGCCAACTCTGGGTGGTGATACATCCAATGGCTGATTTCGGTCAGCTCACCTTGCATCGCGGCGATGCTGTCGCTGACCTGCTGCTTGTTCGTCATGGAGTCTCCTGTAGATGAAACCGACTCTATGGCTGCCGGCGAGAGCATGCGCCTTCACCGGCATGATGTCTGCGGGCCGTTACCCTCGCTCCCGATGCGCCGTCTTCTGGTCCTGATTCTTCTGGTCGCTGCCTGCTCGGCTGAGACCGGCTCGACGACGACCGAACCGCCCGTGTCCCCACCGCCCGAAACGACTTCGACCACGCTCGAGACCACCACGACCACCCGCCCTGTCGAGTGCGCCAAGCCGCCGTATCGGGTCGATGTGCTACCCGCGCGAGTCGAACCCACAGTTGTCGATCAGAGTGGTCTGGACCCCAACCCTTACCTCGAGACTGCTGGGACAAGCGTCACCTTTTGGCTCGACGGTGACGGTGATGTGGCCGTCGCTCTGATCCGGGGGACGCTCCCGTTGGAGGACTGGCCGGGGGACAAGGGCGAGGTGATGATCGATGGAGCAAGAGCGGTGGCGGGACCGTTCGACGACGGGTCCTGGGTGGTCGCTTGGTTCGAAGACCCAGGCGAGCGATGCGACCTCTTCACGATGGTCTTCTACCCCCCGGTGGAGCCCTCCGAAGTCCAAGCCACCCTCGCCTCGATGGACCGCACCGCCGGCTGAAACCGGCGTACCTAGGTACGCCGGTTTCACGTTGGGCGGTGGGTGACTGCTACTCGGCGGCGGGGGTGTTCATCTCCCGGAACATCTCGCCGATTGCGGCGACGCTGCCGAGGACGCCGCTCGTGTCGAGCGGCAGGAAGACCTTCGTGGCGCGCCCGTCGGCCACCTCACCGAGGGTCTCGAGGTACTTGATAGCGATCAGGTCCGGTGTCGGATCCCCGTTGTGGATGGCGGCGAACACGCGCTCGATAGCGCGGCCCTCACCTTCGGCGACGGTCTCCTTCTGGTAGCGGTCGGCGTCTGCCACCCGCTTGATAGCTTCTGCCTGGCCCTCGGCCTCGAGGATGTTGGATTCCTTGATGCCTTCCGACCTGAGGATGGCTGCCCGCTTCTCGCCCTCGGCCTCGGTGACGGCTGCGCGCCGGTCGCGCTCGGCCTTCATTTGGCGGTGCATTGCTTCTGTGACGTCCGCCGGCGGCTCGATCCGCTGGATCTCGACCCGGACGACCCTGGTACCCCACTTGTCAGTCGCGTCGTCGAGAATCTGACGGAGCTTGGCGTTGATGATCTCACGAGAGGTCAGTGCCGAGTCGAGGTCCAGGTCGCCTACGACGTTTCTTAGGTTCGTCTGTGCCAGCTTGGTGACGGCGAGGATGAAGTTTCCCACGTTGTATTTGAGCTTCACCGGGTCGGTGGGCTCGTAGTAGATGACTGCGTCGACTGTGACTGCCACGTTGTCTTTGGTGATCACTTCCTGGGGCGGAACGTCGACCACCTGTTCGCGCATGTCCACTTTGGTGATGCGCTTGACGAACGGGATCACCCAGCGAAGACCGCTGTCCACCGTCTTCTCATATCTGCCCAGGAACTCAATGAGCCCCTTTTCGAAGGGCCTGACCACTCGGAACCCGGCTGCTGCGACGAGGATCGCCGCCACCGCCAGGATGACTAGCAGGAACACGAGTGCGTCCATTGCCTACCTCCTCTTGTGTTGTGTCGTCATTCTTCCCCCAGCGGACTCACCACCAGGCGGGAGCCCCGCACATCGGTCACGATCACCGCGGTACCTGCCGGGATCGGTCGACCATCATCACTGACAGCGCGCCACTCCTCGGTGTCGATCCTGACCATGCCCGTTCCGGCGGCGGGGTCGAGATCCTGGAGAACCACCCCTCTGGCTTCAAGCCATCGGTTTGCACCGACCCGGGGCTGGACTTGGGAGTCCTGGCGGTCGATGAACTTCCGGAGGTACGCAAAGGAAATCGCCGAGACCCCGAAGAACACCAGCCACTGGGCTAGGAGGGCAACGCCGATCCAGGCGAGCACTGCCGCGGCTGCTGCACCGATGGCGAACGGGAGCAGGAAGAAGCCGGCGGTGAATATTTCGCCGATCCCCATGCCCAGAGCGAACAGCGTCCATACCCATCGCCACGATTCGTTGTTCACATCGTCACCTCCTTGGGCGAGACTTCCCGCCAATACCCCGGCCATCAGCGCCGCTATCCCCAGACCGTAGGTGACTGTGGTTCTGCGCGTCCTCCGACGAAAGTCGGCCGCACCTGATCGGACGTCATCCCATGACGCCGTTCTGTCCCCGTGGCCCTGTTCTGTTGCCCACTCCTCTGCGAAGCGCTCGACGCTCTTGCCGACCACAGCCGACGGCGGTCTGCCGTCGAGGGCCGCGTCGCGAAGGTGCTGTTCCAATTCGAGCCGCATTTGGGTGCGAGCCCGTCGCGGAACACCGCTTTCCCGCCAGTAGGCGTCGCAGTCTGCGGCGATACGAGCGAGGTCTGCGCTGTCACTCATTCGGTGTCTCCTCCCAGGACGTTGTTGACGCCCTTTGAAAGGTCATGCCAGGCGCCCACCCACTCGGCCAGAGCAGCCTTCCCCTTCTTTTCGATCCTGTAGTACTTGCGGGCCGGTCCCTCGGCGGACTCAACGAGGTAACCGTCAATGAGCCCGCTCCGTTGCAGGCGGCTGAGTACCGGATAGATCGCCCCTTCGCTGACGAGGGTGAGCCCTCGCTCGGTGAGCTTGCGGACCATCTCGTACCCGTAGCTCGGTTCCTCGGCGATGACCGAGAGCAGACACATGTCGAGCACGCCCTTGAGAAGCTGGGTGTTCCGATCCTGTCGCCTGTGGCCCGCATCATTTCGAACTACCATTGACTGCAAGGTAGCACATATAGGCAACTAGCGAACGATGTTTATTACTGGGAGGTCAAAGCGTCGTGGCGATGCGGCGATTGACTGCGTCGAGCACTGCTTTGGCGGTGGCCGTGGCGGAGTCCCCGTCGCGAACGAGACTCGATCCGATCAAGTAGTCGGACCACCCCGCTTGGCGAACCTGAGCCAGCGCAATGCGCACCGGGCCGAGATCCGAAGTCGCCACCGCACTCAGGTCGAACTCGGCCAACCCGCCAGCCAGGTGCTCGATGGCGCGCAGTGTTGCTTCCCCCACGACCCGCGCTCGATGGTTGCCTTCAGCGACCCCTTCTGCGGATCCTTCGTGGATTTCACCGGCGAATCCGATAGTGATCGTTATCCGAACGCGGTCGCCGTTCACGGCCTGATCGATGGTGGCGAGAAATGGGCGCTGTTGGTCAGTCGAACTCATCGTTGGGTCAGGCTAGGCGTTGGCTCGCCAGGGCGCGTTGCAACCTACGGGGTTAGTTTCGCTTGAAATTGCTTGCCGGAAGGAGACAAGGGTGATCAAGGAATTCAAGGAGTTCATCAATCGGGGAAACCTGGTCGATATAGCTGTGGCGTTCGTATTGGGTGTCGCGTTTGCCTCGGTGGTCGACATCCTGACCACGCGAATTGTCAGTCCGCTCATCGCAATGGTCTTCGACTTGTCTGGTCTGGCGTCTATGGGAACCTTCGGTCCGGTCGATGCCGAGACCGGTGTACCGGTCGGCTCGGTCGGCGCATTCGTCGAAGCGATCCTCAACTTCATCATCGTTGGGTTCGTGATGTTCTTGGTCGTCAAGGCCTACAACCGATTCCAGCGAACGGAGCCGGAGTTGGCACCTGAGCCGGATACCGAGGAAATAGTGCTGCTCCGTCGCATTGCGACCTCTCTCGACCGGGAATAAACTTGATAGAGTTACGCTTAGATTTACTGATAGCGATAACTGGAAGGACACCTGATGGATCTCGAGCGGCTCACGCAGAAGGCTCGCGCCGCGCTCCTCGATGCCCGGGCAAAGAGTGAGAACCAACCTGGCATAACGCCCACCCACTTGCTGGGTGCTTTGTTGGATCAGACCGATGGCATTGCGCTGCCGTTGATTCAGGCTGCGGGGGGATCGGTCCCCGGACTGCGAAACGGGGTGGCCAGGGAACTGGGCAGACTTCCTCAAACCTACGGGGGATCTGAGCCGACAATCGATGCCGCGCTGACGAGCGCCCTCGCTCGCGCCGATGAGCGTCGCCGAGAGATGAAAGACGACTTCGTGTCCGTCGAGCACCTTCTCCTGGCGCTGGCCGAGTCTCAGTCCTCTGCCGGTGCACTGTTAACGGAGGAGGGTGTCGACCCTGTTTCGATCCTGAATGCGCTGAAGGATCTCCGGGGCGCCCAAAGGGTGCGCTCGGACGATCCGGAATCGACTTTTGATGCTCTCGAACAGTACGGCCGCGATCTCACGGCCGACGCCCGCCAGGGCAAGCTCGATCCGGTGATCGGTCGCGATGAAGAGATCCGGCGTGTTATCCAAGTCCTCAGTCGTCGCACCAAGAACAACCCGGTACTGATCGGTGAGCCAGGAGTTGGCAAGACAGCGGTAGTCGAAGGACTTGCCCGCAGGATTGCCGACGGTGACGTCCCCGAAGGTCTCAAGACCAAGCGGATCGTGGCTCTCGACCTGAGTGCCATGGTGGCCGGCGCCAAGTATCGAGGTGAGTTCGAGGAACGCCTCAAGGCTGTCCTGTCCGAGATCGCCGAAGCCCAGGGCGAGGTGATCACTTTCATCGATGAGCTTCACACGATGGTCGGGGCGGGAGCGGCCGAGGGCTCGATGGATGCGTCCAACATGCTCAAGCCGATGCTTGCCAGGGGTGAGCTGCGGATGATCGGCGCGACGACTCTCGATGAGTTCCGCAAGCACATCGAAAAGGACGCCGCTCTCGAGCGCCGCTTCCAGTCCGTATTCGTTTCCGAACCCTCGGTGACTGACGCGGTCGCCATCTTGCGCGGTCTCAAAGAACGTTATGAGGTTCATCACGGAGTACGTATCACCGACGGCGCTCTGCTGGCTGCCGCCACCTTGTCGGACCGGTACATCCCTGCCCGGAAGCTCCCCGACAAGGCGATCGACCTCATCGACGAGTCGGCCTCCCGGCTGCGGATAGAGATCGATTCGATGCCTGAGGAGATCGACGAGCGAAGCAGGCGCAGGATTCAGCTCCAGATAGAGGAGGCTGCGCTCGCCAAGGAGTCCGACGCCAGTTCTGAACAGCGGCTGGTGAACCTGCGCGCCGAACTGGGCGAACTGGAAGAAGAGATCGAGGCTCTGACCGCCCGCTGGAATCTCGAGAAGGGCTCGATCTCGACGATCCAGTCCACCAAGGAAGAGATCGAGCGTGTCAGAGCTGAAGCGGAGCGGGCGGAACGGAACGGCGACCTGACGTTGGCCGCCGAACTCCGCTACGGGCGTCTGCCCGAACTCGAAGCTGCTCTGATCGAGGGCCAGGACCAGCTAGAGAAACTTCACGCCGAAGGCCGGATGCTCTCTGAAGAAGTGACCGAAGAGGATGTCGCTCAAGTGGTGGCTAGGTGGACCGGCATTCCCGTCGCCCGCCTGATGCAGGGCGAAATGGAAAAGCTCGTTCATCTCGAGTCCCATCTCCACGACCGGGTGGTTGGCCAGGACCGCGCTGTCGGGTCGGTGGCCAATGCCGTACGGCGCAACCGGGCTGGTCTCGGTGATCCCCACCGGCCGATCGGCTCATTCCTGTTTCTCGGCCCGACGGGAGTAGGTAAGACTGAACTTGCCAGGGCCCTCGCCGAGTTTCTCTTCGATGACGAGCGAGCGATGGTTCGCATAGACATGTCCGAGTACATGGAGAAGCACTCGGTCAGTCGTCTCATCGGGGCCCCTCCCGGGTATGTCGGATACGACGAGGGCGGTCAGTTGACGGAGGCGATCCGACGCCGCCCGTATTCGGTGGTACTGCTCGACGAGGTCGAAAAGGCTCACAGCGACGTGTTCAACGCGCTTCTGCAGGTTCTGGATGACGGGCGGCTCACGGACGGACAGGGCCGCACCGTCGACTTCACCAATGCCGTGCTGATCATGACGTCGAATCTCGGCTCCGAGCACATCCAGCCAGATATGGACTTCGAGTTGATCGAAGAAGGGGTCATGCAGTCTGTGCGGGCGCACTTCCGCCCCGAGTTCCTCAACCGGGTCGACGACGTGGTCGTCTTCGACCGGCTGGAGGCGTCCCAGATCCGTCAGGTCGTCGTCATCCAGTTGCGCGGGTTTCTCCAGCGCCTGGCGGAACGGGACATCACTCTCCGCCTGGACGAGGCCGCCAAGGACCTACTCGCCGAGTGGGGATTTGATCCGGCCTTCGGTGCCCGCCCACTGAAGCGAGTGATACAACGCGAGGTGGCAGACCGGCTGGCGGTCAAGCTGTTGGACGGCTCGTACGGCGACGGCGACGTTATCGATGTGTCTGGAGACTCGGGCGAGCTGGTGTTCTCCCAGCAGTGAATCGCCGGGGTCAACCCGTCGCTCGTTGGGTGATCCAACCGAAGAGCGCTTCTTCGTCAAGCTGGCGTTCGGGGTGCCACTGGACGCCCAGCGCGGGCCAGTCGCCGACTGAGGCGACCGCCTCCACGACGCCGTCCGGGGCGGTGGCGACCACTTCGAGGCATGCACCGAGTTCGTCGATCGCCTGGTGATGGAGGCTGTTCACCTGACGGCGATCCTTCCCGTACAACTCTCGGAGTATTCCCTCGAGCGCCACGTCGTGATGGCCGCTGGCGAGATGGGTTCGATCCTCGTTCCAGAGATGAATGTGGTCATCGCTTCCCCAGACATGCTGGCGAAGCGTCCCGCCCAGACCGACGTTGAGGATCTGGAGTCCCCGGCAGATACCCAGCAGCGGAATGTTCCGGCGCCTTGCCGCCTCGACCAATGCCAACTCCCAGGCATCGCGGATGAGGTCGATGGAACTGCTGTCGGTGTTCGATTGTCCGTAGCGGGCGGGGTCGATGTCGCCCCCGCCGGTGATCACCAGTCCGTCGATGCGCGACACCGCAAGGTCGGCCAAAGCCGGATCGATCGAAGGCAGGATGAGAGGTGTGGCTCCGGCTGCGGTCAGCGCAATCGTGTACTTGCTGGAGAGCAGGTGGTGGCGTTCGCCGCTGGCAAGGGTGGTGTCGAGTGGTCGCTCCCAACAGGAAATTCCTATGACCGGCATCGAGGAAGCGTATCCGGTCCGGACGTGGTCGAATCCAGGAGTAGCGAGCTGGCTTGCTCGTTCATGTGACAATGCCCTGATGACAGACCGTGCGGCTTGTGAAGCCCTTGACCGCGCAGACCCCCTGCGTTCGACAAGAGATCTCTTCGCCCTGCCCGAGGGTGTCATTTATCTGGATGGAAACTCGCTGGGTGCGATGCCTGCGCACGTGCCGGACCGTCTGGCGACCGTGACAACCGAGTGGGGTCGCGATCTCATCACCTCCTGGAACCAGCACGGCTGGATGGAACTGCCCTACCGGGTCGGCGATCGGATCGCCCGAATCATCGGGGCCGCGCCCGGCACGGTGGTGGCAGCTGACTCGACGTCGGTGAACCTCTTCAAGGTCGTTTCAGCCGCCCTGAATCTCACCGATCGCAAAGTCGCCCTCTCGGACTCGGGAAACTTTCCGACTGATCTGTATGTGATGTCGGCGATATCGGATCTCCGGATCGCCGATCCCGAGGAGATCGTGGAGGCGATCGATAACGATGTAGGCGTGGTGGCAATCACACATGTCGGGTACGACACCGGTCGGATGCACGACATGACAGCCATCACTGCCGCAGCTCACGCAGCGGGAGCGGTCGTGGTCTGGGACCTGGCCCACTCGGCCGGCGCGATGGCCCTCGACCTCGGCGACGCCGACTTCGCTGTCGGATGCGGGTACAAATACCTGAACGGAGGGCCAGGGGCTCCGGCCTTCGTCTATATCCACCCTGATCGAATGGAGTCGTTCCGCAACCCGATCACCGGCTGGTTCGCACATGAAGCCCCGTTCGATTTCGCCCAGGAGTTCGTGCCAGCCGAGGGGATCAGCCGTGCTCGAGTTGGGACGCCTCATGTCCTCTCGCTCGCCGCTCTCGACTCGGCCCTCGAGGTTTTCGACGGGGTAGACATGGCCACTGTCCGTGCCAAGTCCCTCGCGTTGACCGAACTGTTCATGGAACTGGTGGATGACAGCGGGCTGGGTTTGCGCATCGTCACACCGCGAGAACCGGCACGACGAGGGTCGCAGGTGTGTCTATCCCATCCAGACGGATATGCCATCGTCCAGGCGCTCATCGAACGCCAGGTGATCGGAGATTTCCGGGCCCCCGACATCCTGCGCTTTGGCTTCGCTCCGCTCTATGTGAGTTACGTCGACACATATGACGCGGTGGCGGCGCTCGTCGAAGTGATCCGCAGCGAGGAGTACACCGATCCCCGCTATTCGACGAGACAGCCCGTCACGTGAAAAGGGGTGGGCGCACCGGCGCCCACCCCCCTTCTGACTCGATCTAGATCAGGTCACGCGCCCGGCACGAGGACGGTGTCGATGATGTGGACAGTGGCGTTGGCGGTCTGGACGTTGCCGCAGATGACCATGGCGACGCCGTTGACAGTGATGGTGTCGTCGGTGGCTGCGATGGTCAGGTCCGCCCCGTTGACTGTGGTCACGGTGCCCGCATCCACCAGCGCCTGAGCGTCGAGGGACACACCCGCCACCACGTGGTAGGTGAGGATCGAGGTCAGGAGGTCGGTGTCGGCAAGGATCGCATCGAGATCGTCAGCCGGGATGGCGGCGAAGGCGTCGTTGAACGGTGCGAAGATCGTGAACGGGCCTTCACTGTTGAGAGTGTCGACCAGTCCCGCTGCGACCACTGCGGTGACCAGGGTGGACAGGACAGGGTTGTTGGAGGCGGCGGTGGCTGCAGGATCGTTGGCCATGCCATCGAAGGAGCCGGCGCCGTCAGCCGGTACCGCTGCACACGCTGCACCAAAGTTCACAGCTGTGAGATCGACCATGTCCATCATGGCCTCGGTGGTGGTCGTTGCAGCCGTGGTGGTGGTCGTTTCGGCCATGGTGCTGGTCGTGGCAGCGGTCGTGGCGGTCGTAGTGGCGGTTGTGTCACTGCCGCCGCAAGCGGCTACCAGGAGTGAGAGCATCGCAGCCAGGGCGATGAAGCGAATATTTTTCGTCATGTTGCTAGTCCTTTCGAGTGCGGCTCCGTTTGAAGCCTCAGGGGTATTTCGAAGCGGATGGCGCGCCGGATTGGTCAGGAATCGACCAATGTGACAATCGAGTGCCAGCCGGTGGCGCCGTCGGGGATCGGGCGCGAGCGGGTCTCCGGCTGGGTCTGGCCCAGGGCGTCAGTGGCCCGGCAGGTGATCTGGTGACGGCCCGGTGTTGCGTCCCATGTCATCTTCCATTGCCGCCAAACCGAACCGTTGAGTTCGTCGGCAAGCTCGGCCTCCTGCCAAGGACCGTCGTCGATCTTCACCTCGACACGTGCCACACCCCGGGTCTGGGCCCAGGCCACGCCGGCGATCGCGGTTGGACCGGTCGGGATGCGTCCCAGAGCCTTTGGGGTGTCGATACGGGATTGGGTCTTGATAGGTGCTTGTTTCGCCCACCCTCGGTCTACCCAGTAGTGATCGAACTGGTCGAACCTCGTCAGCTCGATCTCCGTCAGCCACTTGGTGGCCGACACATAGCCGTAGAGACCCGGGACGATCAGCCGGGCTGGGAAGCCGTGTTCGGGTGGCAACGGCTCGCCGTTCATCCCGATCGCTACGAGCGCGTCTCGGCCATCCAGCGCGGCGACTGGAAACCCGCACGTGTACCGATCTATCGACCGACCGACGACTTGGTCCGCGGCTGGGTCGATTCCCGCTTCGGCGAGGAGATCGTCGAGCCGCACGCCCAGCCAACGAGCGTTACCGAGGAGGTTGCCTCCTACTTCGTTCGAGACACAGGTAAGCGTGATGTCGGACTCGACGATCCGTCGGCTGAGTAGATCGGAGTAACTGAGGGTGAGAGACCTGTCGACCATGCCCTTGATCTTGAGCGTGTAGTCCTCGGTCGAGATTCTCGGCACGGTGAGAGCTGTGTCGATCCGATAGAAGTCGGCGTTGGATGTGACGAATGGACTCAGACCGGGCGTGTCGAATGACACGTCAGGGGGGATGGGGGTGAGGGGCGTCGAGGCGCGCGGCAAACTGACCATCTCACGTTCGAATCTGCGGTCCGCCCAGAATCCCACCCCGCCAAACGCCATGGCAGAGAGAGCGATGGCGCCTGACGAGTAGAGGAAGTTCCGGCGAGACTCGTCGGTCCCGGTGCCTGCGTCCGGCGGTCTTGTCAGCCACAACAGGGTGGTGATCCCCGCTACTGCGCCGAGCGCACTTGGCACCACGCCAATCGGGCCTGCGGGACCTCCAAGGGCGGCCAGTATTCCGATGACTCCGAAGAGACCGATCCCCGCCACTCCCCACGCTCTGCTGTACCGCACGGCGACAGTCCCCACAACGGCGGCGTAAGCCACAAGGAAGACACCGATTCCGATGAGTAGGGCCGGTTTGTCCGCCGTCCCGAACGTGTCGATGGCGAATTCCTTGACGGCCGAGGGGACTGAATCGATCACGCGATCGCCTACGTCGAGGATTGGGCTGCGAAGGCGTGGGGAGAATCCCGCTGCGAACTGGGCTAGTCCCAGAGCTGCGAACGCGGCGAGCACTCCGGCGCTGGGGCCGTGGCGAGGGTGTTTCATAGACGAGGTTCGGAACCGACTGACTGACGGATGGGAGCTAGAAGGCACGCCTTGACCGATGACCTATCGCGGATACCGTGTTGGTTTGGGGCAAGAAAATGGGAGGCAGGCGTGAGGGGCTCGTTGGGCTGGCGAGTCAGGTCGACCAAAAGTGGCGGAGGGACGTTCTTCTGTCCGCTTGAAGGCGGCGACCGGACTTATGTGAGGACCGAGGTTCGGCGCTGGCTCGCGCCGTTCGGGTTTCCAATCTGGCCTTATCACCATCTCGGCGACTACGTCAGGTGCACTGACTGTCAACAGACCTTTACCGACGATGTCTTAGAGATTCTGACGACCGAGGAACTCGCCGTTCGCTTGGAACGCGCTACCTCTGCTCTTCTCTCGGTAATCGTCCTCCGGTCGGGCGACTCCGATCGGTGTCGTGTCGCTGCCGAGAGGGAGTTGCGCCGCTTCGTTCGCCACCCTTTCGCCGCCCATGTTTCCTTCGATCCGCTGAGCCTGGTGCAGGTTGTCGAGCTGTTGGGCGCGTCGGCGGTTCACATGGAGGAGGTGGGCCGCCGGGACATCTTTGCGGCTGCGGTGCGCGTCGCTCACACAGAGGGCGTGCTGAGCGGGTCGAGCTTCGCCGCCCTGCATGCTGCGGGTGGAGCGCTCCGACTGCCGATATCGATGGTCCGTTCTCTGATCGTGACCGCAGGCGCCGCCCTCACCGACTGATCCGTTTGTAGACCCGACGGGGTCCCCGCGGCGTTACGAGCAGCCGCCTGGCACCATGGCGTCTATGCCTGAGAACGCCTACGCCGAGTACCTGTCCCTCAAGGCGGTTCTCGCCCAGCAGCACCCTGTCAGCGATGAGCACGATGAGATGCTCTTCATCATCATCCATCAGGCGACCGAACTGTGGATGAAGCTCGTTCTCCACGAGGTTGCTTACGCGCAGTCCAAGATTGTTGACGACGATCTTGGTCCCGCATTCAAGGCCCTTGCCAGGGTCGCCCGAATTCAGCACGTCCTGATCGAGTCATGGCAGGTGCTCGCCACGATGACCCCGGTTGACTACCTGAAGTTTCGACACATGCTCGGATCAGCCTCGGGATTCCAGTCGGAGCAGTATCGAGCGATCGAGTTCGCATTCGGTCGGCGACCGCCGGGATACCTCAACCAACTGGACGACGAGGGCCGGAAGCGTCTGGAGGAGGTTCGTAACAACCCGGGCCTCTACGACGAGACGCTTCGCCTACTGGCTCGGCGGGGCCTCCTGGAGTCCCGGTGGCTCGACAGGGACTGGTCGCAACAACACGACCTCGATGAGTCTGTCGCCGTTGCCTGGGAGGTGGTCTATCGCGACACAGCCGAGCATTGGGACCTGTACGAGCTGGCAGAGAAGCTGGTCGACCTGGAGCACTCATTTAGCCGATGGCGCTATGAGCACTTCCGAACGGTCCACAGGATCATCGGCGGAAAGCGCGGGACCGGAGGAACCGAGGGGCTCGGCTACCTGCGACGTGCCGTCGACTTCACGTTCTTTCCCGAGTTGTGGGAAGTGCGCTCGCGGCTCTGATCAGAAAGGGACTTCGTTCTGCAGGGCGATGACCCGGACCTCGATCAGCTCACCATCGACTACGTCGCCCACCTGGGGTCCGACAAGCGCTCTCGCGCGTTGGCCGTTCTCAAGTTCGAGGATCGACTCCATTGTCTTGGAGGAGAGTGCGGCATTGACGAACAGACGAACCTTTCCGCCCCACGTGCTTGCCGAGTCCTGATCGAGGCGGTTGAGCTCGGCCAGACCCACATCGATCAGAAATCCGTTGAGATCGAGGATGCGTGCCCGGCCGGTGAACGAGTCGCTCATGTCGGCTGGGAGAGTAGTCGGGCGCATCAGAGCAAGGTACGGGCTCCGTCCCACAAGAGCAGTGCCCCAACGACGGTGACAGCAAGCCCGCCGAGGGTGGGAACGAGACGGCTCGACACCGCAAACCTTCGCTCGAGTCGCTGGAGACCGGACCGGCTGATCCTAAGGGCGATCAGGCCCGCTCCAACGAGAGCAACGGCCATTCCGATTCCGAAGAAGAAGACGAGTGTCACACCGAACCAAGGACGCCCGATCGCCACCGCGCCAAGAAGCAACACCACCGCCGACGCCGATGGCACGAGTCCGCCTGCCAGTCCGAGGGCGGCGAGCGAACGCCATCCGAGATCAGGGAGCCGGCCGTGTCCGTGGTCGTGGTCGTGGTCGTGGTCGTGCCCGTGTCCGTGGTCGTGGTCGTGCCCGTGGTCGTGGCTATGACTTTGGCGGCGGAGCGCCTTGACCAGCAGTGAGAGACCCAGTCCGGTGACGATCAGAGCAGATCCTGTTGTCAGCCACGGGTAGAGCCCCTCCGGTCTGAACACCGAGGATGCTCCGGCTGTGATCAGTCCCAGGATCGCCACCCCCAGCGTATGGCTGACTGCGACAGCCATGCCCAGACCCATCGCCTGGCGGGGTTTTCCGCCCCTTCCGACGAGGTAGGCGGCCATGAGAGTCTTGCCATGCCCGGGAGCCAGGGCGTGCGTCATCCCGAGGGCGGCCGCGGCCAGGAGTGCGACGAGACCGCCAGTCGACCCGGATCGCGTCAACCCTTCCGCCAACCGTTGCGTGATGGGCGCCACCGCCACCGACGAATCCTCATCAGCAGGCGTCGTGTCACCAACAGTGATCGTGGCCTGTCGTTGCGCCGGTGGTGTCGTTGACGGGTAGTCCTCGAGCACCGCGCTGGGCGAAACCGAAGGTATGCCGGGAGCTGTGCCGCCAACCACCACCATCTCCACCCAGCCGATCCGATCCGAGAACACCTCGTTTGACACCGCGAACGTGCTGGCAATCGAGACCGCTTCGAGTTGGCATTCGATACGCAGAGTGTTCAGCCCGCCTTCCCCGTCCCGCAGTTCGGCCGTGGAAGCTCGGACAACGAGCGGGATGGAGGAATTGTCGGCCTCCAGCACGACATTGCCGGACTGGGCTTGGCAGAGGGCGTGGGAATAGGAGGAGAGATCTGACGCAGAGATTTCTCCGCTGGCATCGAGATTCTCCCGGAAGGTGGGGATTTCGGCCATGTCGATCACGAGGAGCAGGTCGATCTGGTCGCCTTCGATGGTCACACCGAGATGTACGTTCGTCGTGAAGTTCCCTAGCGGGTGGGCGGCGGCTGGAAGTGCCACCGCCATGAACGCCGCCATCAGGGTCACGGTGGCGGCCAGGCGTCTCATGGCGCAAGCTCCTCGATAATTTGTCGAGCAGCTTGGGCGTGCACGGGATGGAAGTTTGGTGATAGATCGAGGGCGGCTTCGAGTCGTTCGACACCCAAGTTCCCCTGACCGTTCTCGAGTGCGATAAGCCCGGCACGGAACCAGACCGAAGGGTCGGCAATCGAGATCGCCAGAGCTGCGTGGGTTTCTGCTTCTAAGTGACGTCCCAGAGCGTGCAGAACAGTGGCCATCAGATGGTGGGCGTACGGGTCGTCACGCTCTGTGAGCTCTGCTTCAGCCATCGCCAGCGACAACTGGAGTGCCCGGCCGTGCTCGGCTAGCGCCAGAGCGGTGGAGCGTCTCAAGGCAGGCTGGTCGAGCTTGGCGATCGCCTCGATCGTGTCGAGGTGCCGGTTTGATGTCTCGCTGTCTCCCAAAGCGAGACTGATGTCAGCCAGGAAGCTGAGAGTTGTCGGATCGGGAATCAGCGATGCCGCCCGCTCGGCGGACGCCAGCGCCTGGTCCAGATCGCCAGTGGCGGCCTGGGCGCGCGCCAGCAATAGTTGGGCGGCTCCGTTGGCCGCGTCGAGTCCTACCGCTTCCTCTGCGTGCCCGAGAGCCTCTCGGGCGTCGCCAGCCAGAAGATGGTGGCGGGCGGCGGCAGAGAGGTAGAAGACGCGGTCAGCGTCTGGGAGCCGGGCCGCCTCGGTGTAGTGCAGCGCCTGGTCAGCCGCTTCGACGGCCCTGGTGCCGTCGCCGGTCAGGAGCGCCAGCTCTGCTCGCCGGATGAGGATGGCCGGTTCGGAAGGATGCATGCGCTCGAGTCGGGTAATCACTAGCTCTGCTTCGGCGAAGGAGCCCAGCCCCAACCGAGCATCGGTGGTGACGGTCAGAGTCGCGACTGAGTCGGCGGGGGCAACTTCGATCGTGGCCAGCGCGTCGTCGAACGAGTGGACTGCGAGATAGGCGCGTGCCAGGGGTACTGCGAGTTCCGGGGTGACTTCCGCTGAGGAAAGAAGCTCGATGGCTCGGTCGTAGTCGCCGAGGTCCGAAGTGAGCCCCGCCCTGTCCAAGTAAAGGCGGCCCAAGGTGGACCGGTAAAGGGTGGTGTCAGGATCGCGTTGGACGCGCTCGTCGAAAACGCCGATGAGCCTGTCTAACTCAACTGGATCAGGATTGGCGATGCGGAAACGCACAACCAGATCAGGAGCGAAGGAGGCATTGGCCACGTATAGACCGCCCAGGGTCAGGACGGTGGCGATGGTGAGAAAAATTAGTCGTCGCATGATGTGTGGGGAGTAGCGAGGGGGCGGGTGTCCCCACCCCCTCGACAGATCTACTCACTCGTTAGGAACGCCCAGGTACGGGAACTCCGCGAGATAGTCGGTGTGCGTTCCGATCCCATCGGTGGTGATGGCACCTCCGGTGACGATCGAAAGCGAGATATCGATTACGTCGTCGGTCAGCGCTCGTCCGTTCAGATACGAGGCGGGCTGTGACGTGTCGTACGTCAACACATCGGGTAGGAGGATGCCGGCTAGTGCTTCGAGGGTTGCCTCGTCGTACGAACCCTCGGCGCTCAGACTCGACAAGATGCGCAGTGCGTCCTTGGCGGGGCTAGTGAACTGGGCGTCATCCTTGGGATGGCTGGCGTTGAATAGGGCTTTGTTGCCCGGGTCGGCGCCAACCACGGCCCCACTCGAGTTGACCACGGTGTTGATCGCCGGACGACCGATGCGGTCGGCCTGCTGCCAGACCCCTGCCTCGTTCGGGGCAGTCGTCGTGGCCCATACCGCGATCTCGCCGCCCAGGCTCGAGGTGGGAACCTCGAGGACGATCGCCAGCGTGTTCAGCTCGGCGAAGAAGTCGCTGCGGGCGGCGTCGTTGAACTGGCGTCCATCCGTCAGGTTGCCACCCTCGACAACGTTCGAGAACGCGGCGAGGTCGAAGAAAAACGGATCGGATCGCAGGCCTGTGAAGACCTTGCCCCCGGTCCGGAGTTCCAGTGTCTCACCGACGGTGCCGACGGCCACGACTCGTCCACGGGGGTTGAGCGCGGTGGCTTTGCGGCCTTCGACCATCCGCACCTGGACGAGTTGGCTGCCGTCGTCGCGGGTGGTGAAGTCGAACTGGTACGTCAGGTCTTCGATCGTGTCGCCGTCCCGGTCGACCCTGATCTGGTATCCGGCGACGCCCTTGTCTGCGAAGTCGGTACCGGCTATCAGCCCTGCCGCCGGAGCAACCGTCAATGCCAGGACCGTATGGCCCTGGACCGGCGACTCGAAGGCGTACAGGTCGTTGATGTCTGTTTGCAGGTCCCCGGCAGCCGGGCTGTCGAGGTGGTCTGCGGCGCCGACACCCGCGATGGGCGCGGCCATGGCGAGGATCAGTCCGACGACGAGCGCCGGGCGGACCCACGGTTTCTTGGTCATGAGTTTCCCCTGTTCTCCGTGGCCGTGTTTCGGCCATCTCTCGGGCAGGGTTCGGAGAACCGGGGGATCCGGATTGGTCCCCGGCGATTTTCTGGTGCGCGAAACGGTTCATTTTTGAACCGCTGCCCCGCTAAGAACGCGTTAGTCGCGGGTGATGTCGGGGAGCATTTCGGAGCGGAGGACGATGTCGCGGCGGTAGGACTGGTGGATCTCCCGGGAGTGGCGGGCGGCCGCCTCTCGTGTGCGGTCCAGTTCTTCGCGGAGAGCCTCGACCTTGCCTTCCAGCATTGAGATGCGGTGCTGCAGGTCCATGACCTTCTGAACACCCGCCAGGTTGAGTCCCTGTTCGGTCAGCTCCTGGATCAGCGCCAGGCGGTCGATGTCGTCCTGGGAGTAGCGGCGGGTACCGCCCGGGGTTCGGTAGGGATCTATCAGCCCTTTGCGCTCATAGATTCGCAGAGTCTGGGGATGCATCCCTGCCAGTTCGGCGGCTACCGAAATCACGAATACCGCACGCTCCTGTGGTGGCTCATTGGGTGCCATGTCTCATCATCCTCGCAGGTGCTGGCGGACGTCTTCGGGATCGTGGGTCTGGAGTTGCTCGATGACCCTTTTCAAATCTCGGTTCGGCTTGGAAGGCACGGCGATCTCGGTTTTGACCAGAAGGTCGCCTGGCTTGCCCCTGGCGGGCGCGAACCCTCGACCGGTGACACGGAACGTCTTTCCGCTGGTAGTGCCCGGGGGTATGCGCAGCGTCACCGGTCCGTCCATGGTCGGTATCTCGACTTTCGTACCCAGCACTGCCTCGCTGAACGTGATCGGCACCGTCAACGTGAGGTTGTTGCCCTTGCGACCAAACAGGGGATGAGATTCCACCGAGACGGTCACGAGCAGATCGCCGGGAGGTCCGCCGTTGCGTCCCGGGTTTCCTTTCCGCGCCAGCTTGATGGTCGCACCGTCCTTGACACCTGGCGGGGTCTTGACCTTGATCTCTCTGGTGCGGGTTTCTGTGCCCCGCCCCCGACAAGTCGAGCAGGGAGTGTCGATGATCCTTCCCGCTCCTCGGCACTGGGGACAAGTCTGAGGAAAGGCGAACATTCCTTGGTTCTGGGCGACTTGGCCTGCTCCGTTGCAGGTAGGACAGGTGGTCACCGAGGTCCCTGGCTCGGCCCCGGAACCGCCACAGTGGCTACACGCCGCCTCTCCGCGCACCGAAACCGTCGTAGTCACCCCCCGGAAGGCGTCGTCGAAAGACATGTGCAGCGCTGCGCTGGTGTCTGCGCCCTTCCGGGCGGTCGATCGTCTGGCACCTCCGCCGAACGAGCTGAACAGGTCGCCCATTCCGCCACCGAAAACGTCACCCAGGTCCTCGACTCTGATCCTCTGGCCGCCAGCGCCGAAGGGGTTTCCGCCGCCGAAGCCTGATGCGCCTAGCCGACGGAACTCGTCGTACTCCTTGCGGTGCTCTTCATTGCCGATCACGGAATACGCCTCCGAGATCTCCTTGAACTTCTGTTCGGCGGTGTTGTCTCCGGGATTGGCGTCGGGATGGAGCTTCTGAGCGAGCTTGCGATAGGCGCGCTTGATCTCGTCTTGGGTCGCCTCTTTCGAGACTCCCAGCATCGAGTAGAAATCCTTCTCCAGCCAGTCCTGATTCAATTGAGCCTCAGTCCGCTTGTTCGAGCGCCACTAGGGCGGCGCGCAACACCCGGCCACGCAGTCGGTACCCACGCCGTAGTTCGTTTGAGACGACCAATGCGCCGCCGGCGCCGGATGTCATCACGGCCTCGTGTACTTCGGGGTCGAAGGGCTCTCCGAGTGTGACAACGGGTTCGAGGCCCTCCTTGGCGAGAACGTCGATCAGTTGAGCGTGGGTGCTCCGCATGCCCCCGAGCAGCTTTTCCTCGCTCTCGGTCGTGGGCTCTATTGCGAGAGCAGCGTCGAAACTGTCGAGTACCGGAAGCATGGCGGCGAGAACGCGCTCGGCTGCCCGCTCGACGATCGTGTGCTGGTCTCTCATGGCCCGTTTACGGAAGTTGTCGAAGTCGGCTGCCACCCTCCTCAGATCATCGAGGTAGGTGCCCGCCTCGGCGCGAGCGTCAGCCACTGCGGCCAGAAGAACCGTTATGGCCTCTTCCGGATCGTCTGGCAGGCTGATGCCGAGGGCATCAGCTGAGAGAACCGCTGGCGGGGAAGAGGCGTCGGCCCCTCCTCCAGCGTTGACGGTCTCGGTCTCAACCTCGGAGTGGATGTCTTCAGAGGTCATCAGGACTGATCGTCGTCCTCTTCGATGATCTCGGCCTCTACGACGTCGTCGTCGTCCCCGGGTTCTTCGCCTCCAGGCTGGTCTGCTGCCTGGGCGTACAGCCTCTGGGCCATTGCTTGGCTGGCGGTGATCAGGGAGTCCATCTTCGTCTGGATCTCCTCGTCGGCGCCCTCGGACTCGATCGCTGCCTTGAGGTCGGCGAGTGCCGATGCGACAGATGTCTTCTCGTCCTCAGTCATCTGCTCGCCCTGTTCGGAGACAAGCTTCTCGGTCTGGTTAACCAGCTGTTCGGCCCGGTTGTGAAGTTCGACGCTCTCGCGCTTCTTCTTGTCCTCTTCGGCGTAGGCCTCGGCGTCTTTGACCATGCGGTCGATCTCGTCGTTAGCCAGCGAAGTACCGCCGGTGATCGTCATCGCCTGCTCTTTGCCGGTCGCCTTGTCCTTGGCAGTGACGTTGACGATGCCGTTGGCGTCGATGTCGAAAGTCACTTCGATCTGGGGGATGCCCATAGGCGCCGGTGGGATCCCAGTCAGTCGGAACTTGCCCAGGCTCTTGTTGTCCACAGCCATCGCCCGTTCGCCCTGGAGGACGTGAATCTCGACTTCTGGTTGGTTGGGCTCGGCCGTAGTGAAAGTCTCGGACCGCCGAGTTGGGATAGTCGTGTTCCGCTCGATCATCTTTGTTAGGACTCCACCCTTCGTCTCGATTCCGAGGGTCAGGGGTGTTACGTCAAGTAGGAGCACGTCTTTGACGTCTCCTTTGAGGACGCCAGCCTGGATGGCCGCGCCTGCTGCCACGACTTCGTCGGGGTTGACCCCACGATGCGGGTCCTTGCCGGTCAGATCCTTCACCAGTTCCTGGACGGCGGGCATGCGGGTGGATCCGCCGACCATGACCACATGGTCGATCTCAGAGACCTTTATGCCTGCGTCCTTGATTGCCTGCTGGAACGGGCCTTTGACCCGAGCCAACAAGTCTTCGGTGATCTTCTGGAACTCCGAACGGCTCAGCTTCATCTGCAGATGCAGAGGGCCCTCAGCCGTCGCCGTGATGAAGGGCAGGTTGACTTCGGTCTCTGACACAGAAGACAGTTCGATCTTGGCCTTCTCCGCGGCCTCTTTGAGCCGCTGGCTGGCCATACGGTCGGCAGACAGGTCGACGCCGTGGTCGTTCTTGAACCCGGTGACGAGCCATGCCATGACGGCGTCGTCCCAGTCGTCGCCGCCGAGTTGGGTGTCGCCAGCGGTCGCCTTCACTTCGAACACCCCGTCGCCGATGTCGAGCAGCGAGACGTCGAAGGTCCCACCGCCGAGGTCGAACACGAGGATCGTCTGGTCTGCCTCCTTGTCGAGGCCGTATGCGAGCGCGGCCGCGGTCGGCTCGTTGATGATCCGCAGAACGTTCAGACCCGCTATTTGTCCGGCCTCCTGGGTGGCCTGACGCTGAGCATCGTTGAAGTAGGCCGGGACGGTGATTACCGCGTCGACCACTGTGTCGCCGAGGAACGACTCTGCATCCCGCTTGAGTTTCATGAGGATGCGAGCCGAGATCTCCTGGGAGGTGTAATCCTTGCCAGCCACCGTCGTTTTCCAACCCGTTCCCATGTGTCGCTTGACAGAGCGGATGGTGTTGTCGGGGTTGGTGATGGCTTGGCGCTTGGCGACCTCCCCGACGAGCACATCGCCATCCTTGAACGCAACCACAGATGGGGTGGTGCGTCCGCCTTCTGCATTGGCGACGATGGTGGGCTCGCCGCCTTCGAGGACGGCGATCACTGAGTTGGTGGTTCCGAGGTCGATTCCGACGGCGCGGGGCATGGGCTTCTCCTGAGTCTTCTAGATCTGATTCGCTAGAACTTGAGTATGGACACATGGTACAACCTGAGTCACCTATAGTCATATTTCCGAAATCGTGGAATAGTTTTGCCCTCGCAGCGTTCGTGTAGTGACCATCAGCAAGGAGCGACATGCCCCAAACCTCCCAATTGACCCTTCCTGTCCTACCCCTGAGCAACGGCGTGGTTTTTCCGCACATGACCGTCACGTTGCGGATCGAGACGGCGGAGGGTCGTAACGCTCTCGCCGCCTCGACGGGTAGCGACGGGCGGCTTCTGCTTGTTCCCCGGCTCGATGGACGCTTTGCCTCGGTAGGAACCCTCGCCGAAATCCAGGACGCCGATGACGACGGGAATGTGGTGGTCTCGGGTCTGGCTCGGGCCAGGGTCGGCGCTGGCTCCACCGACGAAGCCGGGGCTCTGTGGGTGGAGGTCGAGCCTTATCCCGAAGTGGACATCGTTGACGACGAACTCGATCCGCTGGTAGCTGAATACCGCGCCATCGTCACCGAGGTTCTGGAGCATCGGGGCATCGGCGCGGTCGCCGAGCGAATTCTTGGGATGGAGAATCCCAGCAGGCTTGCCGACCTGGCGGTGTACTCACCCGATCTCAGCCTGGCTCAGAAAGTGACACTGCTTGAGACTCTCGACATCCGTCAGCGGCTCGGGCTGCTGCTCGACTGGATGCGCGAGGTACTCGGAACCCTGGAGCTTCGCCGCAAGGTGCGGGACCAGGCAGCAGAGAACATCGACAAGTCCCAACGCGAGTACCTGTTGCGCCAGCAGTTGGACGCCATCCGCAAAGAGCTGGGCGATGAGGGCGACGTCAGTTCGGACTATCGGGCCCGCGTCGCAGATCGGGATCTTCCAGAGCATGTGCGTGCAGTCGTACTCGGTGACGTTGACCGACTGGAACGTATGAGCGAGCAGTCGCCCGAGCATTCGTGGATCCGTACGTGGCTGGACACCGTCCTCGACCTGCCTTGGGAGCATCGCACCGAAGACCGCCTCGACTTGGACGAGGCTTGGGCAGTTCTCGACGCCGACCACACGGGTCTCACCGACGTTAAGGAGCGGATCGTCGAATATTTGGCGGTGAGGAAGCTGCGCAAGGAGCGGGGTCTCGATAAGGACGACAACCGCGACGGAACGATCTTGCTGCTCGTCGGACCTCCCGGGGTCGGCAAGACGTCACTGGGCGAGTCGGTGGCAAAGGCCCTGGGTCGATCTTTCGTGCGGGTAGCCCTGGGTGGCGTCCGCGACGAGGCCGAGGTGCGGGGCCACAGGCGGACCTACGTAGGAGCCCGGCCCGGAAGAATCGTTCGGGCGCTGACTGAGGCAGGCTCGATGAACCCGGTCTTCCTTCTCGATGAAATGGACAAGGTTGGAAATGACTGGCGGGGTGATCCGTCCTCTGCCCTGCTCGAAGTCCTCGATCCGGCCCAGAACCACACCTTCCGGGATCACTATCTCGAGTTCGATCTGGATCTCTCCGAAATCGTGTTCATTGCCACCGCCAACGTCCTCGAGACGATCCCCGCCCCGCTGTTGGACCGCACCGAAGTCATCCGCATCGACGGCTACACCGACGTCGAGAAGGTGGAAATCGCCAGAGACCATCTCCTTCCCCGTCAGGTGCGTGGAGCGGGACTGGAACCCGAGGAGATCTCGGTTACTTCGGAGGCGATGGCGGCGATTGTCGACCGCTACACCCGCGAGGCTGGTGTTCGCAATCTCGAGCGTCAGCTCGGCAAGCTGACTCGCAAGGTCGCCACGGAAGTCGCCCGGTCGTCGCGGGCCGAACCCAAGGTGATCGACACCCAAGACGTCGTCACTTACCTGGGTCGACCGAAGATTTGGAAGGATGAGGCAAAGGACCGGACTGATGTTCCGGGCGTAGCCACTGGCCTGGCCGTTACGGGTGCCGGCGGAGACGTGCTCTTCGTGGAGGCGTCCGTTACAGAAGGAGAGCGGGGTCTGACACTCACCGGACAGTTGGGAGATGTCATGAAGGAGTCCGCCCGGATAGCTCTGTCGTACATCGAGGCCAATGCCGAGCGTTTCGAGATCGACAAGGCTGCGCTTGCGGGCAGGGTGCATCTGCATGTTCCTGCGGGTGCCGTTCCCAAGGACGGACCCTCGGCGGGTGTGACGATGACAACCGCCCTCGTGTCACTCCTGACAGGGCGAAAGGTGCGGGGCGAAGTTGGTATGACTGGTGAAGTCACATTGCAGGGCAAGGTCCTGCCCATCGGAGGGGTCAAGCAGAAGGTGCTGGCTGCCCACCGGGCAGGGCTGACCGAGGTCGTGATTCCGGCTCGCAACGAGGTGGACCTCGACGACGTGCCCGACAACGTCCGCGCCGAGATGACGTTCCACATCGCCTCCACGATCGACGAAGTGTTGGCGGTCGCCCTCGTCTCGTGAGATCCTGAGACCTGATGGAAGCGATCGCCCTGACGGTGCTGCGGGTCTGGCTCGGAGTGGTCATCCTTGCCCACGGGGTGAATCACGCCCGGTCGATCGATGGCACCGCCCGATGGTTCGGATCCAAGGGATTCAGCCACGCCAAAGCCCAGGCGCAGTTCTCGGCAATCGGTGAGGTCGTCCTTGGAGTACTGCTCATCGCCGGACTGTTCACGACCTTCGCGGCAGCTGGTCTGGTCGCCATCATGTCTGTTGCCTTCTGGTCCATTCACCGGTTTGCGGGGTTCTTCGTGTTCCGCCGCCCCGACGAGGGCTATGAGTACGTGGCGACGGTGGCGCTCGTAGCTTGGGCGGTCGCCGTTCTTGGTCCAGGTCCGGCGTCGGTCGATGCCATGTTGGGTATTGCCGAGGTATTCGACGGGCTGACCGGCGGAGTCATCGCCCTTCTCGGGATTGCGGCCGCAGGCGTCCAGTTGGGGCTGTTCTGGCGCCAACCTAAAACTGACTGATCTCAGCGAAGCGAGGCGATCAGGCCGTCAGCCGCATGCTCAACCAAGTCATACATGTGCTCGTAGGCCGTATCGGGCTGACCCCAAGGGTCGGGCACCTCCAGGTTCCCATCGCCCTGTGCGTCGAAGGTGCGCAGCGCAACCACTCTGGCCTTGGCATCGGCTGGCGCCATCCGCTGGGCGTCCCTGAGGTTCGTTTCGTCCATCGTCACGACCAGGTCGAAGGTGCGGAAGTCCTCTTTGGTCAGCCGTCGGCTCCGTCCGGCTACTTCATAACCACGGCGAGCGCCGGCGGCCACCGACTGGTGATGAGGGGGTTCGTCCACGTGGTATCCGGCGGTTCCCGCTGAGTCGACTTCGACGGAAATACCCGCAGCTTGGGCTTTGGCGCGAATCACGGCTTCGGCTGCTGGAGACCGACAGATGTTGCCGAGACAGACTGTCAGGATGCGAATCGTCACGGCATCACTCGAAATCTCTGCGTATTCATACCTGCCAGTTTATGGACTACCTCCGACTCTCCTGGTCGGTGCATATTCGCGAGACAATGCGATATGCTAACTATTGCAAGCAAAGGATCCTTTTGGCGAATGTCCAGAGTCAGGCGGTGAACCTCGTCGAGGGCGAAGTGTCCCGCGCCGCCGTGACCGCCAGGCTTCGTGACGGTTCTGTCATTCGCCTTCGACCGGTCACGGCCGACGACAAGAGGCTTCTAGTCGACGGGTTCAACCGGCTTTCGCCCCGCGCTCGCTACCTGAGGTTCCTAGCTCCGGCAGATCATCTGACCCCGCGCCAGCTCGCATATCTCAGCGAAGTCGACCATCACGACCACGTGGCCTGGGGAGCCCTGGACGGCGAAGCGTCTGCGGGCGTAGGGCGATGGATCCGGTTGGACGACGACCCAACGGCTTGCGACGTCGCAATCACGATCCTCGATGACTACCAGCGACGGGGAATTGGCCGTGTGCTGCTCCAGACCCTGGCCGTCAGTGCGAGGGCGCGGGGCATCGGACTTATGCACTTCGACGTCCTGGCCGAGAACGAGGCGATGAAGCGACTCTTGGAGTCGATTGGAGCCGTCGCCACAGAGGAGGGCGCGGTCGTTCATTACCTCGCAGACGTCTCCCGCATCAGTGGGCCAGAAGTTGTCGATGGCGACGTCGTCGGGCTTCTGGAGGCGGCATATCGCTCGGCGTCTGCCGGGATCAGTCTGGATCCAGATCGAGGCTGAGCGAGTTCACGCAATACCTCAGCCCTGTGGGCTGGGGTCCGTCAGGAAAGACATGTCCTAGGTGCCCACCGCAAGAGGCACAAACAATCTCGGTACGCACCATCCCGTGGGAGATGTCGCTGCGTTCTTCCACCTTTTCGGGGTCGAGGGCCTCATAGAAACTCGGCCAACCCGACCGGGAGTCGTACTTGGCTTCAGAGGAAAAAAGTTCTGTCCGACAGCCCGCGCAGCGATATGTCCCTGAGCTCTTTTCGTCCACGTACTTGCCGGTGAAGGCCGGTTCTGTCGCCCCTTCCCGCAACACACGGAACTGATCCGGGTCGAGTCGAGCCTTCCATTCCGATTCGGATGTGTCAGTCATCTCTATGACGGTACCGGTGGCCGACGTTTATGGATCGCGTCCGCTGGTGGTGTATTTGGTGCCGAGGGGGCTGGTCCACAGGAAGTCGGCGTTTGGTAGTGGTTCATAGGTCCAGCCGATCTGGTGTCTGACACAGTGATCGGGTCGACATAGCGGGGATAGGTTGTCCTCG
>JBGTKD010000017.1:0-8544 GCA_041744795.1 Acidimicrobiia bacterium
TTGACATAGGAGAGCCCAGACTCCTCGCTGCGCTCGTCGAGGGGGGACAAAACGGTGGTCGCGGTCCTGGTCGCGCCAGGCGAAAGCCCGGAGGGCTTGAGCGCAGGGGGTGCGGGGGATCGCTCCCCCGCATGATCAAGCAGTCTGTAGGTAGGGGCGCCAGGAGGGGTCTACGGCGAAGCCGGTGGAGGCGTAGATCCAGCCATAGCGTTTGGGGGCGCGGGGGTCACGGAGTAGAGGCATGCCGGCTTCGGCTGGAGTGCGGTTGCCTTTGCGGACATTGCACCTGCGACAGGAAGCAACAACGTTCTCCCAAACATGTTGGCCGCCGCGGGAACGTGGCACGACGTGATCGATGCTCTCTGCATCACCGGGGCAGTACTGACACCGGTAGTCGTCGCGTCCGAAAACAGCCCGGCGAGTGACCGGAACGGTCCTCACATAGGGAACCGTCACGAAAGACGTGAGCTTGACCACGGAAGGGACACGTACGGCCACCGTCTCGGCGTGCCATTCGTCGTCGCGGTCGGCAACGGACACTGCTTTGCCGTGAAGAATCAGGACGACCGCGCGACGTGCACTGACCACCGAAAGTGGTTCATACGAGGCATTGAGAACCAGGGACCGTGTCACGCCTCCGGGAGGTTACCCCGTGGTGGAAGGCGTGCCTGACAGATCCAGGGGGTCAAGTTCGGAGAGCACGCCGAGCGCCGCCTGGTAGATGCCACCGGCGAGGGAAACGGCGCAGGAAGCCGCCGCTACCGCGGTGCGACCATCACGTCGGGCGAGCATCGTGATGACCGGTGTGGTGTCCAGTTCGTCCAGAGCGAGACCGAGCCGCCAGGGCGACGGAGAACCGCGCCATTCAGCGACCGCCTGGACCATCGCCTGTGCAACGCCGAGCGGCGATCGCTCGCCTGTGCTCTCGACGATCCGTTCTCCTTCGGTAAGCCTCACATAGAGGCCGTCGCCCCTCGGCCCGACTGTGATCCTCGGACGTGTGGGACCTTCGGCTCTTCCGACCAGCCCGCCTTCGGATCCGTCGAAGGTCCGATCCGGTTTGCGGGATCGGAGGCCGTACGCGACGAGGATGCGGCGTATCTGGTCGAGTACAGAAGCCTCATCGGTCCCTTCGTCGACTCGCACACGGATCGACTCGAGTCCCTCTTCACCCAACTCGACCGTCAGATCTGCGACACCCTGCACTTTGCGGAGACGCTCCTCCAAGCCCGTCATGGCCGTGCCTTCCTTTGCCGATCAGCCCACAGGAGGAAGGCCACCACATCGCGCTTTTCTGCGGGACGGTCTGTGCCGTACGCCGTCGTACGTCGCCATGCCATGTGCGCACGGTCGGGCAGGGGAATGTAGGGAGATCGACGCCACCATCCACGGCGTAGATGGGCAATCCCAGTCAAGAGACCGGATCGCGCGAGTCGAATTGTCCGCCCCAACTTCCGCCCCACAATCATTGATAGTCGGTCCGAATCAGCCCCAAGCTAACCGTCCGGGCCGACATGTGTTTCACTCCGTGACCATAAGGCTACCTGAGGGTTTTCATATCACCAGGGGTAGAGTGCCGTGACGCAAAACATCAGGAGAGAGACCACCTTGTCATCTGTCGAAACATCTGTCGACGACGAGCGCGTGGAATGGTTCGCTGAGCGGTTCGATACTGTCGCTGCGAATGTGGCACGGGTCATCCAGGGCAAACGTGAAGTCATCGACCTCGTCCTGTCCGCTCTCTTCGCGGAAGGTCACGTTCTGATAGAGGATGTGCCGGGTGTGGGCAAGACTTTGCTCGCCAAGTCGATAGCTCGCAGCGTCGACTGCACATTCCACAGGATCCAGTTCACGCCTGACCTGCTCCCCTCAGATGTCACCGGCGTCAGCGTGTGGGACCGACAGCAGTCCGAGTTCGTGTTCAAACCAGGGGCGATTTTCGCCAACATCGTTGTTGGCGACGAGATCAACCGTGCCAGCCCCAAAACCCAGGCCGCCCTCCTCGAAGCCATGGAAGAACGCCAGGTCACCTCAGACGGTGTCACGCGAGAACTCAGTCCGCCCTTCATGGTGGTCGCCACCCAAAACCCATTGGAGCATGAGGGGACCTATCCGCTGCCGGAGGCTCAGCTCGACCGGTTCACGATGCGGGTCAAGATCGGGTATCCGACCCGTGAGAAGGAACTGGAGATGATGACTACCCACGGTGTCCGATCGTCTTTTTACGATCTGCGACCAGTCATCTCGGCGGCGGACGTAGTGACCATGATCGACGTTGCTCGCCGCATCCATGTCGCAGCTTCGGTTCAGGGCTACATCATTTCACTCGTCGAAGCCACACGATCTCACGAAGAACTGATGTTGGGAGGCTCGCCCCGCTCATCCTTGGCGCTTCAGCGACTGGCCAGGGTGCGGGCGGCGTCGGAGGGTCGCGAGTTTGTCACTCCGGACGACATCAAGGCTCTCGCCCCCCACACACTCGCTCATCGCATGGCGCTGCGACCGGAAGCCCAAATGCGCGGGACGGCGATCGATGACGTAGTGGATTCGGTTCTGCGCAACCTGACTGTGCCCGGCAGCAGCCGCATGGCCACCTGACGTGCTGACGGATCGTGGGTGGGCCGCCTTCGGCGTGGGAGCGGCGCTGGCGGTCCTCTGGGTCATGCTGGGCGAAATCGAACTGCTGGCTGGCGGGGTTGTCGTCCTGACCGCACTGGCGGCTGCCGTCGGAATCACCCGGTTCTCCTCCCCGCAAGTGAACGTGATTCGCAGACTGTCCCCCAGCCTGGTGCACGAAGGTGACAGGGCAGCGGTCGATGCTGTGATCACCAACCGGGGCCGCCGGACGCTCACGAACGTAGCGTTCTCCGACGAGGTCGGTGCGTTGGGTCGTGCGGTATTCGAGGCGGGAGCGATTCGGCCCGGTGAAACCGGAGACGCCGAGTACCAGATCCTTTGTCGCCCGCGCGGCGTATACCCGGTTGGACCGGTGACAGCCACAGTGACAGACCCTCTGCGGCTGTCGAAGGCGACAAGTCAGATCCCCGCGATCGATCGTCCCATCGTCTACCCGGAGGTCGAGGGCCTCGTCGGGTTCCCAATGACCAGGGGACGCGACCCCGCGATGCAGGCGTCCCGGCCCGAGTTCTCCCAGAGGGGCGGCGAGGACTTTTACACGTTGCGGGAGTATGTGGTGGGCGACGACCTTCGGCGGGTCCATTGGCCATCGTCAGCTAAGAAGGACGAGCTGATGATCCGCCAGCTCGAAACCCCGTGGCAGAGCAGAGCCCTTGTGATCCTCGACATACGCCAGAGCGCCTACGAGTCCGAAGAGTGCTTCGAGAAGTCGGTGCGCGGCGCCGCTTCGATCATTCGCCATCTCGCCAGGGAAGGATTCGACGCCGACCTATGGGCGGGAGGAGTCGGAGCCACACCCATAAGCCTGTACAGCGCCGTGATGGAACAACTAGCGGTTGTCGAACGGGAAAGTCGGGTTGACATTCGGGCGGTTGCCTCCCGACTGAAGGCGGTCGGCCGCGGCGGCGCACTGGTGCTGGTGACCGGCATCCCCGACTCGGACCTGCTCGAAGTCCAAAGGCTCATGTCGCGGGAGTACCGCACAACCGTCGTCATGTCGGCGAGCGAGACCTCGTCCAGCGGTGAGATCGCCTTTCAGCGGGCGGGAGCGGTCACGATCAACGTCACGCCCTCCGAGTCCTGGGCGGCGGCATGGGCCAAAGTGGTTGGAAAGACATGGTCGAACGCCTCGTCTGGCTGACCGGCCTAGGTGCCGTGCTGTTGAGCCTGGCCCGGCTCGGTCGTTTGCTCGCGCCGCAGGCGGAAGGGCCGGCCTGGCAGGTGGTTCTCTTGGCTGCGGTAATTCTCGGAGCCGTGTTCACCTGGGTCGCCCGCTCCTATCGGCTGTCACCGGCGCTTGTCGCAGTCATCAACGTCGTAGGGCTTTTCATCGCCGTGCTTCGTGTCACCGCACCAGGTTCGCTTCGGGCTGGACTCATACCCACCGCCGAGACGTTGCCCACCGTGCAAACCGAACTTGTCTTCGCCTGGGAAATCCTGCGGTTCGGTGCAGCTCCCGTACTCCCCGTGGCCGGGCTGGTCGCAGTACTAGCCGTGGTCTATTGGACCCTCGGAGCCGTTGGGACGGTGGGGGTTCTAACCCGTCGTCCGGCGCTGGTGACCATCCCGGCGATTGCCTTTTACCTGCAGCTGGCGACTCTCGACCGTCGATCTCCCGGGCTTGGTTGGCTCATCGCGTTCGCAGCCGTAGCGGGTCTGACGGTTGTTGCCATGGCGAACCCTGGCAATCCGGCCGCCGGAAGGCTCCGAGCTCGCAGTGGTCGACTGATGCCACGAGTGTCGATGACTGCGGCGATAGCCGTGGCCGTCATCGGATCAACGGGTGCGGTGGTGGCCGCCAACACCTTCGCAGCATCAGTGCCCGAAGCAGGGACGCTGCAATGGCGCACCCAGACGGGTATCGGTTCTGGCCTCTACGGAGGCACCTCGTTCAACCTGTTCGTCGGAATGCAGCAGAGCCTCATCTCACTGTCGGACGACCCTCTGTTCTATGCCACGGTTTCTGCGACCGCGCCTCCCAACCGTGACCTGTACTGGAAGCTGATCACGCTCGACAGTTACGACGGAGAAAACTGGATTCCCGGTTCCCAGAGTTGGGTCAAACAGGGAGCGTCGCGCTGGGAGCGCCCCGACATGGCATTCCAAGGCGCGACCGTTCCGGTGGCCGCTCGCATCCAGATCGCTGGACTCCGCGAGTCGATTCTTCCCACCCTCTACTCCCCTTATGCCTTGCGCAGCGACGAAGAACTCATCCGTGAGGGTTTCCGTGTGCGCGAGGACGGTTCTATAGGTATCGACCTACGGACCAACGCTGGCTGGCAGTACGAGATCGAAGCCAACGTCCCACGTCCCGAACTCGGCTATCTGGCCTCGATCGGCGGCGAGCTGTCCCCGATTTTCGCAGAAGCCGCTGATGCCGGGGCGTTCACCGGAGAGCCGGAGGCCACCAGGCCGCCGGACCGACCGGACGACATCGCGGACTACCTCGAATTGCCGGACGATACGGCTGTGGCGGTGAGGACCCTCGCTAGGACCGTCACCCAAGAAGGGGTCTCGACATTTGAGAGGGCACTCATCCTGGAAGCCTGGCTGCGGGACAACCGCAACTTTTCCTACTCCACGAACGTCGACACGGGACACTCGTCGCTCGACCTGGCCGAGTGGCTGCTCGACCCGGAATCGAACAACTATCGGACGGGGTATTGCGAACAATTCGCAACCGCCATGGCTGTCATGGCGCGGGCCCTTGGGATACCAAGCCGCGTCGTGCTCGGGTTCACCCCGGGAGACATCCAACAGCAGGCCGACGGCACCGACGTGATCGTCGTGCGCGAGCGCAACGCTCATGCCTGGGTGGAGTTGTGGCTCAACGGTCAGGGCTGGGTCCAGTTCGACCCCACTCCCCGGGCAGACGGAGCCAACACGTCACTTGTTGCTGCAGTTGGCTTCGACCTTCGCGAATACGTGCCGGCACCTGCGGAGATCGACAGCACCGGAGCGGCCGTCGCCACCGGTGAGCGACCCGACCTCGGACCCGGGATCGACATATTCGGTGGGGACGCCACTCCAGACTTCCGTCCAGACGAAGGATTCTCACTGCCGGTGTGGGCTTGGGCTCTTCTCGTTGCGGTCCTGATCGTGGCGACGGTGCCTGGCTACAAGGCCATCAGGCGTCGTCGACGGCTGGCGGCTATTCGTACGGGCAATGTGGATGCGGCCTGGGACGAAATCGTTGATCGCCTCCGAGACCTCGACGGTGAAGTTCCCAGTTTCGAGACTCCAATCGAAATAGCCTCACGCCACCACGAGGACCTGGTGCCGTTGGCAACCCTCTACACCGCGTCGGCCTACGGAGGCAAGCCCAGGGGTGATAGTCGCATGGCCTTCAGCCGAGCGGACGAACGTATCAGCCGACGTTACGGACGGCTCGATCGTCTGATCGCCAGCGTTCAGACGCGGTCGCTGCGGCGACGCTGACCGGACCTGGCTGGGACTCAGCCCTCCGCCGTCATCTCCTCGGCCACGTCGTCTTCTACCCGTCGCAGCATCTCAAGGAATTCGCTCCTATCGAGCTCGAAGCGACTCACGTCCTCTTCAACGGTGCGAGTGATCTCGTCGATCGCAACGAAGAAGGCCAGTTGGCCCTCACGCAGCGCGTCCATTAGTTGGCCGTCGTCACGGGCGATACGAAAGATGGTCTGGCCGTCGGTCACCAACTTCACCTCGGCCAGGTGGCCTTCCATGTCGGCGTTGCGGCGTAAGTAGTCCCACGCCCGGCGTACGCGCTGGAGCGACATGCCGTTGTCGAGAAGGCTGCGGACCACGCGCAATGCGACAAGATCCCGGAACGAATAGAGGCGTCGAACACCTGGACGACCACCCGTGCCCTGGATGGTGGGGGAAACAAGTGCCACACGATCCCAATACCGGAGCTGATGATGTGTGCATCCGGTGAGCGCTTGAGCCTGCTGAGCGGTGAATCCTTCTCGCAACGGACTATCTCCAATGGTGCCTCGGGACCGGCGGGTGCACTGCACACACGACCGATCGACTTCTAACTGTGCGGCCTCGGGAGCCCGGACGTGCCCGTCGTCCCCAAGGGGGCGTCACTCTAATGGGAGAGCGTCAGCCGCGACGAAAGCGCCGGTACCAAATCTGAGATGACGCGTCTGGTAGTGCCGGACTTCGCGTTCCGGCCTGGATCCGGTTGCGAATTCCGTAGGCAAGAGCGGTCGCGGAAGCCACCATCATGACGAATCCGACGATGGCGATCGGCGTTGAAGACGTGAAACTCGCCAGGACCACGATCATGCCGACGATGAGTCCAACCAGCGGATACCGCACGCCGAATCTGCCGGACCGGTCGATGTTCCGGACGGCGAGCGCGAGGTCGGGATCCTCTTCATAGAACTGACGCTCGATCTCGTCGAGGATGCGCTGTTCGTGGTCGTCCAAAGGCATTTTGTGCCGTTCACTCCGCTCGGGTGTGTGAGAAGTCAGTATACGTTGAGAGAGGATTCAACGAACAAGGGCATCTCACGGTTCACTCAGCGTTCTTCGAGGTCGCCCAAACGAACGGGACCGACCGAGTCCCGACCAAACCTCTCGCGGATGGCGTCGACGGCCCTATCAATTTCTGACCATCTGACGTCTCGGTCTGTCACGAGTTGGGTGGCATCCGAGGTCTCGGCGAGCTGGCTCACCGCGATACCTAGGAGCCTGACCGGACGGAAGTCTTCGTCGATTCCGTCAAAAAGTTCGAGCGCTGTGAGAAATAGATCCCGGTCCACGTTCGTCGGGTCGGGTCTGGTCACCGATCGTGTGACCGTCTTAAAGTCCGGGGTCCGCACTTTGATCGTCACAGTCCGTCCTGACAGCCCGGCTCTCCGGAGTCGGGAGCCGAGACGGTCTGCCAGCCGTCGGAACTCGGACCGAATGCGCTGGGCGTCTCCAATGTCGGCGTCAAAGGTCTCTTCGACCGAGACAGACTTAGTTTCCCTATCGGGCACCACAGGGCGCGGGTCCCGACCATGGGCCAAGTCCACCAGATGGTTTGCTACAGCCGCGCCTACAGCCCTCTCAAGGGCCCTTGGTGGCACCGAGCGCAGATCTCCTACCCGCTCGACACCTACGCCCTCCAACGCAGCCTTGGTTGCCTCTCCCACACCCCAGAGGTCGCCGATGGGAAGGCTGCCAAGGAATTCCTGGGTTTCGGCGATCGAGATGTGGCGGAGTCCGTCCGGTTTGGCGGATTCCGAGGCGAGCTTCGCGACGAACTTGGTCGACGCAACGCCTACCGAGGCGGTGATCCCGACCCCGTCCCGGATGGTGGATCTGATCTCTTCGCCCACGTGAACCGCCGAAGGGAAGTGGCGCCGGAGACCGGACACATCAAGGAAAGCCTCATCGATCGAGAGGCCTTCGACCAGTGGCGTGAACGTGCGAAAGATCTCAAATACCTGCTCGGACACCCTCCCGTACTCGGCGTGGTCGGGAGGGACAATGACCAGGTCATGGCACAGAGCGCGTGCGCGGCTCATCGGCATCGCCGACTTGATCCCAAAACGCCTCGCCTCGTAACTGGCCGCCGCCACCACGCTGCGAGGACCCGCGCCTCCCACCACCACAGGCAGTTCTTTCAGCGACGGTGTCCGCAAACGCTCGACCGCCACAAAGAACGCGTCCATATCGACATGAAGAACAACCTCATCCCACACCCTCGGGACGCTACAAGCGTTTTGAGCGCAAGACCGGCGCGAAACTGCGCCGTTCTGCGGTGTAGAACGCGGGCAGTTAGCGTCGGGAACCATGGCTAGTCGGGTTCACCTTGTGAGGCATGGGGAGGTTCATAACCCCGACCATGTCGTGTACGCCTCCCTCCCCGGATACGGGCTCAACGAGACCGGACGGACCCAGGCCGAGGCAGCAGCGGCATACCTGCGGTCC
>JBGTKD010000018.1:0-4627 GCA_041744795.1 Acidimicrobiia bacterium
CTGCGGCCCGGTCCGCCTCGGCCTCGGCTACCGCTTCGGCGGAGCGGGCGGTTTCAGCCTCTGTGGTGGCGCGGTTGGCTTGGACGGTGGCGACCACGCCCAGTATCGAGGCGACGACGGCGGCGGTGGCGAGGATGCCGGTGAGGGTTCGACGGCGACGGCGACGGGCGGCGAATTCGGCTCGGTCTTTGGTCTGGGAGGCCCAGTAGTACTCATGCTCTTCGCCGGTGAGCGTGGTCGTCTCAGCCCAGCCGGTGAAAGGGGCGAGACGATGCCCGGTGAGCAGGTGGTCGTCGTGGCGGTCGTTGGCCTCCCAGTCGGCCAGCGCGGCACGAAAACGCCGTCCCAGGATGAGGGACTCCCGTTGGTCATCGATCCAGCCTGCCAGCCGGGGCCACTCCCGGAGTAGGGCCTCATGGGCCACCTCCACCGTCGGGCCGCGGGTGGCGGGGTCGCGGTCGGCGAGGAGGAGGCGTTGGGAGGTGAAGGCGTCTAAGACGGTGTTGAGGTCGGAGCGGGGGATCCCCACCGACTCCAGTTCGGAGCGCCGCACCCGCCGCCGGGTGTCATCGATCTCCTCGTCGACCGTCACCAAACGCAACATCACCTGACGGGCGGCTTCCTGCTGGGAGGGGGACAGATCCTGATACAACGCCTCGGCGCGGGTTGCCAACGCTCCCGCCACCCCACCGATCCGCTCGTAGTCGATGCCTGTCAGCAAGTCGGCCCCGCGTCTCCCCACCAACTCGGTCAACGCATACTGGAGGAGGGGAAGCCCACCCGGCTGATTGGCGACATCCTCGACGATACGGTGAGCCAGACCCGGCTCGAAACGGAGCCCAACCGCCTGTGCGGGAGCGGTGATCATCGCCACTAGTTCCTCCCGGGTAGGTGGCAGAACAGTGACCAGACCGTCTCTGAACAGCCTGCCAAGGCGCTCATCCTTGAGAGGCCGGTCGTAGAAGTCGGCTCGCAGGGTGGCCACTACCCGAATACTCCCGCCGGGGGCCTCGACTCCCCCGATCAACAGATCGACGAAACGGCGACGCTGCTCGTCGTCCTCGACCAGGGTATAAAGCTCCTCGAACTGGTCAACGACCAGCACCAGGTCGTAGTCCACGATGGCGTCCAACCCGACACTCTCCAGCTCATTCTGCCGGATCGGTTCGGTTGCTATCTGCTCCAGCGCCTCGGTCAGGGCAGAAAGCGGCCTGTCGCCTGGTGTCATCAAAGTAGAGAACCAATGTTGGGATCCGTCCACGGCGCCTTTCGCCAACGAGGGCAGGAGTCCTGCCTGTACAGCAGACGACTTGCCCGAACCCGAAGGACCCACGATGGCGACAAACCGATGCTCGGCGACGGCTTGGGTCAACGTTCCCACCAGCTCCTCCCGCCCGTAGAAATCGGCGGCATCCCCCTCTTCGAAAGCACGCAGGCCCTTATACGGATTGCGGGACACGGCTGGCAGCGTCTCCACCTCGGCGATCAAATCGCCCAGCGCCTCATCGAGATCGGCCAGTAGCGTCGCTGCAGTCGGGTAGCGATCCTGAGGAGTCACGGCTGTGGCCCGCGCCAGGACCGCGTCGATCTCGGGAATTTCACCGAGCCAACGCGAGACAAGGACCCCGAAGGCGAAGAGGTCCGCCTCCGGTGACATACCCGTCGTCGCCTCTTCCGGGGCCTGGAACTCGGGTGCCGACGACAGGCTGGCCGCCAGATCCGGATCCAGCAGCCGTGGCAGGATCCCGAAGTCGGACAGGTAGGCGTTCCCCGATCCATCGAGCAGGACGTTGGCCGGCTTCAAGTCCCCGTGCACGATCCCCTGGGAATGGGCGTAGTCGAGCGCAGCCCCTACATGGCCCAGGATCCGCCGCTTGGCTGCCAGGCCCACGTCCCCGTCGAGGGCATCGAGAAGCGAGCCGCCGGGTAGAAGCTGTAACACCAGATAGACGCCCTGGGGGTCACGCCAGAAGTCGATGAGAGGAACGATGTGGGGATGGGCCAGCCGGGCGATCGTTCTCGCCTCTGCTTCGAAACGCCGCACAAACGAGGGATGATCCGCCAGCTCCGGCCGAATCACCTTGATCGCCACTTCCCTCCCCACCGAGGGTTGATACGCCCGGTAGACCACCCCATATGCCCCCTCCCCGATCCGCTCTCGCAACTCGTAGCCCGGCAAGGAAGTTGCATGGAGGCGCGCGTCCACAACAGGCTCAGCCTCCAACCGCAGGGGCGGAAACTCTGCTGGCAGACCAACGAAGATCAGCTGGGCTATCCGTTCAGGGGTCGCCAGGCCGCGCAGGCTGTGCTCCCCGAGATGTCTGACCTGCACACCCGCCGGCGACGCCGCCGTGATCTCGGCGTGAGCCGATGTCGACACCAGGACCTGGCCACCATGGCCCACCGCCGCTATCCGGCTAGCTCGGTTCAGTGGCGGCCCGTAGAAGTCGCCACCTCGGGACTCGGCGTCGCCCACGTCTATACCCATCCGCACCCGGATCTCGCCCACCTCGCCCCAGTCGGCCGAGGCCACGGCACGCTGCGCCGACTCAGCCGCCTCCGCAGCTCCCCGGGCGTCACCGAACACCGCCAGCACGCCATCACCGGTATGTTTGAACACTCGACCCCCGGCCGACTCGATCGCTTCGCGCAATAGCCGATCGTGCAGAGCCAACGCCGCCGCCATCTCCTGAGGATGACGGTCCCAAAGTCTGGTTGAGCCGACAATGTCGGTCACCAAGAAGGACAGCCGTTGGGTCACCGCCCGGTCCGAGGCGATCAGCAACGACTCGTCCTGCTGGAGGATCGCCAGCTCAAGCGACCGCAACTCGGTAGAAGGTTCCAATCCCAACTCGTCGGCCAGGAACCTCTCGGTTCGCCGGTACGCACTCAACGCATCTGCCTGTCGACCCGACCTGTAGAGGGCAAGCATCTGTTGGGCTCGGAAACGCTCCCGTGTGGGATGTTCCTCCGCCAGGGCTCCCGACTCCGCGACCACAGCCTCGTGGCGGCCCGAAGCCAACTCGGCGTCGATATGTACCTCCACCGCCTCCAACCGCAGCTCTTCCAGGCGACGGATCTCCGATTGCAAGCCCGGCACGTCGAGCAAGTCGGCGAACGGCAGCCCTCTCCACAAACCGAGGATCTCCCGCAACCGCACCGCGGCAGCCACCGGATCGGTCACCACTTGTGTCCGGGCTCCCTCCACCTCCCGCTCGAACAGCCAGGCATCCACCGCCTCTAGCGGCATCTCGAGTCTGTAGGTGTCACCGACCCGGACGATCACATCACCCAACAAAGCACGAAGATTCGACACATAGGTGTGGAGCAGATGCCGATTCCCGTCCGAGGTGTCCTCGCCCCACACCCCCTGAACGATCGCATCCCGGGACACCGGGCGACCCCGTTCCGTCAGCAGCGTCGCCAACACCGCCTTCTGCTTCGGTCCTCCCAGCACCAGCGGCTCACTGTCCAGGAGGGCCTCCACAGGACCCAACACCCGCAGGCGCAGCAACGTGGATGTCTTCGTCCTCATCGGAAACCTCCTGACGAACTCAGCATCACCTCACGCTCTCCAGAAAAAGTCAAAGACCCCTTTTCGGGATGCCACATGGCTGTGAACATACCTGCGACACGTCTCGGTGAGCTCTGGGGTCTCAGATGCCGGCGGACTGGCTCGCACGCGGCTCGGACGTCAGTACGAACTCAATTGACGGCAAGTGAGTTCAGGTACTCGTCCAGCGCGTATTGGTCACTGACGTGAAACCATGCCTCGGTGAACTTCCCGTCCAGCACGTGCATGACTATCGCGGCGTTCCATGTGTGCGACCGGCCTTCTACCTCCGCGGTAACGCGAAGTAGTTGGACAGAGTGGTCTTCGGTGCCGAGTGCGTCGTGAAGCTCACGCTGAACCGTCCCGCCCTCGAACAACTCACCGAGTCTGTCCAGGAACTCACCGACATCGGTGTACCTGCCCGCCAGCGGGCTACGACCGGGATAATGCAGGACGAAGTCGGAGGAGTAGAGAGCAAGTACTCCCTCATCGTCGCCAGTTTGGATCAGCTCGATGTCCCGCCGGGCCAACTCTTCATTGGGATGCATGGATGCTCCAGTGAACGCTTGATCAGACGGGATCCTATGCCAGTCCAGCCACAGACCGCCGGGGATTCTTCCGTGGTCGAACCCGGAACCGCAACGAGGCGCTAGGTGGGGATGTCAAGGATCAGGCCGATGAGGTCACGGATCTGGGTGATCACGGACGGGCCGACGTTGCCGCGTACCTGCTCGACCCGTCCGATCGATACCGCTCGCACGTGCTGGCACTGCGCGGCCGAGCGTTGCTGAAGTCCATTGGCGCGGTCCGGTTCTACTGGGACCTCCGAGGTAAACGACCGGATGGTGGTGGTGAGGGGGACCACCTGAATTACGGTTGGCTGTGCATCGAGGATGCGCTGCGCCGTTACGACCACGGCGGGATGACGAAAGCCAGCCTCACGGCCCTGTGTCACGTTCCATTGTCGTCATCGGTGTGGCACAATTGTGGCCATGTCAAGTGAGTCGCTCCGCACGGTCCGTGATCGGTTCTCCGAGTTCATCGAACGTGTCCAGACGCACCACGAACGGGTGG
>JBGTKD010000019.1:0-4578 GCA_041744795.1 Acidimicrobiia bacterium
GGATTTCGTCGAGATTTTCCCCCAGATCCCGGTAGTGGCGATGTTCGCGCGTCTCGACCTCGACACAGCTGCAGCCGTCGTCCGCTCTGGTGCGAGTGGAGTTCTAGCGGAGTCGGACCCGGTAGCAATCATCGGGGGGGCACTTCATGCGGCAATCGCAGGACTCGCAGCGCTGCCGCGACAGATCGCGCTGGCCATGTCGGACCGGGTTCCGGAGGGTTCGACATACGACTGGATTAGCCAGGAGCAGGGCGAATGGCTGGTGGCCCTGGCCGAAGGTGTCACTGTTGGCGAATTGGCTGAACGAATCGGATGGTCCGAGCGTGAAACATTCCGCATGCTCGGAGACCTCTATCGCCACCTGGGTGTCAGGAATCGAACAGAGGCAATCATTTGGGCAACCCGCCACGGTCTCGTCGGATGACAGGGCCTGGTGCTCAGGCCTTCTTGGCGAGATCCTCTACTTGGGAAGTGTCGACTTTCACACCGGGTCCCATGGTCGAACTGAGCGAGACGGAACGCACGTAACGACCCTTGGTCGAAGCGGGCCGCGCTCGCCAGAGCTCGCCGCACAGAGCAGCGAAGTTGCCGAATAGCTGATCAACCTCGAAAGAGCTCTTGCCGACAGGCACGTGGACATTGCCGTACCGATCGTTGCGGTACTCGATCTTTCCACCCTTGAACTCCTCGACAGCCTTACCCACATCAGGGGTGACAGTGCCAGCCTTTGGGTTAGGCATGAGTCCTCGGGGTCCGAGCACCCGCCCGAGCTTTCCGACCTCGGCCATCATGTCCGGAGTGGCAATGACAAGATCGAAGTCGAGCGCCCTGCCTCCAGCGAGCTCCTCCACGAGTTCGGTGCCTCCGACCAGGTCCGCGCCAGCGGCTGTCGCCTCGGCGTGGCGGTCTGCCGGGGCGAACACGGCAACCCTTATGGTTTTGCCTGTTCCGTGCGGGAGCGCCACGGTGCCACGAATCAGCTGATCTGCCTTGCGTGGGTCGATGCCGAGCCTGAAGACCGCGTCGATGGTCTCGTCGAACTTGGCAGTGCTCAGTCCCTTGGCCAGTTCCAAAGCCTCTTGGGCCGGATATGACTGGTACTTGTCAAAAGTCCGGGCTGCGTTTGCGTATCGCTTTCCGCTCATGGCGGTTACCTCCTGTGGTTCGGACGGCGGGGGTTGGCCCGCCTCCCACTTGTTGTCGATGTCTAGGGCCGATTCAGCCTTCGACGAGAATTCCCATGGACCGAGCGGTCCCTTCGACGATCTTCATGGCGCCGTCAATGTCGATGGCATTCAGATCGGGCATCTTGATCTCGGCGATCTCCCTCACCTGAGCCTTCGTCACCTTCCCCACCTTCTCCTTGTTTGGCTCCGATGAACCCTTCGCCACCTTGGCTGCCTGGCGTAGCAGAGCGGCCGCGGGGGGTGTCTTGAGGATGAAGTCAAAGCTCCGGTCTTCGAAGATCGAGATCTCCACCGGAATGATTTGACCACGCTGATTGGCGGTGGCGTCGTTGTATGCCTTGACGAAGTCCATCAGGTTCACGCCGTGCGGACCCAATGCGGTTCCGACCGGCGGAGCCGGGGTGGCCTGTCCGGCCGGGAGCTGCATCTTGACGACAGCAGCAAGTCTTCTTCTACCCATGTTTCAGTCCTGTTCTAGAAAGCGGATGCGACACCGTCAGCCCCGCTGGATGTCCTCGAATCCGAGTTCCACCGGGGTGTCACGTCCGAAGATGTTGACCAACACGGTGACCTTCGACTGGTCGAGATCAATGTCTTCGATCCTGCCGTTGAAGTCTGCGAACGGACCGGTGACCACTCGCACCATGTCGTTGATGTCGAAAGCGGGCTTGAAACGCGGCTTGGGCTTCTCCTCTTCCTTCTCGACACCCAGAAAACGCTCCACCTCTCGGCGGGACAACGGGGTCGGCGTATTGCTTCCCCCCACGAACCCAGTAACTCCCGGCGTGTTGCGAACCGTGTACCAGGAGTCGTCGTCGAGGCGCATGCGGACAAGGATGTAGCCGGGGAAGACCTTCTTCTTGACCGTGACCTTCTTGCCGTTCTTGATCTCTACGACGTCCTCCATAGGAATCTCGACGTCGAAGATCCGATCCTCCATGTGCATCGACTTGGTGCGGGTCTCAAGGTTGAGCTTCACCTTGTTCTCATAGCCCGAGTACGAGTGGATCACATACCAGTCGCCCGGCAGGTCGTAAGGGCTGGCGGGTCGCGCCGGCTCTTGCGGTTCTTCGAGGATGTCCTCGACTTCTGTCGAGACTGCTTCCTCAACCACGTATGCCTCCATCGACGATCTGCAGCACGGCGTTCTTGAGTCCGAAATCGAGACCGAAAATCAGGAAGGTGAGAGCCACGGTCGTGATCATCGTGACCGCGGTGAAAACGATCATCTGCTCACTCGTTGGCCAGGAAACCTTGCGCATCTCGACCCGAACTTCGTGCAGGTAGAACGCGACGCGGCGAAAGATCGACCGCTTCTCAGCGACCGGCTGCGGTGTGCCACCCGCGGTTCCACCGCCTGGGGGAACCTTGGCTGGAGCGCGACCTCCAGGGCCACGACCGCCTCGGCCGCGTCCTGTCTCGCTCTTCTCTTTGTTCTTCTGTAGCCGCTCTTCGCGTTCGATCATGCGGCGGGTTTCTCGGTTCATGACTCTTTCCTCGCGGCACTCCCGCGGTGGTCGCACTTGGCAGGGGTGGAGGGACTCGAACCCTCAACCTCCGGATTTGGAGTCCGGCGCTCTAACCAGTTCGAGCTACACCCCTACGGGGGGCGCAGGGCCGGGTAAGTATAAGGAGCACCCCGGACCGGGGGAAATCCCTGAATTTGTCGCTGTTGGATGCAATCGATCGCACCCTTCAAGACCCCAGCGTACCGGGTTTGGCGCACCAGTCGTCCGTCGAGGCTCCAATCGACCTATTCGACAACGCCAGTCAGATAGAGACCTTCGGAGTCGCCCAACTCGAATACTGCTCCGCCCCTCTGCAGATCGACCGAGAGCGCCACTCGTACACCAGCACCCAGGGGACGTTTGTACCGGAATCGGGCCGCGGCAGGGTCCAATCCGAGCTGCACCGCAGCCTCCACGACCCAGGCAGACTGCAGCAGGCCATGGACAACGACCCCCGGCAAGCCAGCGGCGACAGCCGCGGCGTGGTCCCAATGAATGGGATTCCAGTCACGGGAGGCCCCCGCATACCGGATGAGGTCAGATCGCGACGCGGAGAAGTGACCGACAACCGAAGGTTCCTCCACGAGGGAGCCGCCCACCTCGCGCACGCTGCCGTCCAACGGACCAGGTTCGGGTCGTTCGCGGCTGCCGGCGGCTGGCGACGCCCCGGTCCCCGACATCAGAAAGGTGGAGGTGCCGGTCACCACGGGACCTTCGGCGTCGACCACGTCCATTTGGAAGCCGGTCAGAAAGACGCCCGATCGTTCCCTGACTCTGGTGACTTTGCCTGATACCGCCAGTTCCGCCCCAAGTGGGATCGGCCGGTGCCAAGCGAAGCTCTGGTCGCCGTGGATGACGGAACGGGTCGAATCACCTGCCCGGTCATCGCCGAGTAAGTGAGGAGCGACGACGAACAAGAGGGCGCCTGCCAAGGACTTCGGCGCCGAGCTCTCCGCCCGATATCCACCTACGGCGGCGGCATACTCGCCGACCTTTTCTGGGTCTGTGCGATACGGGAAGGGACCGTATACCGCACCTTCCAGATCCAGCATGCTCATCCCCTCTTCCTCGGGTGAAGTCCAATCAGATGCCCGAACGCAACAGGAGCGAGGCCAGCCTCACTTAGCTGCACCTCGCTCCCGGACCCCTGACTCCGCGTGTTCCGCGAAGAGTACACCCGAGCCTGTCCCGCCGCTAGGGCCCGGTCAATCGACCGGGCCGCGGATCATCGAGTCTCGCGGTGTGAGGTGTGCGATCGACACCAGCGGCAGTACTTCTTCAGTTGAAGACGGTCGCGAGTGTTCGCCTTGTTCTTGGTTGTCACGTAGTTGCGACGTTTGCAATCGTCGCAGGCCAACGTGATCGGTGGTCTCTTGTCGCTTGGCATTCTCGGCCTTTACTTGGTGATCTTGGTGACGCGGCCAGCACCAACAGTGCGGCCACCTTCACGAATAGCGAAACGCTGACCCTCATCCATAGCAATCGGGGTGATCAACTCCACCGACATCTCAGTGTTATCCCCCGGCATCACCATCTGAGTCCCCTCAGGCAACGACACATTCCCCGTCACATCCGTCGTCCGGAAATAAAACTGAGGCCGATACCCAGAAAAGAACGGGTTATGACGACCGCCCTCCTCCTTCGTCAAAATATAAACCTGAGCCTCAAAATCAGTATGCGGAGTAATCGAACCCGGCTTAGCCAACACCTGACCCCGCTCCACATCATCCTTACCCACACCACGCAACAACACCCCAACGTTGTCACCAGCCTGACCCTCATCCAACAACTTCCGGAACATCTCAATCCCAGTAGCCACCGTCTTATGAGTCGGCTTCACCCCAACAATCTCAACCTCCTCATTCACCTTCAACAAACCCTGC
>JBGTKD010000020.1:0-2031 GCA_041744795.1 Acidimicrobiia bacterium
GGCGACAGTGCTCGTCTCTCCGTTTCCTAGATGGGACAGGTACTGGTTGAGGTCACGCCGATAGGCGTCGACCGTCGCAGGCGAGAATCCCCTCTCGGCCGACAGAGATGCCAGGTATTCGTCTAGATCACCCGGCGACACTTCGCCTACCCGGCGAGCGCCACCAACGGATCCACGAACTCTCGCCCGAGGCTGTCGGTGACGGCGCGGTTCGTAAGAGCTCCAGAGACGCTGCTCAACCCTCCGATGAGTTCCGGATGTCGATCTAGAGCGACGCGGACGCCCAGGTCCGCCAGCGCAACCACGTACGGGAGGGTCGCGTTCGTCAGACCGTAAGTTGAGGTGTGAGGTACTGCGCCCGGGATGTTGCCCACCGCATAGTGGACGACATCGTGGACCTTGAACACCGGGTCTGTGTGGGTCGTCTCCCTACTGGTCTCGAAGCAGCCGCCCTGATCGATGGCGATGTCGACGAGCACCGCACCGCGGGGCATGCTCCGAACCATGTCCTCGGTGACCAGTTTCGGGGCGCTGGCGCCGGGAACGAGCACGCTTCCGATGACGAGATCTGCATCGATGACGAGCTCTTCGAGGGTGAGACGGTTAGACGCCATAGTCGCGATGCGCCCCTGATAGTGGGCGTCGAGAACCCGCAGCCGTGCCAAGTCGCGGTCGACAATCGTCACTTGCGCCTGCATACCGACTGCTACCGCCGCCGCATTTGCACCCGACGTGCCGCCTCCAATGACCACGACTTTCGCCGGCCTTACGCCGGGGATCCCACCCAGCAGGACGCCTCGTCCCCCCTGAGCCTTCTCGAGGAAGCGGGCACCCACCTGGGTGGCCATACGCCCCGCGATCTCGGACATGGGTGCCAGTAGGGGTAGGGATCGATCAGGGAGTTGCACGGTCTCATAGGCGATGGACGTCACACCTGAGGCGACAAGAGCGTCTGCGACCTTGGGATATGCGGCCAGATGGAGGTAGGTGAAAAGGAGCTGGCCGGGACGGAACATCCCGAACTCTGATGGTTGAGGTTCTTTGACCTTCAGGATCATGTCGGCCTCGGCAAACACGTCTGCCGGGTCGCCGACGATTCGAGCGCCGCGCGACTCGTATTCCTCGTCGTGGATCGTCGAGCCTTCGCCGGCGTCGGACTCGATGAGAACTTCATGGCCGCGGGAGACAAGTTCCCGAACGCCCACCGGCGTGATGGCCACGCGGAACTCAGAGGTCTTCACCTCGCGCGGGACACCAATGATCATCGACTCCTCCTCGACCAACGCAATAGCGCGATCTGAGTCTTCGCGTCGGTGATCGTGTCGTCATCAATGCCCGTGAGGGCTTCGTCGATCGACATCTCCACGATCTCTGCCTCCATCTCCTCTGCTCCGTCTGGTTTGCGAGTGCCAGCGACGATACCGCTGGCCGCGAACAGGTGGATGATCTCGTCGGTGTATCCGGGTGACGGTGCCATCGTTCCGAGCGACGTCCAGTCGGTCGCGACCATCCCGAGTTCCTCGGCGAGTTCGCGTCGAGCAGTCTCGATGGGAGGTTCCCCCAATACATCGCGCTTGCCGGCCGGAATTTCGAGAATGTGTCGATCGAATGCCACGCGATACTGCCTGAGCATCCACACACGGCCGTCTTCCACCGGAAGCACGGCGACGCCGCCAGGGTGACGGAGTACGTCTCTGGGGTGGAGTGTCCCGTCGGGCGCCCGCAGGGACAGGCGTTCCAGCCGTATGAACACGCCAGTCCCGAGAATCGAGACACCCTCTTGGGTGAACTTCACTGGGCGGGGGTCTGTGCCGGAGTCTCTGCAAGTGCCGCCGCCAGCCGGGGCGACCGGTGGGCTGCGGCGGCCGCCGCCAGACCTATGAAAAGAGGATGCGGTACATCGGGACGCGACTTGAACTCGGGGTGGGCCTGGGTGCCGACGAAGTACGGGTGCTCGCCCAATTCGATGAATTCGACGAGCGAACCGTCCGGGGAAAGTCCGGAAAGACGCATGCCGGCTTCTTCGAGATC
>JBGTKD010000021.1:0-35992 GCA_041744795.1 Acidimicrobiia bacterium
TTCGTTGGGGGAGGAGGTATTCGTTGGCGGCCGCCTCGAACGGCAAGCGGATGTTCACCCCGTAGCTGTTCTCCGGTCCCGCTCCCTTGTTGCCAGCTTCCATGATCCCCGGTCCGGCTCCGGTGATCACCCCCCACTTGCGGGCCACCATTGTCCTGGCGAACTCCTCTGCCAACAGGTAGTTCTCCGTCCCGTCCTGTAGTCGAGCAGAGCCGTACATGGTGACTTTCGGCTCGTCGTGACGTCGAAAGACCAGCATCGAGTACCGCATCTCTTTCAGGGCGGTGTTGACGAGCTTGAGGTCGCCGCGCGGTGCACCATCGCGATGCAACTTGAGCGCGGTCGTGAGCATTTCCGCTACAAGGTCGCCGTTTGGGTTCTCAGATGCTTGAGCCACCAGGTCCGCGATGACGGCATCGATTTCCGGGTTTCCGAGGTCGTAAGCCATCAGGCCACGCTACCCGGGCAGAGCGCTAGCGGTGCGTCGCAGCCGCCGAGCCTCAACCGAAGGGGACCGAGTCGGGGCCTTTGCGGACCACGGCATTCCAGACCGTCTCGTAATGGTCCCGGTCATAGGAGTCCACATGCGGGATCACGAACTCGTCCCATGCTCGTCTGAGTGGGTCTTCTGTGCCGGCGTGGATCCGAAGCCCCGTGGGGAGACGATCGAGAACGCTGCGCAGGCTCAGGGGTGTCTCGACCCGTGTTCCGGCATCTGTCGACTCGAAACTTGCGTTGATCTCGGTGCTGAGCCGGGCGATGGCCTCGACGTAGGCGTCGTTCATCGTCGGGTAGCGCCTGCGGAGCATCTGTTCGATCTGTTCTCCTGCGGGGAAGTTCTTCTCCCAGATGACCCATCTGTCGGCGAAAGCCTTGTTGAGGGTCTGGGTGCCGGCGTAGTCCCGCAGGTCAGTCGGGTTCATGGTCCCGAACACCCGGACGTCGTCTCGCAGATCTACCCGGTCCCCGTTTGGTAGGTCGATGGCCGCGTACCGGTCGAGGAGTCCGTGCAGCGCAAACAGGGTCTCGGCGCCAGCCGCGTTCAACTCCGACAGGTTGAGTAGGGCCGGTCCGCGGAGGGCGCGTGTGATGTCGCCGTCCTCCCAGCGGGACTCGGTGCCACCTTTCCCATCACCGTGCAGCTTGGTGGATCCAATGAGCGTCACGTCGCGGACTTCGCCAGTCAGCGGGATTCGGTAGTAGGGCAGACCGAGGATCGCAGCGAACTGTTCCACATCGTGGTCCTTGCCTGTGCCCATATGGCCCCGCACCGCGAGGTGGAGTGGCACGAAGCCATCTGGGTTGGCGCGCCGAACTTCTTCCACCTGGGCGAAGCGATAAAGCATGCCCAGGTCCACGTAGTGGGGGTCGGGCTCGGGAATCTTGCCGAGCCGCATCTGGGCATCGGCGAGATCGGTGGGGACCTCGAAGCGCTCCATCTTGATTGGTGGACCGGAGCCCAGCGGATCCTCGAACACAACAGTCTCAGGCACTCTTTTTCTCCTTCCAGAGATTCGTGGTTGGGCGGGCTGAACGCAGCCACCAGGTGTCCATGCCGAACAACGCCAGGCTGCGTCGCAGCGACGAACGCACTCCGTCGACCATCGCTCTGGTCAACTCTTCGGGCTGTTCTACGACTTGGTGGCGCTGATAGGCAGTGGTGACGGTGTCGTCTCCAATGCCGATACCGAGGACCGTCGTTCCGGAACGCTCGATCCCCTGCACAGTCGCTTCAAGCGCTTTCAGCGAGCCTCGCGTCATTCCGTCTGCCAGAACTACCAGGACTCTCACAGTCGAACCCAACCGGGCTAGCCGCTCTGCCGCCATGGCGACGTTGAACTCATCGACGTTCGATGCCTTGTCGAACATCGAAACCGGTGGCGACGAACGAGCGTCGCGGCGGGCCGCACCTGCGGCGAGCGTCGGTTCGGCCGCGGTGTAAAACATTCCGGCGAGGAGATCTTCCGCATCGCGCCACCGGCGGTCGAACGGCTTGACCATGTAGTGGTTGACGGTGGAAGTCAGTCGGTCCGCAGCGCTGCCCTGGGTTTGGCGAAGCCCGGCGGTTGCCTGGCTGCGCCCCCGGGTGTAAGACCACTCCGTGTCATCGGGTCGGGCGGCGAAGGATCGGTTGAACATGGCGACTTCGAAGTCGATCTGCAGTTCGTCGCACAGTCGTGCCAGCGTCCATGCTCCAAGCAGAGCCGAAGCCATCCCCCATGAGGACCGACGCCCGTAGGAACCGGCGCGTGGTTGAAGCATCGAAGCCGAAGCGTCGACGAGCAGGCTGACGGCATAGGTACGCCTGGTCCGAGCGGCTCTCCGCTCATACATTCGCGTATACAGACCGGCGCCGATGAACAAAGCGGCGTGAGGCGAGACGTCGCCCTGGTCATAGCCGGAGCGCAACCCGCGTCTCTGATTGGCCGCGAAGAGAGGAAACAGTTCACCTGAGACCTGGCGTTGGGCGACTTCCCATCTGGTGGCGTACTGATGGAGGGCCAGCCGCCCTTCGTTGGCGAACACCCTGAAAGCCTGGGGGACGGGGGCGACGAGAAGTTTGCCGACTTGTCCTGTCGGCAGGTAGATCGTCGGCGCCTCCGAGACCCTGAGAAGTTGGTCCGTGGAAGGGTCGCCGGCGATGTCACTCGCTCCGCGACGGTCGCTTAGGCCGGCTCTCGCCTGGCTCGCCCTCTTGGTCTCGTGATAACTCTCGGCGTCCTGTATCACCGGGCTGGACAATCTGACCTGTTCCACGCCCTGAGCGACCGAGTCGGCATCCCGGCTGTCGGCGGCCTTTTTCTGGGAGTTGGTGGCGGTCTCTTCCAGATCGGTGAGAAGCTGGTTGGCTCGGGCCACCTCCAGGAGTTCTAGTGCCAGGTCGGCGACTTCCCACGGCCCGTCGGCGACCGAAGCGCCCTCGAGGATGTGAGCGGCGTCGCTGAGAGCGACCGCGGTGCGAGCGTCGACTTTGCGTTCAAACGGCTCGCGCTCTGAGTAGCGGCCGGCGACGAGGAACGAGGCCAATGCGAACTGTGCCAATGGGCCTGCGGTGCGCATCGCATCGACATAGCCCGCCCGGTAGAGGTCGGCGAGCACTGACCGGGCCCCGGGATACGACGTGAGACCCTGACACTCCTGTCTGGCGTCCTCGAGGGCAAAGAACAGGGCCTCGGCCACTGGGCCGCCGGCGGCGCTCAGCGCTTTGAGTAGGTCCACCGGCGTGTCATCGATCTCGGTCTCCGACGGCCAATGCTGTGGATAGGGGCGCTTCTCGTCGAGGTCCGTCGTGACCAGATGCACCACCTCGTGCAGCGCAGATGCGATCGCCACCTCATCAGGTGTGACCGGGGCGCTGCGGTTGTACGCCGCCTGGAAGAGGCGAGGGTCACAGACGATTTCCTCTGCTCCGGATGCCGACTCCGAACCGAGACGCACCCGCAGTTGGGGGTTGCCCGAAAGGCTGCGGGCGAACCTGGTTACGGCTGGAGAAACCCGCTGGTAGCGGGCGACGACCTGTTCGATGGCCCCTTCGTCGGGGCGCAACATGTCGCGAAGAACGGTGTCACTACGGGCGCGCATACATCGCCGATTGTCTCACACCTACGCAATTGGGTCAGCGGGATATCGCTCCCTCCGCCGAGATCCGTAGCATGGCGCCGATGCATTACGACCTTTCGACGCTGCCCAACGGACTGCGCGTCATCACCGAGCCGATGCCGAGTCTCCGGTCCGTCGCTGTCGGCTGTTGGATCGATACGGGAACAAGAGACGAGAACTCCAACGAGGCAGGGGCCTCTCACTTTCTCGAACACCTTCTCTTCAAGGGGTCCGAGACGCTGTCTGCCAGGGAGATCTCGGAACGGTTCGATGCGATGGGAGCGGAGTCGAACGCATTCACCTCGAAGGATCACACCTGTTTCTGGGCGAGGTTGCTCGACGATGACCTCGAGGACGGCCTCGGCATCCTCGCCGAGATGTTGCAGAGACCCTCGTTCCGCAGTCACGAGATAGACGCTGAGCGTCAGGTTGTCATCGAAGAGATCAACATGAGCGAGGACGATCCTGGCGACGTCGCATTCGAGGAGTTCACCAGGGCGGTCTTCGCAGGTCACCCGCTCGAAGCCCCCGTCCTCGGAACCAAAGAGAGCGTCCGCGGGATGACTCGCGACGACATCGCCGGGTATTGGAAGCGCCGGTACGGGGTGGGCTCCACGGTTCTGGCGCTCACAGGTTCGGTTGACCACGAAGAGGTCGTCGAGATGGCGGCAGCCGCCTTCGGTGACTGGTCAGGCGATGGTGTGGACCACGAGTACGCGTTGCCCGAGATCGAGCCGGTCGCCAACGTCGTCACCCGCGACACCGAGCAGGCCCACATCGTCATCGGCGGACAGGGATTGGACAGGGGCGACGAACGCAGGTGGGCGTTCGAAGTGATGAATCACGTGCTTGGCGGAGGAATGTCGTCGCGGCTCTTCACGACTATTCGCGAAGAGCGCGGCCTCGTCTACACCGTTTTTTCGTTCCGGTCGTCATACGCGGACACTGGTGCCTGGGGTGTGTATGCCGGCACCACACCTGACCAGGTGGGAACCGTCCTCGACTTGATCCATGTCGAGCTTGAGAAGATGGCTGCTGATGGGATAACCGAACAGGAACTGGAAAGAGCCCGGGGAGCGATGAGAGGATCTCTGGCGCTTGCCATGGAGGATCCCAACAGTCGGATGATCCGGCTGGGGCGCGACGAACTCATCGGATCACAGCACCTCTCGGTCGGCGAGCGACTTGCCAAAGTCGAGGCTGTGACACCCGATGACATCCGGACTGTCGCCCGATTCTTCCTGACCGGTCCGAAGGTGATCGGTGCTGTTGGTCCGTTCGCCGCCGCCGACGTGGAGGCTTACCTGCGGTGATCACCGTGGGTGTGTCCGGGGCGGCGGGGAAGATGGGTCGGCTGGTCGCCGAGGCAGTCGACGAATCCGACGATCTGATGCTCGACGGGCTCTATGCGCCCGGCCATGTGGGACAACAGGTTGCGGGCATGGCTTGTTCGGAGGACCGTGCCACGCTCTCTGGCTGCGACGTTGTCGTTGAGGTCAGTCGACCGGACGTCGTCATGGCCAACCTCGCCAATTGGCGGGACCACGGTTCGCACACAGTTGTTGGGACTTCCGGATTCGACGAGGCCAAATTGGGTGAACTCAGATCGATGTGGGGGAGCGGGCCACCCAACTGTTTTGTGGTGCCGAACTTCTCGATCGGCGCCGTTTTGATGATCCGCTTCGCGGTCGAAGCGGTTGCCCATTTCGACGGAGCTGAGATCGTCGAGATACACGATGCGGAGAAAGTCGATGCCCCATCCGGTACTGCCATCGCCACGTCTGCCGCGATGGGTGGCGAGGTGCCTATCCACTCGATACGGCTCGCCGGGTTCATCGCCGATCAATCTGTGATTTTCGGGTCCGATGGCCAGACCCTGACGATTCGCCATCACACCGCCGATCGCCGGTCGTTCATGCCAGGCGTCCTCGCTTCGATTCGAGGAGTGCCCGACCTGCCCGGTGTGACAGTCGGATTGGACCGGGTCCTCAGGTAGGCCTCAGGCCCTCTCGATTAAGAACGAGACGACGATTCCGAGAACGCCGGCAAATGCGACGATCACGCCGAGAACCCGAGACAGAGATACCGATCCCCGCTCTGAGATTCGGGTGGCGACCACGGCGAGAACGAGCCAAACGATCAGGTCGGTGAACGGCGCCAAGGGCAGTTCTCCTGCTATCGCAGCAAACAGACCGGATATCGGCGCGCCCGCGCCGTAGAGGGCAAAGCCGACCTGTTGGACTATCGCTGGTGTGTCGCTTAATGCGAGAGCCAGCCCCGAAGCCGTGGCCAGCACTCCGAACGTGATGAGGACGCCGGCGGAGACCGCCAGCGTCCTGCAACCGAGTCCCTCTTGATCAGGACTCTGTGATCTTGACCGATCGGATGACACAGTCCTCCTCCGGTCGGTCCCTCCTGTCGGTGGGCGTGGCGACGATTGCGTCCGCCGCCTCCATGCCCGAGGTCACATTTCCGAAGATCGTGTAGCTGTGGGGAAGGCCGACGTCGGCTACGCAAATGAAAAACTGGGAGCCATTTGTGCTCGGTCCCGAGTTGGCCATTGCGACGGTTCCCCGGGAGTAGCCGCCGGGTCCATCCAACTCGTCTCTGAACTTGTACCCGGGTCCGCCGGTACCTGTGCCCGTCGGGTCTCCACCTTGGATGACGAAGCCGGGGATGCACCGATGGAAGATGACGCCGTCATAGAAGCCTTCTCGAGCCAGGAAAACGAAGTTGTTGACCGTAAGCGGGGAACGCCCGGCGTCGAGGTCGATGACGATCTCGCCGTGGTTTGTGTCGAGAACGGCGGTGTACTTTTTCGACGTGTCGACTGTGAGTGCGGGAGATTCGCTCCACTGCTTTGCCATTTGGCATTCCTTCCGGATGGGACGCCTGCAGGCTAGGTGATTGTGAGTACCGCTCAGAAAAGGGCTGAAGCCAGCCTGCGTCGGAAGTCCGCCACGAGAGCGTGGCCGCTGCCAAGAATCTCGAACAGGTCGAGCATCGACGCTCTGGCTTCGTCGGCTTCGTCGCCCCGTTCTGCGACAAGGGTGACCAGCATCTCCAGGGCGGTAGCGATGTCACCGTCGACCGACAGCGCCTTGGCATAAGAGAGACGGGCAGCCGCGTCGCCCGACTCCGCCGCAGACGCCAGAGCAGCGGTGTCGCGGCTCTCGCCCCACAGCCGAGCGGCGGCTTCCATGCGCCTCACTTCGTCCGAGCGCGCCAGGCGAGCCAGCACCGACGTCGCCTCCGGGCCGTCGTTTCGATCGAGGAGAATCGTGGCCAGCCCCAGTCCGGCTCCCTCGTGGGTGCCATCTCGGGCGAGAACCGAGCGATAGGTCTCCTCGGCTGTCACGAGGTCCCCACGGTCGAGTGCGGCTTCGGCTTCGAGGACCCAAACGTCGAGCTCGCTGGGGACGAGCGATCCGATGAAATCCCGCACCTGTGCCTCGGGGAGCGCACCTGTGAAACGGTTGACTGCCTGCCCGTCTCGAAAGGCGACGACTGTCGGAATTCCCAGCACGCCAAACTGGCGGGCCAGTCCTTGGTTCTGATCGACATCGACCTTGGCCAGGAGCCACGATCCTTCGCCTTCGGCGGCCAACCGCTCCAACGTCGGACCAAGCACCTTGCACGGACCGCACCATTCCGCCCAGAAGTCGACAACCACCGGCCGGGTCTCTTCGAGTACCGAAGACACGAAATCGGCTTCGGTGACATCGATCGTGTGCTGGCTCATCCGCGCAATGTACTCCCAAGCCGTAACTCTGCCCGCCGGTATGCTCGGCGCAGATATAGAGGAGCAAATGCACCCCTTCGGCCGAGTTCTGACCGCCATGATCACGCCTTTCAACCAAGGGGCGGTTGATCACGACACCGCTTTCCGCCTCGCCAGGCATCTGGTCGACAACGGGTCAGATGGGCTCGTCGTCAGTGGGACAACGGGGGAGTCACCGACGCTCAGTGCCGATGAGAAGGTGGCGCTGTTCGCCACGGTCAAGCGTGCTGTCGGGGACCGAGCAGCGGTTGTAGCGGGAACTGGCACTTACAACACCGCCGAGTCTGTCGAACTCTCTAAGAGGGCTGCAGAGGTGGGAGCCGACGGGTTGTTGGCGGTCACGCCCTATTACTCCAAGCCCGAACAGCGCGGACTGGTGGCGCATTTCACCGCGATCGCAGACTCCACCGACCTCCCGGTTCTCTTGTACAACATCCCCGGCCGGACGGCGCGTCTGATCGAGATTCGGACGCTGGCTGAGTTGGCTCGCCACGAGAGAATCGTTGCGGTGAAGGATGCCGTGATGGACATCGACCACACGTCCGAGGTGTGCAGGACCATCCCGGAACTAGCCGTCTACTCAGGCCAGGACTCGTTCACTTGGCCGATGATGGCCGTGGGGGCGATCGGGGTCGTGTCCGTTATCTCCCACCTGGCCGGTCGTCAGGTTCGGGCGATGGTCGATGCTGCTCTCGACGGTGACATGACCAAGGCCCGCGAGATTCATCGATTGCTTCTTCCCCTCTGCTGGTCGTGTTTCCTGGAGTCGAACCCCGGGCCGGTACGCTCAGCGATGACGCGCTGGTGGGAGCCTGTTGGACCTCCCCGACTCCCTGTCCTCGAGGCCAGTGACGAAACCATGGCGGCCATCGAAGCCGCCCTCATCCATCTTCAGGAGAACTCATGAGCGTCCGTGTCACCTTCCTAGGCGGTCTGGGCGAAATCGGTCGTAACTGTGCGGCGATCGAAATCGAAGGAAAGATTTGCCTCGTCGACGTCGGTCTGATGTTCCCCGAAGAAGACATGCTTGGTGTCGACCTGGTGTTTCCTGATTGGTCCTGGCTCATCGAGCGGAAAGAGGACGTGCAGTTCGTCCTTCTGACTCATGGCCATGAGGACCATATGGGCGCCCTCGGATATTTCCTGCGTGATATCAACGTGCCCGTCTACGGCACCAAGCTGGCGTTGGAAATCTGCAAGGGCCGGGTCGAAGAGTTGGGGATCGACGCCGAGCTCCATCCTGTCGACTTCGGAGATTGGAAGAAGCACGGTCCGTTCAAGTTTCGACTGATCCAGGTGAGCCACTCCGTTCCGGACGCTGCCGGTGTGGTGTTCGATACTCCGGAGGGTTATGTAATCCACTCAGGGGACTTCAAGCTGGATCCGACTCCCATCGATGCCAACCCCACTGACCTGCCGACGTTCGCCGAGTTCGGCCGGCTGGGTGTGCGTCTCCTTTTGTCTGACTCCACAAACGCAGAGCGACCGGGTTTTGTGCCCTCCGAGTCCTCCCTGGCCGACCCGATTCGAGACATCGTCCGCGACGCACCGGGGCGCGTCATCGCCGCGTGTTTCAGCTCCCACATCCATCGCGTGCAGCAGATCGCCGACGCCGGGATATCGACCGGACGCAAAGTGGCGTTCTTCGGTCGGTCGATGCACCGCAATACAGAGGTTGGCCTCGAACTTGGGGTGCTCGATCTACCAAAGGGCAGCGTCGTTGACATCAAGGAACTCGTGAACCTCCCGGCCGACCAGCAGCTGCTCATCACGACAGGCAGCCAGGGAGAGCCGTTCGCCGCCCTCTCCCTGATGGCCCAGGGCCGTCACAAGTTTGTCGATCTGGAACCCGAAGACACGGTTCTGATATCTGCCACGCCGATTCCGGGCAACGAGACAGCCGTGTCGAAGGTCATCTCGCGCCTGACCCGTCGCGGAGCAACGGTCTTTCACGGCAGGAACGCCGACGTCCACGTATCTGGCCATGCTGCCCGTGAGGAGCTACTCACCTTCCTCAACGTCGTCCGACCCCAGGCGTTTGTCCCAATCCACGGCGAGTACCGGCACCTGCATGCTCACGCTGCCTTGGCCCGCAAGATGGGGGTGCCCAAGGTCGACGTTCTCGAGGACGGCGACGCGGTGGTGATCGACGGCGACCGCACCATGGTGGAACGCCGGGCGGTTCCTGCGAGTTACGTCTACTTCGACGGGGCAGGCGTCGGCGACGTCAAGCGGGGCGTACTGCGGGACCGCTCGCGTCTCGCAGACGAAGGCGTGGTCGTTGTCACTGTCGGCATCGAGCGCTCTACCGGCTCGATCGTCTTCGGCCCCGACTTGGACAGCCACGGTCTCATGGACGACCCCAGCGTGATCCTGGCGAAGGCGGCCGATGCCGTGCGTGAGGAAGTGGAGCGGAGGGCTTCTGACGGGTCTTTCGACCACGCCGCAATGCAGAAGGCGGTCAGACAGGCGGCGGCCACGGTCATCCGAGCCGAGACCACACGCAAGCCTGTGATCCTCCCGGTTGTTCTCGACGTATGAGCCGACTGGTGGGCCTCATCGGCCTGCTGGTGTTAGCGGCCTGCTCGAGCGCGGCGGTGGTGGGCCCATACCCTGGCGAGCCGTTCGTCGACACTCTGGGCGAGACGATTCCATTTGAACGCGTTGCTCTCTACGCAGACGACTGTCCGGGACGCGAATCCGGAGCGTTCCTGGATGTGATGTGGCCCCTCGCAGGGGTGCCTGGAGTCGAACCCGAAATGCGTCGCTACGTGCGCGATCCAGGGCAGGTGATGTCGAGCAGGCAACTGCTCGCCCCGTATGACAGCGCGAGCTCCCTGCCACGCGAAGCCCTGTTCACCGGCTTGGCCAGCGGGCCTTTCCAGCTGTGGGTTGCGGCTGATGTCGACATCTACCTCTACCTCGTGGACGGCTCGCGGGTGGAAGCGCTGCCTCGCGCTGCCGACGAGGATGTTCCCTGCGCCTGAGGTTTTCGCGCGCTCCGCGCGATCGTCGCGCGGAGAGTCACTGGAACCGCGGACCATCTGATAACCTTTCTCCCACATGGCCAAGAAGACTCCCGCCCGTAGGGGAACCACGGGGCGGAAACGGGTGTCATCGAAGCGCACAACTCGAAGCTCGACAGCTCCTAAGAGGGGGCGGACGACCGTCACGCTGGCGACCGTCCGAAACTTCTTGAGGCAACGACTGGGCGGCCAGGCAGACGATGTCTGGGGCTTGGTTCTCATCGTCGTCGCCACCCTCGTCACCCTCTCCTTCTTCGGTCAGGCCGGGCCGGCCGGCCACTGGATCGACGTAGCGCTCTCCTGGTTGTTCGGGATCTGGTCATATGCCATACCGCCGATGCTCGTCGGTATCGGACTCGCTCTCGCTCTCGGCAGGCGAACCGATGGAACACCCCGTTTTGTACTTGGCGCGCTGGCTGTCTTCGTCGGATCGCTGGCCATGTTCCACCTCCTGACCGGCGCGGTGTCTCTGGCCGAAAGTGTCGAGCTCGTCGAGCGCCGGGGCGGTGCTGTTGGCTCATTGATGGCGTTCCCGTTGCGTCGACTGCTGGGTATCTGGGGAGCGTTCGTCATCCTCACAGCGTTCATCGCCATGGGCGTTCTGGTCGTTACCAGGACTTCGGTCCGTGAGTTGGTTCTGGCTTTTGGGGAGATCTTCTCGGCATCCCGCCGGTTCGCCTCCTCGGTTCGGACGGTTGGCTCCCAGCGTGTCGTTTCCGCACAGGCCCGACCCCGACGTCCCGCTCCACGCCACGCCGCTCCGAAACCGGCCAAGCACGCCGCCCCCAAGCCCAATTCCAAGGCCAAACCGAAGCCAGTCGTCGCCGCCCAGGTCGCTGTGCCGGTCCCGACCGGGGGCGGATATCGGCTTCCGCCGATGGAACTTCTCGAGTTCGGGGGAGGCGAAGAGACCAATCGCCGGGCGCTCGAGGACACCGCCAGGGACTTGGAGGCAACTCTCCACCAGCACGGTGTCGACGCCACCCTCACAAAGATCGTCCCTGGACCCACAGTTACCCGCTTCGAGGTGGAACTCGCCCCAGGTGTGAAGGTCAACAAGGTCTCCAACCTCGCCCACGACATCGCCTATGCCCTCGCTACACCCGATGTCCGCTTGCTGGTCCCCATCCCTGGCAAGAGCGCCATCGGCGTCGAGGTGCCGAATCGCAAGCGGCGGCTGGTGTCGCTCGGAGACATCCTGCGTTCGCCGGAAGCCGCCAAGGAAACGCACCCGCTGACGGTGGCGGTAGGAATGGACATCAGTGGAATGCCGATGCTCCTCAACCTCTCCGAGTTGCCCCATGTGCTGATCGCCGGTGCTACCGGTGCCGGCAAGTCATCCTGCATCAACTCGCTGGTCACTTCGTTGCTGGTTCGCACGACTCCCGAAGACGTTCGGTTGATCATGGTCGACCCCAAGCGGGTGGAATTGGGTCAGTACAACGGCGTGCCGCACTTGCTCACCCGGGTCATCACCAATCCGAAGAAGGCGAATGACGCACTCAAATGGGCGGTCGCTGAGATGGATCGCCGCTACGACCTGCTGGCCGATGCCAAGGTCAGGGACATCGACGGATACCGCGAGAAGATCGATGCAGGCGGTCTCGACGTCGAGCAGTTCGACAGGTTCCCCTACATCGTCGTGCTCGTCGATGAGCTCAACGACCTCATGATGGTTGCCGGTCGCGAAGTCGAGGAATCCATCGTGCGAATCGCCCAGATGGCGAGAGCGGTGGGGATCCACCTCGTACTCGCCACCCAGCGGCCGTCTGTGAACGTGATTACTGGCGTGATTAAGGCGAATGTTCCTTCTCGCTTGGCTTTCAGCGTTGCCAGCCAGACCGACTCTCGTGTGATCCTCGATTCGTCCGGCGCCGAGAAGCTGGTCGGAATGGGCGACATGCTCGTCGTGACAGCCAAAGAGCCGCGTCCGAGACGCATTCAGGGAGCGTTCGTCCGCGAGTCCGAGATCCACGCAGTCGTCGACTGGGTCAAGGCCCAGCAGGAAGCTCAATACAAGGATAAGGAAGTTCTTGAAGTGGCTCAGGCCGCGACCGCCGCCGCTGCCGAAGCCGCAGATGACGACGACGAGGTCATCGTCCGTCAGGCGATGGAACTCGTTGTCCGCAACCAGCTCGGTTCTACTTCCATGCTCCAGCGCAAGCTGCGCATCGGGTTTGCCCGGGCCGGGAGGGTCATGGACATACTCGAGAACCGAGGTGTCGTTGGTCCGTCGCTCGGCTCGAAGGCCCGCGAGGTTCTCATGACTGCCGACGAGCTCGACGAGATGCTCGCGGGCGCCTCGCACTGATCGGGTACGCTCCCGCTTCGAATGCGTCAGATCCTCACTCCGTCGGGCGACCTCTCAGGCGAAGCACCTGTCGACCTCGAGATGACGGTCCGTTTGTATCGGGCCATGGTGTTTGCGAGGGCATACGACCGTAAGTCGATGTCCCTGCAGCGCCAAGGACGCCTTGCCACCTATGCGCCATTCGAGGGTCAAGAAGCAGCCCAGGTTGGAGCGGCCGCCTCTCTTGAACCCGACGACTGGCTCGTGGCCACTTATCGCGATGCTGCCGCAATGTGGATGCAGGGTTACCCGTTGGAGCTGCTCTTTGCCGGTAGGACCGGCCACGAGGCGGGAGGCCGCCCTCCGGACCACGTGAACGTGTTGCCGCCTTCGATCACGGTCGGAGGACACATGGTGCATGCGGTTGGGCTGGCATGGGCCGAGAGGATGCGCGGATCCGCTCGAATTGCGATGACCATGTTCGGCGACGGCGCGACATCCGAAGGCGACTTCCACGAAGCGATGAACTTCGCTGGGGTCTTTGGTGTTGGGGTGGTGTTCTTCTGTCAGAACAACGGCTGGGCCATTTCGCTACCCCGGTCAGAGCAGACCGCGTCTGAGACGATCGCCGAGAAGGCCATTGCCTACGGGATGCCCGGTGTGCAAGTGGACGGAAACGACGTCTTTGCGGTCTACGAGGCGGCCACCGCGGCGGTGGCTCGGGCACGCAATGGGGAAGGCCCAACTCTCATCGAGGCGGTCACTTATCGGGTCGGCCCCCACACGACCGCTGATGATCCGGGCCGATACCGGAACTCTGACGATTCCGCAGACTGGACGAAACGCGACCCTCTGGAACGGGTACGGATCTACCTGTCCGAACACGACCGCTGGAACGAAGAGTGGCAGTCCCAGGTGGAGGAACGGACTGTCGAACAGGTGGAACAGGCAATCGCACTCGCCGAGTCCTTGTACCAGCCCGATCCCTCCCACATTTTCGATTCCATGTTCGAGTCGCCAACCGAGGTGCTGGAAGAACAGAAGGCCGAGTTGGAGGCGCTGCTGGAGGATGATCTCTGATGGCCGAGATCACTATCGCTCAGGCGCTGAACGCAGGACTGGGGAACTGTCTGGATGAATGGGATGAGGCCATCATCATGGGCGAGGACGTGGGTAGGACCGGGGGAGTGTTTCGCATCACCGACGGCCTTCGTGAGCGCTTCGGTGCCGATCGGGTCATTGACACGCCAGTCGCTGAGTCCGGAATTGTCGGTGTCGGGTTCGGGATGGCTGTGGCGGGGATGCGCCCCATTCTGGAAATGCAGTTCATGGGGTTTTCGTATCCGGCCTTCGATCAGGTCATCAATCATGTCGCACGGATCAGGCACCGTTCCCGTCACCGTTTTACCGCCCCGCTGGTCATCCGGATTCCCTATGGGGGTGGTATCGGGGCCGCCGAGCACCACTCGGAATCAGCCGAGGCAATCTATGCGCACACACCCGGGCTCAAAGTGGTGGTGCCGTCACGGCCGCACGACGCAAAGGGTCTGCTGCTCTCTGCGGTAGAAGATCCCGACCCAGTGATATTCCTGGAGCCGATCAGGTTGTATAGGTCGGTCAAGGAAGAAGTAAGTGAGGAATCATTCCGGGTACCGATTGGCTCGGCAGCCGTGGAGCGGGAAGGCTCAGATGTCAGTCTCATCTCATACGGGGCGATGATGCGCGAGTGCCGGCTGGCGGCCGAGCAGTTGGAGGGCGAAGGGGTGTCCGTTGAGTTGATCGACCTCCGGACGCTGGTGCCGCTGGACAGCGCCACGATCATCGAAAGCGTCGAGAAGACTGGCAGGGCGGTGGTTGTCACTGAATCGCCTCGGACAGCGGGGTTCGCCTCCGAAGTAGCGGCGCTCATCTCCGAGAGGGCCCTTTACTCGCTGCAAGCTCCGATCAAGCGGGTTACCGGCTGGGACACGGTGTTTCCCCTGAAGCGCGGCGAGTCGCTCTACCTGCCGTCTGTGCGAAGAGTTGTTTCAGCGATCCGCGGCACCTTGGAGGACTGACATGGCCTATGAGTTCCGACTACCAGATATCGGCGAAGGTCTTGCGGAAGCAGAGATCGTCGAGTGGCGGGTAGCAGTGGGTGACACGGTCGCGATGGATGAGGTCGTCGTCGATGTGGAGACCGATAAGGCCGTCGTCGAGATCCCGATACCGGTGGCAGGCACGGTCCTGTACCTGGCCGAAGACCAGGTCGTCGAGGTCGGTGCGATTCTCGTGGTGATCGGTGAAGAAGGAGAGGTCTGGCCGGCAGAACCTGAACCGAAGACTTCATCAGGCGATGCCGCTCCGATTGTCGGAACCCTCGATACCGCAGTAACGACATTGTCATCGAGGTCTGAAGAACCTTCGGCTTTGCCGGTTGTCCGGAAACTCGCAAAGGAAATGGGAGTGGACGTCGCAACAGTGCGTGGCACCGGTCCGCAAGGGCGTGTTACCCGTGACGATGTACTCGCCGCAGCCGGGCAGCCGGCAGCCAGGGGAGTTGAGGATCCACGTCCATTGGGCGGGGAAGGGCGACCGCTATCTCGAATCCGCCGAGCAGTCGCCGACCACATGACAAAATCGTGGACGGAGATCCCCCACGTGACGGCTTTCGCCGAAGTCGATGCCACGCGGCTCCTGGAGGTCAAGAAGGCGCTGACGAAGCGATCCGGTGTCACGGTCTCCATCGATGCCCTCGTGGCAAAGGGTGTGATACCGGCTCTTCGGATCCACCCCGACTTCAACGCCCGTCTCGATGGCGACACAGTCATAGATAACGAGCGCTTCGACATCGGACTGGCAGTGGACACTCCGGATGGGCTGATGGTGGTCACGGTCCGCGACGTTGGGTCCAAGTCGCTGGCCGAGGTTTCAACCGAGATCGCCGCCCTGGCTGCCGCAGCCAAGGACCGTAAGGCAACCCCAGATCAGCGTCAGACATTCACCGTGTCGAATATTGGTGCTCTCGGCGGGGGATACGGAACGCCGATCGTGCCTTACGGAACGACTGCGATCCTGTCGGTAGGGCGGGCCGTCGACAAACCGGTGGTCCGCGACGGGGCTGTGGTGATCGCCCCGATGATGCCCATGTCGCTGGCGTATGACCACCGACTGATAGACGGAGGAGAAGGGCGCCGATTTCTGGCGATGGTCATCGAGAATTTGGCCGAGCCGGCCCTGTTCTTGGCTGACTGACTCCGGTCAGTCCTGGACTTCGTTGGCCCTGAGTAGTTGGGCCATACGACGGCGCAGGGGGGGAGGAGCCTGGCGCAGTCCGACTTCCAGAGCGAATTCGGCGTCGCGGGTCAGGTCGAGCACGATTTCCTCGCCTTCGGCGCGGAGGTGGATTCCGTCCACGTCGGCGTTTATTCGGACCTCTTGCCGGGTCCAGTCGGCGATTTCCAGATCGCCGGCCACAATTCCGAGCCGGTCGTCCCGCAGATCGATCACGACGGGAATTCCCGGACCGTCGTCTCCCCGCATTCTGAGCGAAGCCTCGTAGCTGCTCACTTCAGTTCCTCCTCGGTTGCTGCCCACGGATCAGGGTATCCGAGATCGGACGCTTCGGAAGCCATGTATTCGTCTGGGTGGCGATCCACGAACTCGATGAGTTCCGCCTGATCGGGCGGGGTATCGCCTGAAAGGATCGTCACCAAGTGTGCTTGCAGTCTGTGGCCAGCCCACACATCACGAGCCTTGCCCTCCGGTGTCCTGCAGCACCTCTCATCCGGGCAATGGGATTGCTCCTGGTGGGGGGCCCGGCGACCGCGAAACCAGCGAGCATCCGCGTACCGGACGCCGGTGGTGAGTGCTCTCGCCGAGGTATCTGGGGTCAGGTGTGTCGCGGACCAGAACGAACCTGCGGGGGTGTCTGTGAACTGGTAGTGCACGTCGAAGCGGTCAGCAGAGGTGTAGACCGTGCGGCCACCGAACCACCGGCACAGGCGACGTCCCTCATACGCCCCCTCGATCGTGGGGAGGGGGAACCCGTCGTTCTGATAGGCCTTCCAGACGATCCCGTCGGCGTCAGAGTGGACGAAGTGGGTGGCTATCTCGAGGTGGCGGGTGGCAAGATTGGTGAACCGCTGGGCCGCCATTTCATAGGACACGTAGAACCGTTCCTTGATGTCTTCCACCGTTAGGTCGCGTTCGTTTTTCGCGGATCTCAGGGCGGCTACGGCAGCGCGTTCGGGTATCAGCACGGCTGCCGCGAAATAAGCTTCTTCGAGACGCTGGCGCTGCTGATCGAAGACGGTGCGCGGAGGGGAGTGGCCGAGCACCTTGACGGCCACCGTCTGAAGGATGACCTTTCTCGCCTGACGGGTCCGCAACGAGTTGCGCTGACCGAGGAAAATCGTCTGGCGGTCCTCATCGACGATCGATCGAATGTTGGATGGGGCGTCGTCGACTGCGTTGATCTTGTATCCGAGACGTTCGACGATCGCGTTCAGGTGCCTACTCGTAAGCGCTCCCTGGCCTTCGTGACCGGATGCCGACAAGGTGCGGGACGCCGCTTGCTCCACGTGGGCCAGGTAGCCGCCGTGTTCGGTCAACCATCGGGACACTTCGGCTGCAGCCTGGCGGACGGTGTCGACCGAACTCCCACCTTCGTCCGCGGCGAGAGCGTTGAAGAGTCCGACGACGTGTTCGAGCGCCTCGTCGGGGAGGCGGGCGGAGGCCTTCAGCTCGCCAAGTCCCAAAGCTTCGTAGCGCGGATCCAACTTCATCTGTTCGAGGGCTAGCTCCAGTTCTGCTCTCCGATTGGGCGCCTCGAGTGCGAGGAGGTCGTCGGTAGTCACCCCGAGCGCCTCGGCGAGCACAGAGATCTGGGAGAGTTTCGGCTCGCGCTTGCCGTTTTCCAGCAGCGAGAGGTACGGCGCGGGCCGGTCGATCAGGTCGCCGAGTTGTTCGAGGGTGAGCTCACGCAACCGCCGGTAGTGGCGGAGACGGTGACCGAACAACGCCGGATCAAAAGACACAAGACTCTCCAGGGTTCCAAAAGTCGAAACTTTGCTAGATCTTAGGGCCAGTTCTGGACTCAAAGCCTGCCAAACAGGCAAAGAATGAGGAGAACGACGAAAGGAATCGGATGGAGATTCGCCTCCAGCCCGCCCCGCCCCAAACCGACCACATCCTCACCCCCGAGGCGGTGGCGTTCGTCGTAGACCTTCACCAGCGTTTCGAGGGCCGGCGCCAGGAACTGCTCGACTTCCGTTCAGAGCGGGCGTCCGCGCTTTTGCACGGCGCCAGAATGAGCTTTCTTCCCGAAACGGCCGCGGTCCGTTCTCAGGAGTGGACCGTCTCACCGGCTCCCCATGATCTGATCAACCGAAGGGTCGAGATCACCGGTCCAGTCGACGCCAAGATGATCATCAACGCGCTCAACTCGGGCGCCAACGTTTTCATGGCCGACCTCGAAGATGCATCATCACCCACCTGGGACAACGTGGTTCGCGGCCAGGCCAACCTGATCGAGGCCCAGCGCGGCACCTTGTCTCTCGACACCGGCACAAAGCAGTACAACCTGGACGAAGAGAGGGCCACTCTCGTGGTTCGGCCACGCGGATGGCACCTGACCGAGAAGCACCTCGAGATCGACGGGATACCGATCTCGGCGTCACTGTTCGATGCCGGTCTCTATCTGTTCGGAGGTGGCCGGGTTGCGATCGAGATGGGATCCGGTCCGTATTTCTACCTTCCCAAGCTGGAGTCACATCTCGAGGCTCGGTTGTGGAACGATGTGTTCACCTACGCCCAGACCGCTCTCGGAATACCGCACGGAACGGTGCGCGTGACCGTTCTCATCGAGACGATCTGGGCTGCCCATGAGATGGATGAGATCCTCTTCGAGCTGCGTGACCATGCTTCAGGACTGAACGCTGGCCGCTGGGACTACATCTTCTCGGTGATCAAAGCGTTTCGTGAGAATCCGGACTTCATACTCCCTGACCGGGCCCAGGTGGCGATGACGGTGCCTTTCATGCGGGCCTATACCGACCTGATGGTCCAAACCTGTCACCGGCGTGGTGCCTACGCAATTGGGGGCATGGCCGCGTTCATCCCCAACCGGAGGAACCCTCAGGTGACCGCCGAGGCACTTCGGAAAGTGACGGCTGACAAGCGTCGCGAAGCACAACAGGGATGTGACGGAACCTGGGTGGCACACCCGGACCTGGTCGAGATAGCCCGAGCCGAGTTCGATCAGGTGCTGGGATCCTCACCCAATCAGCTCGACAAGCTCGTGGCGTTCGATGTTCAGGTCGGTGATCTGACTGACGTCAGGATCGACGGCGGCACTGTCACCGAGGTTGGCCTTCGGACGAACATATCTGTCGGGATCCGCTATCTCGCTGCCTGGCTCGATGGAGTGGGCGCCGCAGCCATCGACGACCTTATGGAGGACGCCGCCACCGCCGAGATCAGCCGTTCACAGATTTGGCAGTGGGTTCGACACGGCATCGCCACCGACGACGGCCGGGTCATCACCGAAGAACGGGTCAGACGTCTCATCGATGAGGAGTGCACAGGTCTCGACGTTCCTCGCCTAGCCGAAGCCCGCAAGATCTTCGAAGAGGTGTCGCTCGGCGAGACCTTCCATGACTTCCTCACCCTTCCCGCCTACGAACTCATTGACTGAACGGAGCATCCAAATGACATCACGTGAATCCCAGACCGCCGCACTCGGAGACCGGTGGGCGACCGATTCCCGGTGGGCTGGCGTCACGCGCACCTATTCAGCGGCCGAGGTGATCAACCTGCGCGGCTCGTTCCCGGAAGATCACACGCTCGCCCGGGCGATGGCCGAGAAGCTGTGGGACCAGATCAACAGCGGCCACTACGTCAACTCCCTTGGCGCGCTTTCCGGTGGCCAGGCCGTTCAGATGGTCAAGGCCGGTTTGCGGGCGATCTACCTGTCTGGGTGGCAGGTGGCAGCCGACGCCAACCTTTCTGGCGAGGTGTATCCCGACCAATCCCTCTATCCGGCGAACTCCGCGCCTGCACTGGTGCGTCGTATCAACGCGGCTCTGCGGAGAGCCGATCAGATTGCCTGGAGTGAAGGAGATGACTCGACCGACTGGTTCGTTCCGATCCTGGCGGACGGCGAAGCGGGCTTTGGTGGAGCGTTGAACGTCTTCGAGCTGACCAAGTCTTTCATCGAAGCCGGCGCGGCCGGGGTCCACTACGAAGACCAGCTCGCGGCGGAGAAGAAGTGCGGCCACATGGGCGGCAAGGTGCTCGTGCCCACCAGCCAGCACATCAGGACTCTCACCGCCGCCCGTCTGGCATCAGACGTCCTCGACGTGCCCACCCTCGTTGTTGCCCGCACCGATGCCAACGCAGCGAATCTGCTCACCAGCGACGTCGACGAAGTCGACCAGCCGTTCTGTACCGGCGAGAGGACAGCGGAAGGATTCTTTCGGGTCCGCCCCGGACTCGATCAGGCGATTGCGCGCGGTCTCGCCTATGCGCCGTATGCCGACATGTTGTGGTGTGAGACGGCCAAGCCGGATCTGGCCGAAGCTGCTCGTTTCGCCGAGGCGATCCACGCTCGATTCCCCGGCAAGGCGCTCGCCTACAACTGCTCGCCATCTTTCAACTGGCGCGCCCACCTGGACGACGAGACGATCGCTCGGTTCCAGACTGAGTTGGGGGCCATGGGCTACACCTTCCAGTTCATCACGCTGGCCGGATTCCATGCGCTCAACTCGGCGATGTTCGACCTGGCGCGTGGTTATGCAGCCAAGGGAATGCCCGCCTATGTGGAACTCCAACAGCAGGAGTTCAACGACGAAGAGTTCGGCTACACGGCCACCAGGCATCAGCGAGAGGTGGGTGCGGGATACTTCGATTCGGTCTCAAATGCGATCGCGGGCGGAGAAGCGTCTACCTTGGCACTAGTCGGCTCGACGGAGGCCGAACAGTTCTGACATACGGAGGCGCCCATGTCAAAGATCGTCCACGTCGTCGGGACCGGGACGATTGGCGAGCCGCTCATCGGCTTGCTCGCCGATCACCGGAGCGAATTCGGGATCGATGAAGTCACTTTCCACAAGCGGACCCCGCTGCTGACCGAGCGGGGGAAGGTGGGCGACCTCGAACGGCGAGGTGCGGTACTGGCGACTGATACAGACCGCAAAGACGAGTTCGAAGAACTGGGCCATGCCCCCAAGTACGAGGCGCGCGAGGCGATCGAGCGCGCATCGGTTGTGATCGACTGCACGCCGGTCGGCAACAAGATGAAGTCCGAGTTCTACGAGAGCGCCCCCGGCCCGGTTGGTTTCATGGCCCAAGGCTCGGAGTTCGGATTCGGGAAGATGTACGCCCGCGGCATCAACGATGCCGCTCTGAGCCACGAAGAAGACCGTTATTTGCACATCGTCTCGTGCAACACGCACAACATCGCCGTGCTCGTCAAGACACTGGCAATGGATCCGGATGGAACTTCGCATCTCGAAGACGGACGGTTTCTGTGCATCCGCCGCTCGAATGACATCTCCCAAGACGAGGGATTTGTGCCTTCTCCCACAGTCGAGACGCACAAAGACGAGCGGTTCGGGACCCATCACGCTCGCGATGCCCACGGCCTCTTCGAGACGATGGGTTATGACCTGAATCTCTTTTCGTCTGCGCTGAAATTGAACACTCAGTACATGCACTCGATCCACTTCAGCCTGACTCTCGACCACGACATCAGCCTCGACGAGGTCAAAGACAGGCTGCAGGCGAACACGCGGGTGGCGGTCACGCACAAGCGATCGGCCAACGCAGTATTCAGTTTTGGTCGTGACCACGGCTACTACGGGCGGATCCTCAGTCAGACCGTTGTGGCATTGGACACCCTCGCGGTCCGGGGAGGAAACGAGGTCGTCGGCTTCTGTTTCACACCCCAAGATGGCAATCCGCTGCTCTCGACCATCGCCGGGATGCTCTGGTACCTCGACGAGTCGAGAATGGAAACCGGGCTGGATGTGCTTCGCCCGTACTTCTTCCGAGAGGTGTGAAGGGTGGTCGACGGCCAGAAACAGCGCCAAGCGCTGACCGCCGCAGAACGGGCACTCGAGGCTCTGGGCAGGAAGGACTCGGCGGGCGCCCGGATGGCAATCGCCACGGCCGTGGAGCGAGATCAGGTCGGGCTGTTCGCGTCGATGGCCGACGCGGTGTTCATGGCGGCCTCTGAGCTGGAAGCAGACGGCAAGATATCGGCCGCCACCTGGAACCAACTGGCCGACGCGGTCGGTCCGGGGCCGCTGCAGGCCCTCGTAGAACAGTTTCGCTGAGCCTTGTCCGACTACCACCTTCATCTCCATCCTCACGAACCCTCGGAGGGCTGGCCGCCGCCAGGGGAGTATCCGATCGGTCACATTGAGGCCTACGTCGAGGCGGCTGCGGCCCGCGGTGTCGCCGAACTGGGGTTCACCGAACACCTATACCGCTGTGTCGAGTCCGAGGGACCGTTGGGCGAATTCTGGAAGACTGAGCCGCAGCGGGAGCTGGCTGAGCACTCCGCGGCCTTTGTTGCGGCGGACCGGAATCTGTCCCTGGGGGCCTACGTGGAGGCGGTGGTGGCGGCCAAGGATCGGGGGCTGCCGGTCAAGCTCGGGTTGGAGGTCGACTTCTTCCCCGAAACGATTGGCGCGGTCACAGAGCTGTTGGCTCCCTATCCATGGGACTTCCTGATCGGTGCGGTGCATTGGATCGACGGCTGGGCGATCGACTCATCTGGGTCGCTCTTCGGTTGGGACATGAAGGGGCTCGAGTGGACCTGGGCTCGTTACTTCGACCTGGCGACCGAACTGGCCGGCTCGGGCGCAGTGGACGTTCTCGCCCACATCGACTTGCCGAAGAAGTACGGAATGAGACTTCCCGCTGAGCCGGTCGAACGCTACGACGAGGTTGTGGCAGCGGCCGCGGAGAGTGGGACCGCGGTGGAGGTGTCATCCCAGGGCTTGCGCAAGCCAGCGGCCGAGGTTTACCCGTCGCCGGAGTTCCTACGGCGCTTCCAGGCGGCGGGTGTCGGAATCACTCTCGCTTCGGATGGCCACTTCCCGAATGAGGCCGGGCTCGGTCATGTCGATGTGGTGCGTGCGGCACGGGCGGCTGGATACACCACCCACCTTCGTTTTGACCGGCGTACCGCTCGGCCCGTGGCGCTGTCGGAGTGAACCGTCAGGCGAATCGGTCTTTTCCTACCGGTCGTAGACTCTGGTTCTGATGTCCGCTTCTCCCACCGTTTGGCTCACGACTTTGGGCTGTGCCAAGAACCAGGTCGACTCAGAGAAAGTCGAGATGATGCTCGGCGATGCCGGGTATCTCCTCGCCGATAGCCCGGAGTCCGCCGACGTCGTGATGGTCAACACCTGCGCCTTTATCGAGGAGGCCCGCCAGGAGTCGGTTGAGACAATCCTCGAGGCCCAAGATCGCAAGAAGTCCGGCGCGAGGACCGTTGTGATCGGCTGCATGGCTCAGCGTTTCGGCGTCGCGGTCGAAAAGGCCCTCCCGGAAGTCGATGCGGTGATCGGCCTTGACCGGTACGGCCAGCTTGTCGACACGCTAGACGGGCTGACTGGTTACGGACCTGACGGAGGAGGGGACTGGAGCCCGGTGACGGTCAAGCGCCGGCCGGTGATGGACATCCTGGCCTCGGTCAACCGGCCGAGGCCAACGGTGCCGTATGCGTATGTGAAGGTCGCCGAGGGATGTGACAAGCCATGCACCTTCTGTGCGATCCCCCTGATCCGCGGGAAACAGCGTTCCCGGCGCCCGCCGGAGATCCGCCAGGAGATCGCCAACCTCACTGCGGTGGGGGTTCGCGAGGTCGTGCTGGTGGCCCAGGACCTCGCCGCCTACGGACGCGACCTGGGACGCGCCAAAGGTGCCTCAGGCGACGATGGCTCCGTGGGCATCGTCGACCTTTTGCGCGCAGTCTCGGATGTCGACGGCCTGGATCGCCTGCGTCTGCTCTACCTCTACCCGAAGGAGATCCGGGAATCACTCATCGAAGAGATGGCGACCAACCCGAAAATCGCTTCCTACTTCGATCTCTCGCTCCAGCACGCCTCCGGCCGTCTGCTCCGCGGCATGCGCCGACCGGGGGATGGCGACCGCCATCGTGATCTGATCGATCGCATCAAGACTGCGGATCCTGCGGCAACGCTGCGGTCCTCATTCATCGTCGGCTTTCCCGGCGAGACCGATGACGATGTCGAGGAACTGGCCGAGTTCTTAGAGGATGTGCGCCTCGACTGGGCTGGTTTCTTCCCGTACTCCGCAGAGGACGGCACTCCGGCAGCCGAGATGGACGGCCGCGTTCCCCGGGACGAGGTGGAGGAGCGTCTCCGTCATCTCCAGGGAATCCAAGAGGAGATCACATCCGAGTCGAATGCCGCACTGGTCGGCGACGTGGTTCGGGTACTGGTCGATCAGGTCGAGGACGGCCTTCCCGTGGGTAGGACCGAGCGCCAGGCGCCTGAAATCGACGGGGTCGTTGTCCTGGACCAGGGACTGCCGGGGGAGTGGGTCACCGCAGAGATCACAATGTCGCTCGGACCGGACTGCGAAGCCAAGGTGACGGGGTGATCGTCGAGGTCGTCGCGGTCGGTACCGAACTCTTGCTCGGCCAGATCGTCAACGGGAACGCGGCGACGATCGGAGCGCTTCTTGCCGACGACGGCTTCGACGCCCACTTTTCCCAGGTGGTGGGAGACAACCATGAACGGATCGTCGAGGCTCTGGCCACCGCCGCTGGGCGGTCGGATGGAGTGATCATCACGGGAGGCATCGGACCGACCCAGGACGACATCACTCGAGAAGCTCTCTGTTCGCTCACGGGTCGGGTGATGGTCCGCAATGAGACCTACGCCGAGGAGTTGCGCCAGCGCTTCGCGGCCCTGGGACGCGACATGCCCGAGAACAACCGACGGCAGGCCGACTATCCGCAGGGTGGCGAGCAGCTTGCGAACCCGAAGGGAACCGCGCCGGGCATCGCACTCGACCACGACGGCACCCTGTTCTTTGCCCTACCTGGCGTTCCCGAGGAGATGGTTCTGCTTCTCACCGACCACGTGCTCCCCAGGCTGCGAACCGCAGCCGGTTACACCAGCACCCTGCACAGCAGGATCGTCAGGACGTGGGGCATATCCGAGTCGGCGGTCGCCCATGTTCTGGATGACCTTTACACCGGCTCGACCAATCCGTCGGTTGCCTTCCTCGCCTCGGGCGGGGAGATAAAGGTGAGGATCACGGCCAAGGCAGCCACTGTCGAAGCTGCAGAGACGCTGATCGCTCCGATGGAAACCGAGGTCAGGTCGCGGCTTGGTACCGCGGTCTTCGGGTCTGATAACGACACGATCGAGCCAGTGATAGTCCGTCTCCTCGAGGCGAAGGGCTGGACGATTGCCTTGGCAGAGTCCGCCACGGGCGGGATGGTTGCAACCCGGCTCACTGCTGTGGAGGGTGTCTCAAATGTGTTTCTTGGGGCGATCGTTCCTTATGTCACTGAGGTGAAGGCTTCTGTTCTCGAGGTAGACGTCTCTCAAGGCGTGGTGAACGAGGCGACGGCGATCGATCTGGCGAATGCTGTCCGATTGCGTTTTGGCGCAGACGTCGGTGTCGGTATCACCGGCTCGGCCGGCCCCGAGCCTTTGGAACAGGAGGTGGGGACGATGATCGTTGGCGTGGTGACTCCGGAAGGCGAAGCGGCCAGAACCCTGCGCCTACCGGGTGATCGAGAACGGGTTCGCGCCTATGCCTCGACTGCTGCTCTCCATCTGACCCGGCTGGCGATCACGGGAAACTGGTGGAATCGGTAGGCAGGATCTTCGTAGCTGCCGGCTTCGCACCGGAGGTCAGGCTGGCGGTTGTCGAATGGTTGGCTGGCGTCGGGCCACCCGGGGTTGTCGTCCCGCCGGAGAACCTTCATCTGACATTTCGGTTCCTAGGTGAAATCGACGAGACAGCCTTCGATCGGCTGGCAGCCGGGCTCGATCAGGCCAGATTCCCCAGACCCTTTCCGATCAGGCTCGGGACTCTGGGAGCCTTCCCCAACCCGAAGAAGGCGACGGTGCTCTGGATCGGTTTCGAAGAGGGAGCAGGTGAGTTGTCGGCGATCCACGATGAGGTGACAGAAGTTTGCGAAGGGGCAGGCTTCGATGCCGACGAGCGCCCATTCCGCCCCCATGTGACAGTGTCACGGTTACGTCCGCCGACCGATCTACGGGCGTTGGTCGCCTCAACCGATCCGCTGGGCGTGCGTTCGACCATCGATGAGATCGTGGTCCTGCGATCCCACCTCGGCCAGGGAACGCCGCGGTATGAGCTGATGGAGCGGTTCTCGCTCTAGAAATACTCGGCACGAACAGATGTTCGATTATGGTGAGCTGACCAAATCGACAGTTCTGTCACACCCGAGTCATACCGTGTGCGGAGATCGATGAGCGGACGTTTGGGAAGACGAGAGGAAACAGACATGGAACGTGATACACCGGAGCGGGCCAAGGCGGTCGAGGTGGCCGTGTCCCAGATCGAGCGGCAATTCGGCAAGGGCGCCATTATGAAGATGGGAGACGCTGCCAACCGCAAAGTAGAGGTCATTTCCACCGGGGCTCTTTCGTTGGATCTGGCTCTCGGTATCGGCGGTGTACCTCGGGGCAGGGTCGTCGAGATCTACGGTCCGGAGTCCAGCGGCAAGACGACCCTTGCGCTCCACGTGGTGGCCGAAGCCCAGCGCAACGGCGGGATCGCTGCCTTCATCGACGCCGAACACGCGCTCGATCCGATCTATGCCAAGAACCTCGGTGTAGACGTCGACGAGTTGCTGATCTCCCAACCAGACACCGGCGAGCAGGCACTCGAGATCGCCGACATGCTCATCCGGTCGGGAGCCCTGGACGTGGTCGTCATCGACTCGGTGGCTGCTCTCGTGCCGCGGGCTGAGATCGAAGGAGAGATGGGCGATGCCCATGTGGGACTCCAGGCGCGGCTCATGTCCCAGGCGCTGCGCAAGATCACCGCCAACCTCAACCGCTCCAAGACGACATGCGTCTTCATCAATCAGTTGCGGGAGAAGATCGGTGTGATGTTCGGTTCTCCGGAGACCACACCAGGCGGGCGAGCCCTCAAGTTCTACTCCTCGGTGCGGATCGACGTGCGTCGTATCGAAGCCATCAAGGACGGGGGCGAGAACGTCGGTAACCGGGTGCGGGCCAAGGTGGCCAAGAATAAGATGGCACCCCCCTTCCGGCTCGCCGAGTTCGACATCATGTTTGGCGAAGGCATCTCCCGTGAGGGGAGCTTGCTCGATGTGGCGGTCGACCAGGGCGTGGTCAAGAAGAGCGGAGCGTGGTTCACCTACGAGAAGGACCAACTCGGCCAGGGTCGGGAGAACTCCAAGCGGTTCCTGCGGGAAAACCCGGAGGTGGCCATGCAGCTCCAGGCAAAGATCTACGAGATGGTGGGTCTCGGCGGCGTGCCGCCAGCCGCCCACGACGACGCGGAGGCGAGTGTCTCTGTCGAGAAAGAGGACGCCGAGGCAGGGGTGACAGTGGACTCTGAGCAAGCTGGGTCCGATTGATTATCCAGATCTGGTGGTCGGGCTAGTCACCGCGGCTAGGATGCAGGGTTCACACACGAAATCGACGATCCAAAGTCTCCAAAAAGATGCAAAACACCACGACGACCCGTTCGAGAGGACCAAGCAGCCGTTCCGGCTGATTCAGGCAACTGATTTTCCCGCTCGTCCGTTTGTCAGTCGTACCCAGGTGGTCGCATCTGATACGTAACCGTGTGTGCCGGGCCCATCGGGGCCCGGCACCGCTTGTTACGGGCGATTGCGGTTCGGGAAGAGGGAAGCATGGACACCACGGCGCTGATCGCGATCTCAGTTGCGGCAGCCGTCCTCATCGCCGGGGCTGCCGGGTACCTCGTCGCTCGAACGGCCTTTAGGTCAAAAGGCGAATCCGGACCCGAAGGTGAGGAGTTGGTCGCTCATTCGCGGCTGGAGGCTCAACGGATTCTGGGGCGTGCAGAAGACGAGGGCCGAGCTCGGGCAGAGGCCTATCGGGAGCGGGAAGAGGCCAAGCTCGAACATCGCCGCCTCGAGATCGACAACATGGAGAGTCGTCTCAGCCAGCGCGAAGAAACCCTCGAACAGCGTGCTTCGAACCTCGCTTCACGAGAACAACTGCTGGTGGATCGGGAACGAGAAACCAGTGAGCTTCGCCATGACACCGAGGGCCTTCGGGAGCAGGCGCGAGGAGAGCTGGAGAGACTGGCCGGTATAGACGCCAAAGCCGCCAAGGAACAGCTCCTTCAGGAAGTCGAAGACGAAGCCCGGCGCGACGCCATGCTGTTGGTGCGAGATCTCGAAGTGAAGGCTCGCGAGGAAGCTGACCGTCGGGGTCGCCGGATCCTGGCTACCGCCATACAGAGGCTCGCTTCAGAGGTTGTCACCGAGTCGACCGTGTCGGTCGTGACGCTTCCCTCCGACGACATGAAGGGCCGAATCATCGGTCGAGAGGGCCGCAACATCCGGGCATTAGAAGCGGTGACCGGTGTCAATCTGATCGTGGACGACACACCCGAAGCTGTTTCCGTGGCCTCCTTCGACCCTGTGCGACGGGAAGTAGCGCGACTGACGCTCGAACGCCTCGTTGCCGACGGCCGCATTCATCCCGCCTCGATCGAGGAGGCTCACACGAAGGCCCAGGCCGAAGTTGAACAGAGCGTGAGAGACGCCGGGGAGTGGGCGCTGCTGGAAGTGGGCATCTCGCGTATGCATCCCGAGCTTGTGACCCTTCTCGGGCGTTTGAAGTACCGGACGTCATACGGCCAAAACGTGCTCAACCACCTGGTCGAATCCGCCCATGTGGGTTCGATGCTCGCCAGCGAACTCGGAATCGACCCTCAGCCCGTCAAACGGTCCTCTCTGTTGCACGACATCGGCAAGGCCGTCACCCATGAGGTCGAGGGATCCCACGCGCTGATCGGCGCCGAAATCGCCCGTCGCTTCGGTGAGGACGCTGCGATCGTTCACGGGATTGAGGCACACCACAACGAGGTGGAGCCGCGGACCATTCTGGCCGTCATCGTCCAGGCGGCCGATGCAGTGTCGGCGGCGAGGCCAGGAGCTCGGCGGGAGGCGCTCGAGTCCTACGTCCGGCGTCTCGAACGCCTCGAGAGCTTGGCGCTCGACTTTGACGGCGTGGAGCGGGTGTTCGCGATGCAGGCCGGCCGGGAGGTTCGGGTGGTCGTGGATCCGGGAGAGATCGATGATCTGGCTGCTTCAGACCTGTCCAGGCGGATCGCCAAGAAACTGGAAGAGGACCTTCAGTATCCTGGTCAGATCCAGGTGACCGTGATTCGCGAGTTTCGCGCCACCGACTACGCCCGCTGACCCGGAACTGCGATGACAACCACGACAATCCTCCCCGAACCGCGTCGTCGCGAGGCTGCTTACCGCCGACCGACGCGTGTGGGTCAGACGTTCCACATCCGCACGTTCGGATGTCAGATGAACGAGCACGACTCCGAGCGGATTGCCGGCCTGTTCGTCTCCGACGGGATGGAAGCGATCGATGACATCGCCGAAGCAGACGTTGTCTATGTCAACACCTGCACCATCCGCGAGAACGCAGACAACCGTTTGTACGGAAATCTGGGTCAGCTCAAGTCCGTGAAGGAGGCCAAACCGGGGATGCGCCTTGTGGTCGGCGGCTGTGCGGCCCAGAAGGACCGAGACTTCGTACGTGAGCGGGCACCCTGGGTCGACGTTGTCATGGGTACCCATAATCTGGACAGGGTTCTCGACCTGCTCGACCACGCCGAAGCGTGGGGCCCGATCACCGAAGTCGTCGACGAATTACAGGCGATGCCTTCGTCGTTACCCGTCAAACGAGAGCTGACGCATTCGGCGTGGGTGACGATCCAAGTGGGATGCAACAACAGTTGCACCTTCTGCATCGTTCCCTCCGTGCGCGGACCCGAGATCAGTCGCCGTCCCGGCGACATCTTGCGAGAAGTGCGACAGCTGGCCGGGGACGGTGTCGTAGAAGTGACGCTCCTTGGCCAGAACGTCGACACTTACGGCCGGGATCTGGCCATCGACGGCAAACGTCGCCCGATCTTCGCCGAGCTGCTGCGTCAGGTGGGTGCCGTTGACGGCATCCGCCGGGTCCGATTTACGAGCCCCCACCCGAACGACTTCCGACGGGACGTCGCTGAGGCGATGGCAGAGACGGAGGCGGTGTGCGAACAGTTGCACTTCCCGCTCCAGAGTGGCTCGAATCGCATTCTGGCCGCTATGCATCGCGGCTACACGGCCGAGAAGTACCTGGACCGCTTGGCAATGGCGCGCGAAGTTATCCCCGGTTTGGCGGTGTCCAGCGACATCATCGTCGGGTTCCCCGGCGAGACCGACGAAGACTTCGAGGCGACCTTGGAGCTCGTGACCGCTGCCCAGTTCGATCAGGCGTTCCTTTTCGTATTCTCGCCTCGACCCGGAACCGGGGCGGCGGAGATGACCGACGCCTTTGTGGATCCCGAGGCGATTCAGGAACGCTTCCAAAGACTGATGGCCGTGCAATCAGCCAGCGGCATGGCTTCTAATAGGCGTGATGTCGGCAAGATCATGGAAGTGTTGGTCGAGGGTCCGTCCAAGAAGGATTCGAATATGGCCACCACCAGGTCGCGCACGGGCAAAGTGGTTCACGTGGAAGCAGTGATGAACCCGGGTTCTTTCCTCGAGGTGGACATCACCGCCGCCGGCCAGCACTACCTGGTGGGGAGCCCCCACTGAGCGAGATGCTCGTCATCGTTGGACCTACCGCCTCTGGCAAGAGCGCCGTGGCATTGGAGATCGCCGATCAGATCGGTGGGCGTGTGCTCTCACTGGATTCGATGCAGGTGTACCGGGGAATGGACATCGGAACGGCCAAGGCGTCTGCGGATGATCAGGCGAGAGTGCCACATCACATGATCGATTTGGTGGAACCGTCAGAGGAGTTCTCCGTCCAGGACTTCCAGACAGAGGCGCGTCGGGTCATCGATGCCTGCCAGGAGCCCGTGGTTCTCGTGGGCGGCTCCGGACTACATATGCGGGCGGTCATCGACCCTCTCGAGTTCTTGCCCACCGATGCGACGCTACGAGCCGAGTTGGAGGCGGCTCCGGTTGAGGACCTGGTGTCTGAACTGCTGGCTGCAGACGCGGGAACCGCTACAGACCTTGCCAATCCTCGTCGACTCATTCGAGCCGTCGAGGTGTATCGACTGACAGGCCGAACGCCCTCGGAGATTGCCGCCGATCCCTCCCGACAGGCCGTGGGCCGATACGAATCTCTTTACCCGTGCCGGATCGTCGGCCTCGATCCCGGCGACGGGCTCTCTGACCTTGTCGACCGACGGCTGGACGCGATGTTGGAGCGCGGCTTCTACGCCGAGGTAGAGGGGCTCTGGACGCGGATGGGGCGAACCGCAGCTCAGGCGGTCGGTTACAAAGAGTTGGCTGGGGCAGTGCGCAGTGAGTGTTCGCTCGACGAGGCGGTGAGCGAGGTTCGAAAGGCGACTCTGGCGTTGGCGAAGCGACAACGTTCCTGGTTCAGACGCGACCCGCGGATCCGCTGGGTGGATCCGTTGCAAACAGACGCGGTTGGCGCTGTCATGGGGTCAGCATGAAATTCACGAAGATGCACGGTCTGGGAAACGACTTCGTAGTCCTCGACGATGCCGCAATGGTTGTGACCCCAGATCTTGTGCGTGCCCTCTGCGATCGAAACTTCGGGGTCGGAGCAGACGGTGTCTTGAAGGTCGATCTCGTTAGCGGGATCGTCACGATGGGGTACTGGAACGCTGATGGATCTGAAGCCGAGATGTGCGGCAACGGATTGCGCTGTGTCGCCCGGCTCGCAGTCGACCGGGGGCTGGCAGAGGCGGGCGAGTTCGTCGTAGAAACACCAGCGGGGCCGAAACGGGTCCGTGTGGGCTCGGAGATCAGCGTTGATCTTGGTATCCCAGTTGTTGGCGACATTGTTGCGAGCGCAGGACATTTCTTCCGCACTGTGGATGTAGGCAACCCCCACGCCGTGTTGGAGGTTGATGACGTAGCCAACGCTGCTGTGGCGGCCGTGGGGCCTGCGGTGCAGAGCGCGTTTGTCGAAGGCACCAACGTCGAGTTCGTGCACATCGACGGCAACCACGTCGACATGCGGGTCTGGGAGCGGGGAGTGGGCGAGACGCTTGCCTGTGGCAGTGGAATCGTGGCGGCCGCGGCTATCGCACGTCGCAACGGCGGTGGCGACGAGATTGTTGTCTCGATGCCCGGCGGTAACGCCCGAGTGGAGTTCCGCGATGGTGGTGCCTGGCTGGTGGGACCGGCCGAGTACGTCTTCGAGGGGGAGTGGTGGGCGGATGCTCGCCGCACTTGACGACGAGCATCCGATGAACTCAAGCGATCGTGCGCAGGACCGTGACGACCTTGCCGATGATGTTGACGTCCCGGGCAAAGACCATCGGCTCGTAGTCCGGATTCTCCGATACCAGGATCACCTTTCCATCAGCCCGGCGTAGGCGCTTGACGGTTGCTTCTTCGCCGTCGACCAGTGCGGCGATGATCTCCCCGTCACGGGCATGGTCCTGACGACGCACTACTACAAGGTCACCATCGAGTATTCCGGCGTTGATCATCGAGTCGCCCTTGATCTTCAGCATGAACACCGGTCCGTTACCGACCAGGTCGGTGGGCAACGCCATGACATCTTCGACATCCTCTGCTGCCAAAATTGGTGAACCCGCCGCGATACGGCCCAGTAGAGGGACGTCGCGGGTGTTCTCGTCGTTGCGGCTCGGTGCGCTCGCGGCTGGGGCGTTGTGTCCGAGATCTCCCAGGATCTCGATTGCCCGCGGTTTGCTCGGATCGCGTCGGATATAGCCGGCCTTGACCAGGCTGGAGATGTGGCTGTGAACCGTGGAGGGCGACGAGAGCCCTAGGGCATCGCCAATCTCGCGCACTGCCGGCGGATAACCGCGAGCGGCGACCGTCGAGCGTATGAACTCCAACACTTCACGCTGTCGGTCGCTGAGCTCCGACAGGGGGAGCCGTGGGTTGTCGTCGTTGGTCATGTTGGCCATCTCCGTCCTCTCGGTTCGGTTCGAGGGTACTCGTCCAAACTTCGCGTTCCAAACACCTGTTCGACTTGACGGTCGAACGTCCGTTCGGATATAGTAGCGAACACATGTTCGGATCTCAAGTATCTCCCCCAACGCCCATCGGTGCCCAGACCGGAATCGACAGCTCGCGCCTGGCCTGTCGATCGAGTTCTGTCACACCCGATCCGTACGTTCTCCCTCGACAAGCCAGGAGCCACGCATGACAACCACGACACTCAACCCATCCGGTCTACGGACAGCGACTTATCCGCGAGCCCCCCAGCAAGCCCGGGTTGCCCCCAGCCGTTCCAACTACTTCGTTTCGCCTCGAGTGCTGGCTGCTGCTCTGGCCATTGCGGTTCTCTCCCTGATGGCAACGGCGGTGCAGGCGGACCAGCCTCCGGTAGTCACCGAGTACGTCGTACAGAGCGGCGACACGCTGTGGGGTATCGCCTCAGGGGTGACCCTTTCCGGGGGAGACGTCCGGGTGACGCTGGCTGACGTCAAGAAGATCAACGATTTGGCAACCTCGACCATCCAGCCGGGACAGGTACTTCTGCTCCCTGCCGGGTAGTCGGTGCCTTGATCGGGGTACCCTCACGGGGCCATGCAGTGCCCCGAATGTTCTTTCAGCGATTCCCGAGTCATCGATTCGCGTCCGGCGGAGTCCGGTACGTCGATCCGTAGACGCCGGGAGTGTGAGCGCTGCCAGGCGCGGTTCACGACCTATGAGCGACTCATCAACGTGAGGCTGGTGCGCAAACGTTCCGGACTGCTCCAGCCTTTCGAACCGGCCAAGGTTCGAACGGGGCTCTCATCTGCCCTCGCTGACCGACCGGTTGCTACGGGAGCGGTCGACGCCATCGTCGAGCGGATAGATGTCCAACTACAAGAACTGGCATCACCAGTGGACTCAGAGCTCATAGGACAGATGGTGCTCGCAGAACTGCGAGCTCTGGATGACGTTGCCTATCTGCGGTTCGCCAGCGTATATCAGGATTTCCAAGGGGCGCGAGACTTTGAGGAGGCACTTGCCTCCCTCGATGTCAACGATTGACCACCAGCGGAACAGCCAGGGCCTCAATGCGTTCCTGGGCCCAGATCGAGATCGACGCCACTGTGTCGCGCCAGCTGTCGCGGACGAAGCTGACCTGAACCTGCAACGCCTGGATGTGGGCCGCGGCCTGATCGACGTTCTTACCCCGGAGGGAGTCCAGATAGGCCGCTTGCCACTCTGGCAGCGAGGTGGCGAGATCGGTGAGAGCGACCCTGTGAGTGTCCGTTACGTCGTTGCCAGGCAGTGATTGCACACCGCTTTGGAAGTCGCTCACCCAGGCCGTCACCCGCTGGGTCACGTCCGCCAGACCGTCGATGTCTGTCTCGGTGGGCAAGTCGATCGGTCGCGTGATCAGTTCGACCGCTGCCGAGTATGCGATCGTCTCGGACAGAATCGATCCAAGTTCCAACGCTCCGCCAGCCTGGGCGATTGCCTGTTCTCTCACTGGGGCCATGTCAGGGTCTGTTGACATGTCACCTGCTACGCCAAACAACACACGAGCGGTCTCGTCCAGTCGGGCCAGGGCCGTCGAAGCGGCAAGCGGGTCGCTGAGCGTGCCGTCCGAGAGGTCGGCTACCGGCCCGGAGAGCGCTAGAACCTCGGTTACGAGTTCGCTTGATGCGTCTGTCACTGCATCCATCGATAGAACGACACGCGCGTCGTCCCAGGTGAGAGCTCTCCAGCCGACGGCTGCGACCGCCAACGCGATAGCCACCAGGACGACAAGCTTGCGAGCCCGCATCCCCGACTGTGCCAGGTTGGCGTCCATTTCGCTGGGAGCCCATTCCAAGAGGTCTTCGTCGGGACTGAGGTTCCAGAGCTCCTCGACGAGGAGTCCGGTGAGGGAAAGCGTCTCAGAATTGGTTACGGGCGCCGTCAACTGGCGGGGAGCCGCCGTCACGGCAACCGGCTGGGGAGCGGGGCGCGGCTGTGGCTCTTCGACAGTCTCGTCGAAGCGGGCCACCTGTTCTTCGAATTGGACGCGTTCTCGTTCGAGGAGAGCGAGGCTTCCGCTCAAGGGGGAGGGATCTAGCGAGACCGTTGGCAGGTCACGCCGAATGATCGGCCGTGGTTCGTGGGTGCCGCGTCGTCGGCGAGCGCTGGCACGCAGTCGCCGGCCCGAGGTCTCTTCAATGGTGGCAGGGTCGATTCGATGATCGAGCAGGCACAGTCCGTCTCGGACCGTGACCTGTGCCCGACACTCGGTACAGTATCCGTGTGGCAAGTCTGAGCTCCGTGGTAAGTCCGCCCGACCGCCCCACGTTCAAATGACCTTCTGTCACGTTAGCTTCACTCGCCTGGATTCGGAACTACCTGCGCCAATTCAGGCACACCCGGGTGATGCCGGTTTCGATCTCGTCACTGCAGTCGATGTGGCGCTGGGACCGGGAGAGAGGGCTGTGGTCCCCACCGGCCTGGCTGTTGGCATCCCAGTTGGGTACGCCGGTTTGGTGCTTCCCCGGTCCGGTCACGCTGCTCGCCACGGTGTAGGAGTGGTGAATTCGCCTGGGCTCATCGACAGCGGATACCGGGGCGAGATCTCGGTGATCCTCGTCAATCACGGGTCCGAACCGGTTGCGTTCGAGAGAGGTGACCGTATCGCCCAGCTGATGATCACCCCTGTCCCCACAGTTGAACTTGTGGAGGTGGCCGAATTGGACGAAACAGCCCGTGGAGAGGGCGGTTTCGGGTCCTCTGGGACGTGAGTTCGTGGTTTGGCAGACTTTCGCGGGCGGCGACTATCATCACGTCCCCTGCGGAAGTAGCTCAGCTGGTAGAGCGCAACCTTGCCAAGGTTGAGGTCGCGGGTTCGAACCCCGTCTTCCGCTCTGAGACCGGCGGCAGCCGGTCTTTTTGAACGTATCGTGGCGACGTGGCCGAGTGGTTAGGCACGGGTCTGCAAAACCTGTTACCCCGGTTCAATTCCGGGCGTCGCCTCCAATATCAAAGCTCGGGCCCTTAGCTCAGGGGGAGAGCGCTTCCCTGACACGGAAGAGGTCGTTGGTTCAAATCCAACAGGGCCCACTAGTAAAATCCCCTGTAAACACGGGGGATTTTCTAGT
>JBGTKD010000022.1:0-34231 GCA_041744795.1 Acidimicrobiia bacterium
CGACGACGAGGAGGACGAGGACCTCGAGTGATGCCAGGACATTTGGCTGGCCTATCGCCAGCTCCCCGGAACCAAAGGAAGGCCCCTGACTCCGCCCGCTTCCTCTTGGTGCCAGCGCCCGGGGAGCTGGCCATGGGCCAGGCTCACAGCCAGGCGACCGACCGATGACTTCGCGGCCGTATCACCGGCCGGTGCTGGCATCAGCAGTGGTCGCTTTGTTCCAGCCGGTCCCTGACGGAATCGTGGTCGACGCCACCTTTGGCGGCGGAGGCCACACAAGCGCCTTGTCAATGAGTTTGGGAGAAAGAGTGAGGATGATCGGAGTGGACCGCGATCCGGACGCACGGGCGAACGCCGGTGAGTTCCGCGTCTTAGCGGGAAATTTCGGTCAGTTGGACTCGCTTCTCGACGACGCGGGAGTCGCCGGGATCTCGGGTGCCCTCTTCGATCTCGGCATCTCGTCTCATCACGTCGATGAGCCGTCCCGCGGGTTCTCCTATCGCGAGGACGGTCCGCTCGACATGCGCATGGATCCGACACAGGCCATGTCGGCAGCCGACCTCATCAACTCTGCTGACCAGGCCGAACTCGTTCGCATTCTGAAGACGTACGGAGAAGAGAGGTTCGCCTCGAGCATCGCTCGCGCCATTGTCCGGCACCGTCCCTTCACGCGCACACTGGAACTGGCGGAGGTGATCGCAAGCGCCGTACCGGCAGCGGTTCGGCGTGCCGGTCATCCCGCTCGCCAGGCGTTCCAGGCGTTCCGCATCGAAGTCAACGGTGAACTGGAGGAATTGCGCCTGGGTCTCGAGGCGGCTCTCTTCCGCCTCGTCCCCGGAGGCAGATGTGCGGTGATCAGCTACCACTCACTCGAGGATCGCCTGGTCAAGCGGCGGTTCGCCGAGCTGACGACCGTTGACACGCCCCACCCGGATCTTCCCGTCCAGCCGGAAACCCAGCAGTTGCCTTTCGTGTCTGTGACCCGCAAAGCGATCAAGCCGTCCGCCGCCGAGATCGCCGATAACCCGCGGGCCCGTTCTGCCCGTCTTCGGTGTATCGAGAGGACCGCGGCATGACCGCCCGCCCACTTGCCGCTCCCGGTCGCCGTTCTGCCGGGATGCGCCTGGTGCAGGGCCGTCGCAAGCGTCGTCCGGTCGTCACCCCGTTCGTCGTGTTCGTGCTCATTCTCCTCATCGCCCTTTTCGGAATCGTCTTCGCGCGTACTGCTCTCGATCAGGGTGCTTTCGACTTGTCCGAGTTGAACCGTTCGATCGTCCAGGCGAGCACTGACAACACTCGTCTACGACTCGAAGTAGCCCGTCTCGAGAGCCCCACCAGAGTGGCGCCGATCGCCGAGCAGATGGGCATGGTGTTCCCGACCGAACGTGACACGGTCGTGGTGGAACGGCTCACTGACCCTCAAGCGCCCGCTGACCCGCGCTGGGCCAGCATCGGCCGCTATGCCGCCGCCACGGTGACACCGGAGGCAGGAGATTGATTTCCCGACGTAACGCTGGCGTCGGCTCGGTGCGCATCGCGCACCCACCGCCCCGCCGGCGTTCGGGCTGAGTCATGGCCGCCCGTCCGGCGGCTCGTCGTGTGTCCGCTGCTCAGCTCCGGCTGTGGCTGCTCGGTTTTGTGCTCGTCGTCAGTTGGGTGGGTCTCGGCTATCGCCTGTTCCAGGTGCAGGTCGTCCAGGCAGAGGAATTCCAAGCGGGAGGGCTGACCCAGCGTCTCGAGACGAAGACGCTCGCCCCTGACAGGGGGACGATCTTCGACCGTAACGGCGATCCGATAGCCATGACCATCGAAACCGAATCGATCTGGGTTGTGCCCCGCCAGCTTGTTGATCCCGTCTACACCGCCCAGTCGATTGCCTCCCTCACCGGTAGGGACTGGCAGGTGGGCTACAACGCCATTCTGCGTGGGATCGAGAACGGCAGTCGATTCGTGTATTTGGCCCGTCAGGTCGATCCGGTCGTGGCCCAGAAGGTCATGGATCTGGGTTTCCTAGGTGTGGCCACGATCCCCGAGGCCAAGCGGGTGTATCCATCCGGTTCTGTGAGTGCCCACGTTGTTGGCATGGTGGACATCGACGGCAACGGCATCGAGGGCCTCGAGGTCGCCTATGACGAGATCCTCGCTGGCACCCCCGGCCAGATGGTCTTCGAAGAGGACCCTGCGGGAAACATCATTCCGCAGGCGAGTCGGGAAGTGGTGCCTGCGGTTCCAGGCACCGACCTCGTGACCACTCTCGATCTTTCCCTCCAGTTCACGGCCTACGAAGCGTGTCGTGAGACGATGGAGCGCACCAGAGCGAAGGGCTGTTGGATTGTCGCACTGCACGCCGAGACCGGTGAAGTGCTGGCGATGGTCGGCGGCCCCGGATTCGACCCCGAAACCCGCAGCGGTCCGGATGGCGCTCCGTTCGCCAATTTCGCGGTGCGTGGCATGTACGAACCCGGTTCTACCCAGAAGCTGATTACGTTCGCCGCTGCTCTCGACACCGGAGCGATCACCCCATCGATGGTGATCGGAGCGGTCGGCGACACGATCGAGACGACTCCCGGGGCGTGCAAGAGCGCCGATGACGACATCCATGGCTGTTTCTCGGACTTCACCAACCATGCCACCGTCGATATGACAGTGGCCGACATCTTCACTGAGTCTTCGAACGTGGGGACGATAAAGATCCAGCAGCGCCTGGGTGCCGGGACGATGCTGGATTACATGATCCGGTTTGGGTACGGGGAAGCCACGGGTCTGGACTACACCGGCGAGGCGAAGGGCCTGGTCAACAACGATCCGTCTTGTAGCTCGTGTCTCGCATCGACTGCGATCGGTTACAACGTGGCCGTCACACCCCTCCAGATCGCGGCTGCGTATGCGGCGATCGCCAACGACGGTGTCTGGGTTCAGCCGCGCCTCGTGTCGTCGATGGTCGGCTTGCGAGGCTCGTCATCGGCTCCCGACGGAGTGACCCGCCAGGTGGTCTCGGAGAACACGGCATGGGTCATGCGTCAGCTGCTCGCCAATGTCGTCGAGAGCGGTACGGGTATGGCGGCGATGGTGCCTGGCTATCGAGTGGGTGGAAAGACGGGGACGGCTAACAAGCTGGGTGCCGACGGCAAGTACTTGAACGACACGGTCGCCAGTTTTGTCGGCATGGCACCGATCGACGATCCCAAGGTCGTCATCGCCGTAATCATCGACGATCCGGCGTGGGAGTACCGCACAGGCGGCCTTTCAGCAGCTCCCGCCTTCTCCAAGGTCATGGAGGCTGCTCTGCACGCTCTCGGGGTGGTTCCTGATGCCTTCGACGGGTGAGAGAATTCGGGTCCTGGCTGACCTCATCGGAGTCGGTGTCGAAGGTGCCGGCGACCCGTTGGTCCGTGACGCCACCCACGACAGCAGACAGGTCGGCCCAGGCTCGCTCTTCATAGCCGTCAAAGGTTTCACCTCCGACGGTCATCGGTTTCTAGACCAAGCCGTGGCGAGCGGAGCAGTGGCGGTTGTCGTCACCGATCCCGTGAGCGTCGTCGTGCCCTCGCTGCGCGTGTCGGACGCCCGGTCGGTCATGGGCCCGCTGGCCGCCGCCATTCATGGTCATCCGTCGAGAGAGATTCCAATAGTCGGGGTCACAGGTACTAACGGCAAGACAACCGTCACCCACATGGTCGAACACATCCTGTCGGTTGCAGGGCATCTGCCTGGCCTCGTCGGGACAATCCATACGAGGATCGGACAGGACGCTATCCCGGCACTCCACACCACTCCGGAAGCCACCGATTTCCAGCGTCTGCTCCGCCACATGATCGACCGTGGGGCCGATGCGGTAGCAGTCGAGGTTTCGTCACATGCGCTGGCGTTGCACCGAGTGGATGCGACCTGGTTCGAGGTGGTGGCGTTCACGAACCTCAGCCAGGACCATCTGGACTTCCACCCCGACATGGACTCCTACTTCGCCGCCAAGGCATCGCTCTTTGATCCAGAACGCGCCAGACACGGTGTCGTATGGGTGGATGATCCTTGGGGCGAGAAGCTCGCCCGGACAACGGAACTGCCGCTGACCACAGTTGGATCGGCGGGGGATGTAAAGGTGAGAGTGGTCGCGGCTGACCTCACCGGAACGACCATCGATTTGGATCTTGAGAGCGAGTCTCGGACGGTGCGTATCCCAATGCCGGGTGCGTTCAACGCCGAGAATGCTGCGATGGCGGCCACGATCTGTCGGAGACTCGACGTGGAAGAAGATCTGATTGCTACGGCGCTCGAGTCTCTTCCCGGTGTGCCTGGACGTTTCGAATTGGTCTCCGACACCGATCCGATCGGCGTGTTCGTCGACTTCGCCCATACTCCTGACGGCATCTCGGAGGTCATTTCGACTATTCGTCAACTCGTGAGCGGCCGTGTCATCGCCGTTGTGGGTGCCGGTGGCGATCGTGACAGGGAAAAGAGACCGCTAATGGGGGCGGCTGCATCGGCAGCCGACGTGGTGGTCGTGACTTCGGATAACCCTCGATCTGAGGATCCTGATGCGATCATCGAGGCAGTGATGCAAGGAATCCACGGCAATGCAGAGGTCATTCGGCTGGCCGACCGCCGAGAGGCGATCTCTGTTGCCATTTCCCACGCCGTGGACGGTGACGCTGTCGTGATCCTCGGAAAGGGTCACGAGAGAGGCCAGGAGATAGCTGGTTTCAAGCATCCCTTCGATGATCGGATCGAGGCGCGGTCCGCGCTCGAAGCACGGAGGACGGATCCGACATGATCAGCCTTCTCGTCGCCGCCTCGGTAGGACTTTTCGTCTCGATCGTCCTGATGCCCGTCGCGATCGGTGTGTTGCGGAATCGCAGCATCGGACAGTTCATCCAGGAAGAAGTTGAAGGTCATCACCACAAACAGGGCACGCCGACGATGGGTGGGGTGGTCTTTGTATTGGCCACCGTCTTTGCCTACTTCGTATCTCACATTCGGGTCTGGTCCGCCAGCCGTGGATTCGAACTCGATCTCCGCCCGTTCGGGTCAGGCGGAATGCTCGCGCTGCTTGCCCTGGTTGGGATGTCTGCCATCGGATTCACAGACGACCTCGTCAAGTACACGAGAAAGCGGTCCCTCGGGCTGAATGTGCGCAGCAAGTTCGCCGGCCAATTGGCTGTGGCGGCCCTCTTCGCCTGGGGTGCGTCGGCTGTGGGCGTCTCCACCGAGCTCTCCTTTGTTCGCCCACTCGGAGTCGACCTCGGCGTGTTCTTCGTGGCCTGGGTGCTCCTGCTCCTCACAGGCGCGGCGAATGGAGCGAACCTGGCGGACGGATTGGACGGCTTGGCCGCCGGTGCTGGAGCGCTGATGTTCGGGGCCTACACGATCATTGCGTTTTGGAAGTTCCGCTACGGGGGAGCCGGGGGCACCTATCTGGCGACGGATCCGCTGGAGCTGGCGACCATGTCCGCCGCGATGTTCGGAGCGTTGTTGGGTTTTCTGTGGTGGAACGCTCCTCCAGCCAAGATTTTCATGGGCGATGCAGGGTCGAACGGGATCGGCGGACTGCTCGCCGCCCTGGCTCTGCTCACCAACACCCACCTGCTTCTAGCGATCATCGCCAGCCTGTTCGTCGCCGAGACGGTCTCGGTCATCCTTCAGACAGCGAGTTATCGCCTGACAGGCAAACGCATCTTCCGGATGGCCCCCTTCCATCATCACTTCGAACTGAAGGGCTGGCCGGAGACGACCGTGGTCATCCGGTTCTGGATTTTGGCTGGGGTGGGTGTCGCACTGGGGCTGGGGCTCTTCTACGCAGACTTCCTGACCGTCGAAGGAATCCTCCGATGAGGACATTGATTCTGGGAGCCGGTATTTCAGGTCGGGCGGCGGCCCGGCTCGCCGAACGTCTGGGACATCGAGTGGTGGTCTACGACGCCAGCCCCGTGTCCGACCTCGATTTTGCAAGCGTGACAGGGGCGTGGGATCCGCTGGTCCTCGACGGGATCGATCTGGTTGTGGCCTCGCCCGGATTCGGAGAGAGATCCGCGCCGATCACAGATGCGCTCGAGGCTGGCACAGAAGTGATCAGCGAGATCGAGTTCGCCTGGCGGGAGATGGAACTGCCGACCGTGGCGGTGACTGGCACCAATGGAAAGACGACTGTCACCGGCTTGATCTCGGCGATGCTCACGGCTTCCGGCATGCGCGCACCTGCATTGGGAAACATCGGCGAACCGGTCTCGGATTGGACGACAGAGCCGTTGGACGTGCTTGTTCTGGAGGTCTCGAGCTTTCAGTTGAGATTCACCGATCGGTTCCGCTGCAACGTCGCAGTCGTCACCAACGTTGCAGAAGATCATCTCGACTGGCACGGATCTGTTGCCGGCTACCGGGAAGCCAAGGCCCGCATAGTTACCAACCAGCGCCCGGAGGATCTCGTCGTCTACGACGCACTCGATCCTGGCGCAACGGCGATTGCTGCGCGCAGTGCCGCCCAACGGGTCGGAGTCGCGTCGGACGGTTCACAACCCGTCGGCGTGATCGACGATCAACTCGTATGGGAGGGCCTTTCGATTCCCACGACCGAGCTGGTTGTCGACGACCCTGCCTACCAGACCGACATTGCCTTAGCCGGAGCGGCTGCCCTATGGATGGGTGCGGGCCGCGAGGCAGTTATCTCGGTGGCCGCTTCCTTCGTTCCAGGTGCGCATCGGCGCCAGGTGGTGGCCGAGTTCGACGAGGTCCGGTTTGTCGACGATTCGAAAGCGACGAATCCCCATGCTGGCCTCGCATCGATAGCGGCGTTCGGGTCGGTGGTCCTGATCGCAGGGGGTCTGGCCAAAGGCTTGGACGTGACTCCTTTGGCCAGGGCACCCGGGGTGCGCGCCGTCGTTGCTATCGGTGAGAGCGGCCCCGACCTTCTGACCGCAGCAGGTGACAGGGGCTACGCCGCAACATCCATGGAAGAAGCAGTCGAGATCGCGCGGTCGTTGGCCAAACCCGGCGACGTCGTCCTGCTTGCTCCGGGTTGTGCGAGCTATGACATGTTCGATTCGTACGGAGCCCGTGGTGACGCCTTCGCCGGTGCGGCTCGGAAGGAGCCCCGATGAGTTCACGCACTGCAGGAAAGATCACCTCGATCACCGAAATGCGTGCTGCGGCGAAGGCGAGGGCAGATCAACGGACTGCCAATTCCCGCTCTGCGACCACTCTGATGGTCGTGATGGCCGCCCTTCTCGTGGTGGGACTCACGGCCACGACCTCGGCTTCGTCGGTGGTGGGCATCGGATCCCAGGAGGACCAGTTCTTCTTCCTGAAGCGCCAGCTCGCAGGTATTGGACTGGGAGCAGTCGCCATGTTCGTCACGTCGCGGCTGTCGTATCAGTTCTATCGGAAGTTCGCGATGCCCATCTTCCTCGGGGCCATCGGGCTGCTGGTCCTGGTGTTGGCAATAGGCGATGAGATCTCCGGTGCCCGGCGGTGGATCGATCTAGGCCCGATCAGCCTCCAGCCATCCGAACTCGCGAAGTTTGCAGTGATAGTGGCCCTTGCAGCAGTACTCGACCGCAAGAAGAAGATGTTGGGCGATCTAGGACATTTCCTTGCGCCAGTGGCCACTTTCTTGGGGACGACGACCCTGCTGGTGATGTTCCAACCGGACCTTGGGACAACAATCGTGATTGCCGCTGCTGCCCTCGCCGTGATGCTCACAAGCACCGCTCCTTTCCGCTTCGTGATCGGCACTGGCGTGGTCGGCGGGGTGATAGGCGGAGCTTTGGCGATGTCGGCTGACTACCGCAGGGACCGCATTCTCGGGTTCCTCGACCCCTGGGCGGACGCCGGAGGCACCGGCTGGCAGCTGATCCAGAGTTACTACGCCCTCGGTACGGGCGGGATGTTCGGTGTGGGCCTCGGTGGCAGCCGGGCTCGCTGGTTCTATCTCCCGAACGCTCACACAGACTTCATCTTCGCAATCATCGGTGAGGAGACGGGATTTGTCGGCGCGTCGATGGTGCTCGCGCTCTTTGCCTTGTTCGCAGCGGCGGGCTGGACCGTCGCCCGGCGGGCGCCCGATCCTTTCGGCCGGATGGTCGCCGCAGGCATTACCGCTTGGATCACGGTGCAGGCGATTGTGAACGTGGGTGGGGTTCTCGGTGTGATGCCCATCACAGGAATCACCCTGCCATTCGTTTCTTACGGCGGAACCGCCATCGCTGTCTCGATGGCTGCAGCCGGCGTTCTCGTCAACATCGCCCACAGCGGCGGCCGCACCCGGTGACCTTCGCCATCGCCGCGGTCGGAACTGGCGGACACGTCTTCCCCGGCCTGGCCGTAGGTGAGGCGTTAGTTGCCGCTGGCATCTCGCGAGACGACGTGTTGTTCATCGGGGGCGATCGTTTGGAGGCGTCGGTCTATCCCGAGGCTGGTTTCCCGTTCCTTCAGGTTCGACTCCAGGGATTGAAACGCAGCCTCTCCCCGCGGAACCTGCTCATTCCGTTCACTCTCATAGCGGCAGTCCTTCGGATGAGGCGTGCTCTGCGACAGCGATCGGTTCGCGTGGTTCTCGGAATGGGTGGCTATGTCACCGTGCCAGCGGCGGCGGCTGCTCGATTGGCGGGAGCCTCGGTCTTCGTGTCCGAACAGAACGCCCATGCCGGGCTCGGCAACAGGGTGGCGGGTCGGGTTGCCTCCCGTCGTTTCGGTGCCTTTCCCTCCACGGCCGGCCTAGACGCAGAGTGGGTCGGTAACCCTGTGCGTTCCAACCTGGCCTCCTTCGATCGCGACGGGCTGAGAGCCGAGGCGTTGGCCCGTTACGGGCTGCGGCCCGATCTGCCGGTGGTGGGTATCTTCGGCGGGAGCCTGGGTGCGGGGGTACTCAACCGGACCGCACCGCAGCTGGCCGAGATTCCTGACTTACAGCTTGTGCATCTTGCTGGAACCATTCACGCCAAGTCTCTTGCCTTCCAAGCGACACAGAGTTGGCGGATCGTGGGATTCGAAGACCGGATGGACCTGTTCTTTGCCGCATGCGACCTGGCCGTTGCGCGGGCCGGGGGAGCGGTCGCCGAGTTGTCAGCCACCGCCACTCCGTCGGTTCTCGTTCCGGGGGGATTTGGAAGCGCCGGTCACCAGGCAGCCAATGCCGCGTTTCTCGCCGATGCGGGAGCGGCAGTGGTTGTCGAAGAGTCCGAAGTGGATCGGGTGCCTGCAGTTGTTGCCGAGGTTCTCGCCGATCCAGCGCGCCTCGATGCGATGCGAGCCGCTGCCAGATCTCTGGCCCGACCAGATGCTGCTGACGTGATCGCCGCTGCGATGATCTCCCAGCATGGGTGACAGCGACATGGCTGATGCTCTGGGAAGTGCCCATCGGATCCACATCGTGGGCATCGGCGGTGCGGGAATGTCGGCGCTCGCCCGACTCCTTGCCGGACGCGGGCATTCCGTCACCGGATCCGACGCCAAGGACTCGCCGACACTCGCCACTCTCTCCTCACAAGGGATCCTCTCCTGGGCAGGCCACCGGCCCGCAGATGTCGGCGAGGTGGATCTCCTAGTCGCATCCTCGGCCGTCGTCGACGACGACCCCGAGTTGGCTGCTGCCGTCGCCGGGGGGGTCAAAGTGTGGCGGCGACCCGAGCTGTTGGCCGCTGTGACGGGCGGCGTTCCAACGATCGGGGCGACCGGCACCCACGGCAAGACCTCCACCACTGCGATGCTGGTGAGAGGGGCAACCGCCGCTGGCCTCGACCCGTCGTTTGTTGTCGGAGGCGATCTTGTCGATCTAGAAACCAACGCTGTGGCGGGGAGCACAGACCTGTTGATTCTGGAGGTCGACGAAGCGTTCGGAACTTTCGAGCACGTCACACTGGAGGGTCTGGTCGTCACCAACATCGAAGCGGACCACCTCGATCACTTCGGGACCGTCGAAGAGGTGCACGCGGCATTCGAGCGGGTAGCGAGAAAAGTGAACGGTCCGGTGTTGGCATGTGTTGACGACCCCGGGAGCCGTCGTCTCGTCGATGTGGCCGGGGCCATCGGCTACGGGGTGTCAACCGACGCTGTCTGGGGTGTACGAGACCTCCTCGAAGGTCCGGACGGATCCGAATTCCGACTCGTCGGTCCGAATGTCGATGTCGTCGTGGGCCTGCCCCGCCCGGGTCGGCATATGGCGACCAACGCCGCAGGCGCTCTCGCCCTGCTCTCCTATCGCGGCGTTGACCTCGCGGCGGCTGCGGCCGGACTCGGACAGTTCAAGGGCGTCGCCCGGCGATGGGAGTTGAAGGGAAGTGCGGGCGGCGTGACGGTCATCGACGACTACGCCCACCACCCGACAGAAGTTGGTGCCACTCTGGACGCTGCGCTGCGGTCGGGTCGACGGGTGGTGGCTGTGTTCCAGCCTCACCTCTACTCGCGCACCGTCCAGCACGTCGATGGTTTTGGCGAGGCATTGGCGAAGGCGCATGTGGCTGTGGTCCTCGACGTTTACGGGGCTCGGGAGGCTCCGGTGCCGGGAGTTGACGGTTATCTGGTCAGCCAGGCCGTTCGTCACGCGGGTGGCACAGTGGTCGCCGATGCCCCCGTGCGGGCCGAGGCGGCTTCCGTGGTCATGTCATTGATCTCGGACGGCGATCTGGTGGTTTGCATGGGGGCGGGCGACATCACCGAACTCTCTTCAGAGTTGGTCATCCTCTTGGAAGCGGGTAACTGACCGTGTTCGAAGAGGTCGCAGGCCTGGTCAGAGCCGATGTGGCGATTGGGCCACTGACGACTTACAAGCTCGGCGGACCGACGAGTTTCTACGCCGAGGTCTCGAGCCGAGACGAACTCGAAGTGGTCTTGGCGGCGTGGCGGCCCACTGGTCTGCGGCTCCTCGTGCTGGGTCGGGGAAGCAACCTGGTGATACACGAGGACGGTATCGATGCGCTCGTCGTTCGGCTGACTGGAGAGTTCGGCGGGGTAATCATGGAAGAAGAGACGATTCTGGCCGGGGCCGCAGTGAGGCTCCCGCAATTGGCCAGGGCGGCGGTGGCAGGGGGCCGCTTGGGACTTGAGTTCTTTGTTGGCATTCCGGGCAGTGTCGGTGGGGCGGTACGACAGAACGCCGGAGGACACGGGCGAGAGACGAGCGAAGTTTTGGTGGATGTTGGGATGCTTGATGCTTCGACGGGTGAGATCGGAAGGCGTCTAGCGAGTGAACTTGACCTCGGATACAGGCACTCGTCGGTCCAGTCCCACGAGGTGGTGTTGGAAGCTCGGTTCAGTTTCGAGCAGGGGGAGCGGGCAACCGGTGAGGCCCTCATGCGGGAGATCACCCGCTGGCGCAAGGAGTATCAGCCGGGTGGCACGTTGAACGCTGGGAGCGTGTTCAAGAACCCGCCGGGGGACAGTGCGGGCCGGATCATCGACGAGTTGGGCTTGAAGGGAACACGAGTGGGTGGGGTGTCGGTCAGTCACAAGCACGCCAACTTCTTTGTTGCCGATTCGGATGCCACGGGCTCTGACCTGTTCAGGCTCGTCGAAGTTGTGCGGAATGAGGTACTCGCGAGAACGGGCATCGAGTTGGAACGCGAGATCCAGTTCGAAGGGTTCGCGTGATGGATCCTCGCCTCGCTGCCCGTCGTCGCACCGTGGCCGAGTCGAAGACCCGCAAGGGGATCCGTCGGCTGTTGGTTGTCTTCGTGGCTCTCGGCATCGTGGCGGCCGGTCTGGCAGTGCTGCGTTCGGGAGTCTTCGCTTTCGACCACATCGAGGTCGTTGGGCGCTCCCAAACCGACCCTGAGAGTCTCTTGGCCGCGGTGGGAATTGTGCGCGGCATGCCTCTGATCGAGGTCGATCTGGGTGAGGCGACCGAGGCGCTCCTGGCCGATCCGCGCGTGGTGACAGCAGAGGTGGGTCGACGATGGCCCACGGGTATAGCGGTGACGGTAACGGAGCGCTTCCCGGTTGCCTGGGTTGAACGGGGCGGGGGATGGGAGCACACCGCGATCGACGGGGTGGTGGTTGCGACTGGTGATCCGGGCCCGGTGGAACCTCGGATTCGCTCGGTTGCCGGCGGCGAGCGAGCGGTGGAGGCGGCGTTGCAGTTCGTAGATGCCCTACCGGATGCGATCGCCGCCGGCATGGTGATCGACGCCCGTTCTGACGAACTCATCGCCACGTGGAACAGTTATCGCATCAGGCTGGGAAGACCAACCGACATGGTGGCCAAAGCTCAGGCGCTGGAGGTGGTCCTGGCGGATCAACCTGAGCCGAACTCAGAAATCACCCTCATCGCCCCCGAACGTCCCGCCGTCCTCCCCCCACCTCCCCCCGACGAAGAAGCAGACGCCGACGACTGAGAGCGTCGCGTACCCAGGGTTACATCCCGCGTATGCGCGGGATTCAGCGAACAGAATGAGATCCCTGCGAGCGGATTGGGCAACCCTGAGGCTTTAGTCGAGGGTTAGTGCACAAAGGTTTACGTGGTGGTCCATGTGTGTAAAGCTTCTGTTGAACCTTTCGATCTCAACCAGAAACAACCCGTGAGGATTACACCATGAGCAAAGCAGCAAGCGGCGGATATCTCGCCGTAATCAAGGTCGTTGGAGTAGGTGGCGGCGGCGTGAACGCCGTGAATCGGATGATCGACGCCGGTGTTCGCGGCGTGGAGTTCATCGCCCTCAACACCGATGCCCAGGCTCTGCTGATGTCCGACGCCGACGTGAAACTCGACATCGGACGTGAGATAACCCGTGGTCTCGGTGCCGGCGCCAACCCCGAAGTTGGCAAGGCCGCAGCCGACGCCCATCGACAGGAACTCGAGGATGTACTCAAAGGCGCGGACATGGTCTTCATCACAGCCGGCGAGGGAGGCGGAACCGGAACCGGTGGCGCTCCCATCGTGGCCGAAGTCGCCAAGAGCCTTGGCGCTCTGACGGTTGGCGTCGTCACCCGCCCGTTCGGATTCGAAGGACGTCGTCGAGCGCTGCACGCCGAGGAGGGAATCCAGGCACTCCGCGAGGCAGTCGACACGCTCATCGTCATTCCCAACGATCGTCTTCTCGAAGTTGGCGACCCCAAGGCCCCCATGACAGAGACCTTCCGTATCGCCGACGAAGTCCTCACCAACGGCGTCTCGGGGATCACGAACCTGATCACCACCCCCGGCCTCATCAACGTGGACTTCGCCGACGTCAAGACCGTCATGTCCGATGCGGGCACGGCTGTCATGGGCATCGGCCGGGCGTCGGGTGACGAACGTGCCCAGCAGGCTGCCAACCGGGCGATCTCCTCACCTCTGTTGGAGACGTCGATGGAAGGCGCCCGCGGTGTGCTGTTGTCAGTCGCTGGCCCCGGAAACATGACGCTGCTCGAAGCCACCACGGCCGCCAATGTCGTCGCCAGCCACGCAGACGACGACGCCGAAGTGATCTTCGGGGCGATGGTCGATGAGGGCCTGGGTGAAGAGATGGTGGTGACGGTTATTGCTGCCGGATTCGATAGGTCAACCCGCGGAAGGTCGCGGCGCTCCCAGACTTCGGCGCCGTCTTCGGGCGACGATCTCGACATCCCCAGTTTCGTCCAGGGATGATCCTTGTCGGCCAGGGAGCCGGCTTCACTACGGCCTCGGACGGCGACATGCGCCACGACACCTTGGCGCGCTCGCGTCTCGGGCTCGGTGACGACTGGGCCACTGTCCGCCAGGTCCACAGCAACCGGGTCGTCACCGTTGACCGCCCCGGCGACAGCGGTGAAGCCGACGGTCTGTTCACGTCGATCGAAGGGGTACCACTCGCCGTGTTCACCGCGGACTGCATGGGGATCGTCTTGCACGGTCCGGCTGGAGTCGCAGTGATCCACGCTGGCTGGCGGGGCGTGAACCGCGGCGTCATCGAGGGCGCTCTCGAGACAATGGGCTCGGTTGACTCCGCAGCCATCGGTCCCCACATTCGATCGTGTTGTTTCGAGGTCGGACCCGAAGTCGCAGGAGTCTTCGAGGGTCATCTGGCTGAGACTTCGTGGGGAACAGTCTCGGTCGATTTGGCCGGCGCGGTCGCTGCCCGCCTCCCGGTCGAACCGACAATCAGCGACCTCTGTACCCGATGCGGCGAGGACACGTTCTCGCATCGTCGGGATGCCACTACTGCGCGAATGGCGACCGTGGGGTGGCTGGCGTGAGACTCGCCGACGTCGAAGCCAGGGTGTCTGCGGCTTGTGAGCGAGCGGGTAGGGATCGACAGGACGTGACGCTGGTCGTCGTGACCAAGGGCCGACCCGTCGAAGCGATTACGTCGCTCTACGAAGAGGGCCACCGGGATTTCGGGGAGAACCGCGCCCAAGAGCTACGGGACAAAGTCCCCGTGACTCCCCGGGACATCCGGTGGCATTTTGTCGGCCCGCTTCAATCCAACAAGGTCAGAGTCGTGCGGCCAGCTGCGAGTTTCCTGCATTCGATGGATCGTGAGTCGCTGGCGACCGCCTGGTTGAAGGGTCCGGGCAAACCCCCACCTGTCTATGTACAGGTCAACATTGGCGAGGAGGACCAGAAATTTGGCGTCACACCGGCCGACGCGTCCGAATTTTGTGACCTGCTCGGCACCCTCGGGATCACCATCGTTGGCCTCATGGCGATCCCGCCAGTGTCCGACGAACCTTCCGAGGTTCGCCCATACTTTGCTGCGATGCGACAATTGCGTGACCGCATCGTGACCGAACACCCGTCCATCACCGGTCTGTCCATGGGAATGTCAGACGACTTCGAGGTGGCCGTCGCCGAAGGAGCCACGTCGATTCGTGTGGGTCGGGCTATCTTTGCCGATTGAGGTTCAACATATGCCCCAAGATTCACTCTTCAATAAAGCTCTCGTATATCTCGGTTTGGTGGACGAAGACCAGATTGACAACGGCGACTCGGGTTACATCGAGTCCGATTCAACCGGTCTCGACCGCAATCGTTCACTTCCCTTGGACGAAGGCCGACGAGTCGAGCCGGCCGCTGCTTCCTCTCGCACAGTCCCGCCCCGTCGCAACACTGAACCTTCGATAGCTGGCGTACGCCAGATCCGCCCCGAGGCGCAGGCTGACATCCTGGTGATCGACGAGTTCGGTGACGCCAAGATCCTCGCCGACCGGGTTCGTGACCGGGTCCCGGTAGTTCTCGACTTCCGAAGGGTCGACGATGAACTGTCACGCCGGGTGGTCGACTTCGCATCCGGACTTATCTACGCCCTCGACGGAACGATGTCACGCGTCGGCAGCGGTCTCGTGTTGGTGCTCCCGCCCTCGACCCGAATCGATGTAGACGAGAAGCGGCGTTTGGCGTCTCTCGGCGCCTACGAACTACCCATCGAATGACTTTTCGCCGGCATGGGTAACATCCTCGCCGACATTCTCCGGCTCTACGGGATTGCGGTTTTCGCGTGGATCATCATGTCCTGGGTTCGGATCTCGCCCACCCATCCCCTCGCCAGGGTGCAGGTCTTTCTGGATCGGATCATCTATCCGGTAATCCTGCCTCTCCGTAGAGTGCTGCCTCCGTTGCGACTAGGCGGAGCGATGCTCGACCTGTCTCCCATCGTCTTGCTAATTGGGATCAATATCCTGCAGGGGATCGTGCGCAGGTTCTAATCGTTGGAACGGACGCGGTCCGTCCTTACACTCCGTCCACGAAACCGGGGAAGACATAAACATGCCTCTGACACCGATCGACGTCCAACAGAAGACCTTCGGAACGGCGCTACGCGGTTACGACCTTGATGAGGTCGACGACTTCCTTGATGAAGTGGTCACATCTCTCAAGGATTACGAGCAGCGCCTGCGCGACGCACAGGAACGTATCGCCACCCTCGAGGTAGAAGTAACCGACCGCGGGGATGCGGAAGGGGCGATCGCTCGGGCCTTGGTGGCCGCCCAGCGCTCCGCCGACTCGATCATCGTCGAGGCCCGGTCAGAGGCGGATCAGATCAGGGCCGGCGCCCAATCGGAGGTCGCAGAACTCGTCAGGGCCAGCGACGCCGAGAGGGCCGATGCTTTGGCCGAAATCGACCGTGTCCGCAGCGTTGTCTCCGACCTCCGAGCGCGTTTAGCCGACTTGGGTGCGACTGTCGGTGGCACCCTGGATGAGGCCGAAGCCGAGATTTCTGCCGCGGCGGTGTATCTCGAACCCGAGGAGTCCGTCGAGGCTGCGGTGGCCCAGGCCGAGGAGGCTCAGCCGCAATGGGATCAGCCCGATGAACTGCAAGTCGTAGCCGACTCCGAAGATCACGACGATGAAGAAGACGAGGACGACATCAGCTACGACGCCAGCCACGACGCCCGTGTCGAGTCCGAGGACTCCGACGATTCCGACGATTCCGACGATTCCGACGATGAAGAAGACGAGGACGACGAGGACGACGACGACGACGACGAGGCAGATGATGGCCTACCCGACTGGGCTACCTCGGAAATAGATGACGAGGACCAACCGGTCCGGCCGTGGGAAGTCGGCTGACCGTCAGCTTTTAGCGATCTCCAGCCTGAGGTCGAGTCCATCCGCTGGCTCGGCGGGCGGGGCACCGCCCCTTTGGACCGCACTTGCCAGGGTCTCGCCTGCGATCACGTCACCGTGACGTTCGAAGGCTGCCGCCACTGACGGGTCGTTGCTGTCCCATGTGAGCGCGATGCGATCGCTGACTGCCAGGTCGTGTTCTCTCCTCAGTCCCTGCACCCGACTGATGACCTCCCGCGCAACGCCGAGGACAACGAGGTCGTTGTCGAGGCTGGTGTCGAGGGCCACCGCCAGGGGACCGGCGGTCTCAACAACGACACCGTCACGGGCGACACGCTGGACGAGCACGTCTTCAGCGCTGATCGTCAGGCCTTCCACTTCTAGTTGGGCACCGTCGAGGAGTCGTGAGACATCGGATGACTCGAGAGCGGCGATCGCGTTTGCGACCTCCTTCATCCGTGGGCCTAGCTGCGGCCCGAGCTTCTTGAAGTCCGCCTTACATGAGAGTTCGACCAAACCTGTCTCATCGGAAGCCACGTCCACACTGAGGACGTTGAGTTCGTCTGCGATGAGATCGTTGTGCGCCGCCACCGCCAGCCTCACAGCCGGGTCATGGGTGAGGATCGTCACCGAGCGCAAGGGTTGACGGACCTTCAACTCGTGCCTGCTGCGGAGGGCGTGGCCCAGGCCGACGACTTCCCTGACAACAGCCATCGATTCCTCGAGCCCCCGGTCGATCATCGACTCGTCGGCGACGGGGAAGTCACAGTGATGGACACTGCGCGGCGCCTGAGAGTCCTGGTCGGCGACCAGCGTCTGGTAGATGCGTTCGGTGATGAACGGCAGGACCGGAGCAAGCACCGTTGAGAATCTGGTCAGTACTTCATAGAGAGTCGCGAACGCAGCCAACTTGTCGCCCTCGGCGCCGGGCGTTCGGGCGGCCCAGAAACGGCGACGTGATCGGCGGACATACCAATTGGTCAGGTCGTCGATGAAGCCGAGAGCCGGGGGGACCACGTTGTAGAGGTAGTAGCCCTCCATCTGCTCGTTGACGTCGGCGGTGAGCGATTGGATCACCGAGAGGATCCAGCGGTCCATCTCCGGCCGGTCGGCGACTGGTGGGGCAGCGGCAAGATCGGCGGTTGTGATTCCGTCGGCCTCGGCGTAAGTGGTGAAGAACGAGTACGTGTTCCACAGCGGCAACAGCACTGTCCGTACCACCTGGCGCACGCCGTCCTCGGAGAACCGCAGCGGTTCTGCCCGCAGGACAGGCGAATTGATGAGGAAAGCTCGCAGGGCGTCAGCACCTGAGGCCTCGAAGATCGTCGAAGGATCCGGGTAGTTCTTGAGGCTCTTGGACATCTTGCGTCCGTCCTCGGCGAGAATCATCCCGTTGACGACACAGTTCTTGTACGAAGGGGCGTCGAAGAGCAGCGTCGATAGGACATGGAGGGTGTAGAACCAACCTCGGGTTTGGTCGAGTCCTTCTGCGATGAACTCGGCGGGGAAAGCCTTGGCAAAGCGTTCCTGATTCTCGAACGGGTAATGAAGCTGGGCGTATGGCATCGATCCGGACTCGAACCAGCAGTCCAGGACCTCCGGGACGCGTGTCATGACCCCGTCGCTGCAATCCGGACACGCCCAGGTGACGGGGTCGACGTAGTGGCTGTGCAAGTCGGCGAGGCGCACACCTGAGCGTTCGTACAGTTCGTCGATCGAGCCGATGCACTCGTCGTGACTGCAGGTGTCACAGCGCCACACCGGGATGCACGAACCCCAATACCGGTTGCGACTGACCGCCCAATCTCGTGCGCCTTCGAGCCAGTTGCCGAACCGGCGCGATCCGACGTGTTCCGGCACCCAGTGCACTTCGTTATTCGTCTCCACCAGACGCTTGGTGTGATCGGCGACCTTGATGAACCAGGTAGGGATCACCTTGTAGATAAGCGGCGTGCCAGTGCGGTAGCAGAACGGATAGGAGTGTCGGATCCGCTCGTTGCGGACGAGGATGCCTTGTTCCTTGAGCAGCCCGATGAGAGTTTGATCGGCCTCTTTGATGTTGACCCGAGCGACGGGTGGGACCTCGTCGGTGAAGTTGCCCTCGGCATCGATCGGATCGACCATGACCGTTAGGCCCGCTCCCTGGATGGCAGCAAAGTCTGCTTCGCCGTATGCGGGGGCCATGTGCACGAGCCCCGTGCCTTCCTCGGTGGTCACTGTGTCGGACTCGATGACTCGGAATGCGCCGCGCTCTCGTTCGCTCTCGAAGAAGTCGAACGGGGGTCGGTAGGAGACTCCCATGATGTCGCGGCCCGTAGCGGTGGCTGCGGGGGCGGGAGCGTCCTTCCAATAGTTTGCTACCCGGCCAGCGGCCAGCCAGAACCGGCCGTTGGCGTCGTCGATCCTCACATATTCGAGGTCCAGGCCGATAGCGATTGCCAGGTTCCCCGGCAGCGTCCACGGCGTGGTCGTCCAGATGAGCAGTTGATCGCCAGTCTCGACCGGACCCTTCCCTTCGACTACTTCCAGAGAAACGGTGATCGACGGGTCGTCGGTGTCGCGGTAGTCGAGGTTGGCTTCGAAGTTGGAGAGGGGGGTCGTTGCCCCCCAGGAGTATGGAAGAACTTTGTAGTCGTCATAGACCAAGCCCTTGTCCCAGAGCTGTTTGAAGACCCACCACACAGACTCCATGAAGTCGGTGTCCATGGTCTTGTAGTCGTCGTCCATGTCGACCCAGCGGCCCATCCGCCGCACGAGGGTCGCCCACTCGTCTGCGGTGTTCTCGACCAGCGCCCGGCAGGCTTCGTTGAAGGGACCTATGCCGAAATCGGCAATTTGTTTCGGTCCCGAGATGCCCAGTTGCCTCTCGACTTCCATCTCGATCGGAAGGCCGTGGGTGTCCCAACCGAACCGCCGTTCGACCCGGTAGCCCTTCATCGCCCAGAAGCGAGGGACTACGTCCTTGATGACTCCGGCGAGGATGTGGCCATAATGCGGGCTGCCGTTGGCGAACGGGGGCCCGTCGTAGAAGATGTATTCCTTTTCGGCTGGCCGCATTTCGACTTGGGTCTCGAAGGCGCCGATGCTGTCCCACAGGTCGAGAATCTCGCGCTCCATCGACGGAAGGTCGGTGTGCGGATCGACCCGCGTGAAATCAGACTTCTTGGACATCGGACCGAAAGGATACGCCCCTCCCCACCCGAATAACCCAATCCGCGTTTTGAGCGCAAGAACGGCGCGAAAATGCACCGTTCTGCACGGTAGAAGTGGCTCCGATGCCTCGCTAGGAACGCGACTTGGGGGATTGCGGGGGGGAACGGCTAACGTTTCGGTCCGCCATGGCCCGTGCACTTGCAAAATCCACAATCAAGAAGTTCCAGACCCAGCTCGAAGAAGAACGCGAGCGGCTGACTGCTGTGATCGTGGAGCACGAGAAGGAGATGGAGGACGCCCGGAACTCCGAGACTGCAGCCGATCGCAGTTCCGATCCGGAGAACGCCGACGCCGGTTCCATGCGTCTCGAGTACGCAAAGGAACTGTCGATCGAGCGCAACGCGTCCGACCTGCTCCACAAAGTCGAGCACGCGCTGCGAAGAATCGAAGCGGGCCAGTACGGCGTGTGCGAGGTGTGCGGCACGGCCATCCCGATGGAGCGGCTCGAGGTATTGCCCTACGCCACCACGTGCGTGACGTGCGCGTCCAGGACCTAAGGCGTCACCGGCTTATAACGCTTCTCGCCATTGCGACGACAGTCGTAACGGTTGACCAACTGACGAAGGTCTGGGCCGAGAGAACGTTCCAGGGCCGCACCGTCGAGATCATCCCTGTAATTCTCAACTTCACGTTCACCGAGAACACCGGAGCCGCATTCTCCTTCTTCCGCGACGCCGGCACCTTTCTATCCCTCGCCGCCTTCGTGGCGGTCGGCGTGATAGTCGTTTCCGCCTGGAACCCCCGACCTCTCTTCGAGATCATCGGTCTGGGTCTCATCGGGGGAGGAGCTATTGGCAACCTCGTCGACCGCCTCACACGCGGCGACGCCACGTTCGACGGCCCGGTCATCGACTGGATTCAGCTCCCCAACTTCCCGGTCTTCAACCTGGCAGACACCGCCATCACTTTCGGGGTGGCCGTTCTCATCATTGGCTCATGGCGCAACCGCTGAGCTTCGAGATTCCCGAGGATCTCGGCGGCGAGCGGGTCGACAGGGTCGTCGCCGTCCTCGGCGACATGGCCCGTTCCGAGGCGCGTACTTACGTAGACGCTGGCCTGGTGGAAGTCGACGGTGAGACTGCTGCGGCCAAGACCCGGGTGACGGCAGGCTCGGCAATCAGCTTTCCCAAAGCGGCCGACCCCGTGGTTCTAGCTGCGGAAGCGGTGGACTTCGGGATCCTGTACGAGGATGAGCACGTGGTCGTGATCGACAAACCAGCCGGTCTGGTGGTGCATCCGGGGGCGGGGAGGGCGACAGGCACTCTCGCCGGTGGGCTGCTCGACCGTTATCCCGAGATCGACGGGGTCGGTCAGCCGGGCCGCTGGGGACTGGTGCACAGACTCGACCGAGAAACGTCCGGAGCGCTTCTTGTCGGTCGGACCGCTGAGGCACACGACGGTCTGGTCGACGCTTTGCGGGCGCGTGATATTTCTCGTGAGTACGTGACCCTCGTGCGGGGTTTGTTCGATCTCCCACTGGGGACCGTCGACGCTCCCATCGGGCGTGATCCCAACCGGCCCCGCCGCCAGGCGATGATCCCCACCGGTCGGAGGGCAGTCACCCACTATCGGATGACCCGTCAGTGGGACAAGCCTGGCGTGGCCGAACTGGGAGTCGAGCTTGAAACCGGTCGCACCCATCAGATACGCGTCCATCTCGCTGGCATCGGCCATCCCGTGGTCGGCGATCGGGTATACGGCGGGCGTGATCCCGTGCCAGTTCCCCGCCTCTTCCTGCATGCGGCCGCCCTCCGGTTCACCCATCCAGTATCCGGTGAGGAGATGTCGGTGAAATCTCCACTCCCTGCTGACCTGGCTGGCGTCCTTGACGGCCTGGCCGAGTCCTCGGACTAAGCCGTGATGTCAGATACGGTTCCCGAATGACAGCTCCCGACCAGAGCCAGGTCTGTTACAACCACCCGGATCGGCCCACGGGACTCTCCTGCACCGAGTGTGGTAGGCCGATCTGTGGCGCCTGTTCGGTGGAAGCCAGCGTCGGACAGCGCTGTCCCGAATGTGTACGCCGGGCAGGAGGCACGACGCAGGTCGTTCGCGCGCCGGACATCAAGCGCGGCGTGATGTCCGGTTCAACCCCGGTCATCTCGACGATCATCGGTGTGACTGTTGCCCTGGCTGCCCTGCGCTTCCTGTCCATCGACGCCTGGTCGTCGGTAGCCGAGTACCTCGCACTCGTGAACTTCCTGGTGGCAGACGGCGAGTGGTGGCGCATGTTCACTGTCGTGCTCGTCCACGCAGGCGGACTCACCCACATCCTCTTCAACATGTGGGCGTTGTATGCCCTCGGCCCGCAGGTCGAAAAGGAAGTGGGGGCCGGCTCCTTCCTCGCCCTCTACCTGGCGACGGCCGCAGCGGGCAGCGCCCTGGCTTTCCACCTCGGTGAGTTGTCCGACGTCAGCGTCGGGGCTTCGGGAGCGATCTTCGGACTGTTCGGTGTTTGGTTGTCCTCCGCGGTACGCCGCCGCAAAACGATGGTCGGCAGAGCGATCCTCAACCAACTCGGCTTTCTGCTTGCGATCAACGCCGCCATCCCCTTCTTCATACGCAACGTCTCGTGGCAGGGACATCTCGGCGGTCTCATCGGCGGGTTCGCCCTCGGGTGGGTCTGGTCCACGATGCGGGGTCCCAACGCTGCGTCACAGCGCATCGCTTCCGCCGCGGTCCTCGCCGTTGTCGCCGTGTTGAGCGTCCTCATCTGAGGGCTGATTTCGCGGCGTGGTCGGCGCCTCGTCGCGGCACTATGTTGGGGACCGAATCACACGGGTGTCATTCGGAGGGTCGGTGACAGACAAGTCGTTCGTTCATCTTCACACGCACACCGAGTTCTCGATGCTCGACGGTGCGGCGAAGGTCGACGACGTGATGGCCGCAGCGGTTGCCGACGGCCAGCCTGCCGTCGGGATCACCGACCATGGAGTGCTCTACGGCGTGGTCGATTTCTATCGGGCGGCCCACCGGGCGGGCATCAACCCGGTGATCGGGATCGAGGCTTACACAACGCCTGGATCCAGGTTCGATCGGCCTCCCCGCAGCCAGAACGTTCGCCACCACATGTTGCTGTTCGCCGAGAGTGACACTGGCTACCGCAACCTCATGCACCTTTCCTCGAAGGCTTTCTTGGAGGGTTACTACTACAAGCCGCGTATGGACAAGGCCCTGCTGGCCGAGCACTCGGCGGGGATCATCGCCACTTCCGGATGCCTGGGCGGTGAGGTTCCCCAGCTCCTCGCTCCTGACGGCTGGCGAGAGGAGGGCAACCAGGGCGCGGTACGCGATTTCGACGCCGCAGTTCGCACGGCCGCGATGTATCAGGACATCTTCGGCAAGGACAACTACTTCATCGAGCTGCAGGATCACGGCATCGAATCCCAGCAGCGGATCCTGGGAGACCTGGTCGAGATCGCCCGCCGCATCGGAGCACCGCTGCTGGCCACGAACGACCTCCACTACACCTACAAGCACGAGTTCGAGGCGCACGACGTTCTGTTGTGTATTCAGACTGGCGCGACCATCGACGAACCGAACCGGTTCCAATTCGAAGGCGACCAGTTCTATCTCAAACCGGCTGTCGAAATGCGGGCGTTGTTTCCCGACGACCTCTACCCGGACGCCTGTGACAACAGTCTGCTCATCGCCGAACGGGCCGATGTGTGGCTTGACTTCGACCAGATCCACCTGCCTGCATTCCCCGTGCCCACCGGTGAGACCGAGGTCACCTATCTGGAGACCCTGGTGCGCCAGGGGGCGAGGGATCGTTACGGCGATTCGATCACCCCGGAGATCGACGAGCGGATACGCCACGAGCTGAAGGTGATCGAGGAGATGGGCTTTCCCGCCTACTTCCTGATCGTCTGGGATCTGATCCGCCACGCCCGTGAACACCGCATCAGAACCGGTCCGGGTCGTGGCTCAGCTGCGGGATCGATCGTGGCGTACTGCCTTCGGATCACCGATCTGGACCCTCTGGCTTACGGGATGATCTTCGAGCGGTTCCTCAACCCTGGTCGCAAGGAGATGCCGGACATCGACATGGACTTCGACGAGCGCTACCGCGGCGAGATGATCCGCTATGCCGCCGAGAAGTACGGCTCGGACCATGTTGCCCAGATCATCACTTTCTCGACCATCAAGGGGAAGCAGGCGATTCGCGATGCCGCCAGGGTCTTTGGTTACCCGTACTCCTTGGGTGACAGGGTGGCCAAGCTCATGCCGCCCGCCATCCTCGGCAGGGACATTTCACTCGCCCAATGCCTGACTCCGCCGGATGACGAGGCGGATTCGGCGCTGCGTGACCAGTACAACAACGCCGCCGGGCTGCGGGAGGCTTACGGAGCCGAGCCAGAAGTCACTCGAATTCTCGATGCCGCCCTCGGCCTCGAGGGTCTACGTCGCCAAGACTCGATCCATGCGGCGGCGGTGGTCATCACCCCGCGTCCGCTCACCGATGTCATTCCGATCCAGCAGAAGGGCGAGGACTCCGAGGTCGTCACCCAGTACGAAATGCACGGGATCGAGTCGATGGGCCTCCTCAAGATGGACTTCCTCGGCCTGCGAAACCTCTCCACGATCGAGCGGACCCTGGAACTCGTCGAACAGTCCCGCGGCACGCGGGTGGACATCGACAACGTTCCCCTGGATGACGAGAAGACCTTCGAACTGATCAGGGCCGCCGACACGATCGGCGTCTTCCAGTTGGAGGGTTCGGCGATGCGGTCGCTGATCCGAGCGCTGGAGCCGACCCTGTTCGATCACATCGTCGCCGTCAACGCCCTCTATCGCCCGGGTCCGATGGGCTTGAACATGCACTACGAGTACGCCGACCGCAAGAACGGTCGCAAAGAGGTCGCATACCCCCATCCGGCGTTGCGACCGTTCCTCGAGTCGACCTACGGGATCATCACTTACCAGGAACAGGTGATGCAGGTCGGTAGGGAGATGGCCGGCTATTCGATGGCTGAAGCGGACAACCTCCTCAAGGAGATGGGCAAGAAGATCAAGTCGGTGATGAACGCCGAGAAGGAGAAGTTTGTCGCAGGCTGTGTCTCCCAGGGCCATCCCGAACAGTTGGGTCGCGACCTGTGGGATGCCGTCGAGCCTTTCGCCGGTTACGGCTTCAACCTGTCCCATTCGGCGTGTTACGCCTACGTCGCCTTTCAGACCGCCTACCTCAAGGCTCACTTCCCCGCCGAGTACATGGCTGCCCTCCTCACCGCCACGAAAAAGGACAAGGACCGCACTGCCATCTATCTGAACGAATGTCGCCGGATGGGCGTCGAGGTGCTGGTGCCCGACGTCAACGAATCGGACGTGGACTTCACGGTCGCCAACGGCAAGGTCCGGTTCGGGATGAGCGCGGTCCGCAACGTCGGCGAGGGAGTCGTCGAACGAATTGTGGCCGGTCGGGCAGACGGGCCGTATGTCGACTTTGCGGACTTCTGTGAACGCGTCGACCTCGACGCCCTCAACAAGCGGACTATCGAGTCCCTCATCAAAGCGGGCGGCTTCGACTCTCTCGGTTATGCCCGCAAGAGCCTCCTGTTCCGTTTCGAGGAGATCCTCGACGCGATCACCGCCCGCCGTCGCAACGAGGACATGGGTCAGTACTCGCTCTTCGGCGGTGAAGAAGTGGGAGGCGACGGAGTCAGTTACGAGGTCGAGGATGACGAGTGGGGCCAGCGGATCAAGCTCGGTTTCGAAAAGGAAATGCTCGGGCTTTACGTATCTGACCATCCCCTCTTGGGGGTGAGCGGATCGTTGCGCAACGTTGGTGCGGTGCGGATTCCGAGTCTGCTGGACTCCACAGACGGGGCGAACGTGACGATCGGGGGAATCGTCGGGTCGATCACCCGCAGGTGGACCAAGAAGGGCGACGCGATGATCTTCTTCCAGGTCGAAGACCTGGAGGGATCCGTGGAAGTGGTGGCTTTCCCTCGGACGGTCGCCGAGTGCGGTCAGCTCATCCAGGAGGACTCGATCCTCATCGTGCGGGGCCGTCTCGATCACCGGGGAGACGACGTCAAAGTCATCGCCCGCGAGATCCAAGAGCTCGAAGTTCGGGAGGTGTCGACGCTCCGACTCTCCGTTCCAGCAGCTCGGCTATCGGCCGACCTCGTCAACCGGTTGAAAGATGTGCTTGCCAATCACCCTGGTCAGGCGTCGGTCATCCTGGAGATGGCCAACGGCGATAACCGCAAGATCCTGAAACTCTCAGACGAGTTCAGGGTGGAGTTGCGTTCTGCCCTCTATGCCGAACTGAGGGAACTGCTGGGTCCCAGCGCCGTCGCCTGAACCTGTCCCCCCAGGAGCGAAGCGACGTTGGGGGGACCGCACGGCCGCAGGCTGGGCGAGGGGGGTCGGTGAGCGGAAGCGACCCCGTACGCTCACCTCGGCAGCAGCGCCCGCAGGTCGAACCCGGTGGAAGTCTCGATCAGATCAGCCAGAGCATCGCGGTCGGTCGGTGGATGGGACCGCCATGGGACCACGGTGAACTCGGTCGAATACCGCTCGGCGAACTGGTTACGGAAGTCGCGCTGGCGCTCTGACTCCCTGCCCCAACGTAGGAGGTTCTCCATGGCAGCCGGTTCGGTGTTGCCCGGTGTGGCCCCGATCCAGTCTTCGGGAAGGGAGCGGTTGAAGACGACCGCGTCAGGCCGATCGGCCAGTTCCGGTAACTCCCTGTAGAAACGCACGGCCTCCCGAATCGGAGACGGATCAGCTGTCGTGACGACGACTGTCGCGGCTTCTTTCAACCGGGCTTCGATCTCCCGTGATCTGGCGGCCACCCCGTCGTAGGTGGTCCGCAGGTCCATGAGAAAGGCGGCGACTTCTTCCAGCAACCCGGCTCCAAGTACTTGATCGGCGATCTTCAGCGCCGGCCGGGCCGTACGGTCGAACAGGAAGCGTCTGCCGGGAAGTCGTCCTCCTGTGAGCCAACGCAGAAGACGTCCGCCGACCAGTTCGGTCATCTGCCGGGGAGCGGTGAAGAACTCGATTCCGCCTGCGGACGGCGGCGTGTCGACGATCACGACTTCCCACGCGCGTCCATCGATGAAACGGGTCGCTTCCTCGGCTGCTGCGTAGGACTGTGATGCGGGGAAGTGGGTGGTCGCCGCCTGAAAGAATCGGTTAGCGACAAGGCTCTCGGCGACCTTGGGATCTGCGTGTCTCAGCGCGATGGCCGTCCACGATGCCGAGGCGTCGAGCATGGCTGCCCACAGGCCGGGTTCGTCCGGATGGGGTGACGGCTCGGTGCCAAGCTCCTCGACCCCCAGAGCGTCCGCCAGTCGCTTGGCCGGGTCGACGGTGATAACGAGTGTCCGCAGCCCACGCCGTGCCGATGCGACTCCGAGCGCCGCGGACAGGGTTGTCTTGCCGACCCCGCCTCCGCCGGTCACGAGAATCGTCTTGGTGCTCACCAGGCCTCCATCTGGTCAGCCAGGTGAGAAGCCACAGCCTCCGAAGTTGCGATTCCGAACAAGAACGAGAGCTCTTCGTTAGGCGGATGACGCTCCAACCAGACGCGCTGGTCTGACTGGATCTCGATGTGGAGGAGGGCAGCGTCTCCGACCCTGCCACCAGGAATCTTGTCGAGTACGAGTTCTGGCATGACCCGGTTGGCAACGACCTCGATCCGGCTGACCACCGGATTTGCTTCGAACCATTCGAGCATCTCTTGGGTCTCCGACATCGGGAGCTCTTCGGGAAGTGTGACGAGTCGGATGAGGGTGTTCTGGGAGGCCAGCGTGTCCGACATCCATTCGGCTTGATCTGCGATGCGCCCGCCCGTGACCAGTTCTGAGATCGAGGTAGGCGCGCGAAGGAACGAACCGATTTGGCCGGTGGGCGGTCCGTCGGCCACGACGAAATCCCAGTGGCCGCGCTTCACCTCCCAAAGGACCTTTCCGATCGTCACGATCTCGCGTACAGCTGGTGCGGCTGCGGCGAGCGCGTCAAAAGCCCGGATGACGGGCGGGAACGTGGCGAACGGAGGAAGGCCGATCTGCTCACGCAGGTACTCGATGAGGGCCTTAGAACGATCGATCGTCAAGGCATGAAGACCGGGGAACACCTCTGCGGGCTCGAAAGAGAGCGCCCCTGCACCGAGGTGACTCGCCAGTCCACCCCCGGTTCCGACCATGGACAGCGCGAGCACTTTCGCTCCCTGTCGATGGGCGAGGAGTGCAGTGGCTGATGCCACCGCAGACTTGCCGACCCCTCCTTTGCCAGAAACGACAACGAGCTGGGTCACGGCTTCTCGATCAGCCGCTGAGTGGGATGCGAAGCACCAGGTGGCCGTCTTCGACAGCCCATTTGGCGTTGGCGACCAAGGAATAGTCCATGAAGTCGGTCTCGGCCTGGGCGATGAACTTTCGCCTCTCGTCGCCGGCGACCGGCGGGAGGGGCCGGTCCTTGACCGCCTGTGCCCTGTTCTCGAAGCGGGTGATGAGTGCGTCGACGTCGAGTTCTGCCATGGCCCTGATGCTAGGAGACGCGGCGAGTTCAGCCACTCGCGCTGAGCTTGCGCCGCTTTTCTGCTGCTCGTTCAGCCTCGAGGCGTTCCAGATCGACGTCGCTGTGGTCGACGAAAGTCATGCCACCGGCAATAGCGGTGTGTCCCGCCTCCTCTTCGATCAACCGGTGCATCTCATGGGCGACCCTGCGGTATGCGGTGTGGCCGGCGGGTTGGGAACGCAGTTCGATGAGGTGATATGCCTGGCGGGCGTTCATCTCCATTACGAAGCGGATGTTCGCCGCGAACGGCACGATGTACTGGGCCACGTCGGGACCGTGGATCTCGCGAACCCGCTCGTACATGCCGGTCGATCGTTCCATGGCCTCGGCCCACACATCGCCGTGACCTGCTTCGACAATGTCGGGTGGGGTGTCGAATCCGAGTCGCGTCGAAAGTCGCTGCCATTCGATCGTCATCAACCGGTGGCGCTGCAAGTCGCGGAACGCCCCGAAGTCGCACACGACGTCGAATCGGTATGTGGTGGCTTCCATGGGTCGGCCCGGCTTGTGCCGCCGGTTCTGGCGATCACCGATCAGGTCGGCGATGACTCCCGCTCGTTCCCCGGCGGTCATGGCTCGCGCCGCCTCCAGAAGGGCCGAGTCGGAGAGCTCTGAATGAGCGAACAGCGCAGAAGCGGCGAGCTTGATCTCACCATCAGGGTCGAAGTCTGTGAGGCGAACCGAAGGCCCGGTCTCGGGCTCTATTCCGAGCAGTGCACCGCGGGCGTCGAGGCGGTCGGCCACGTCGCTCAGATACTCGGACCATCTCCTGCCGCGCTCGGGTTTGTCGACCCTGCTCAGGAACGAGGGGATGACCTTGCGCAACTCGGTGAGCATCATGTCGCCGTAGTCACGGACTTCGGCCAGGGGATGGGCGGCCATGCGGACGAGAGCCATCTCATAGGCCTGGCCTGTGGCGTAGATACCGACGTTGGACAGTGTCGCCGCCGGGAGCAGACCGCGGGCAGAGTCGCATGCTTTGGCCCGGATCGTCGACGTATAGACGACAGGGGGGTCGGCCGGATCGCGGGGGAAGCGCTCGGTGTACAGCGAGTTCATGTCGTGCACAAGCTTTGAGTAAGTGTCGAACATCCAGTTGAGATGAGCGACGTAGTCGACACCGAGCGGACCGGACTCGATCTCAGGAGGGACCGTGTATCGGTAGCGGCCGTCGATGGCGGTGTCGTAGAAGATGTAACGGGTCGACTGTTCTAAGTAGGCGGCGAGCCGTCCCCACTCGAGCACTTTGGTGAGAATGTTCGAGGCCTGCTCGCACGCAAGGTGGGTTCCGCCGAGCTGGGCAACCGAGTCGTCGCCGTACTCGACGAAGATCCGCTGATAAAGCTGTTCTGCCTTCGACATGTCGACGATCGGGTCGTTGGTCGCCTCGGCGATCGCGGCTACCCCGGTCTCGGGATCGGTGAACTCGTCGAGGAAGAGTCGGCGGATCGACTTCGAAGAACGCGAGTACCTGGCGAAGAGGGCGCCTTTGACGACTTCGGGAAGGTTGATGAGCCCGAAGACCGGCAGGTCGGTGTTAGTGAAGAACCGGTCGAGTACCTGGGTCTCTTCGGGAGTGAAATCTTCGACGTGATACTGCACGAGTCCGAGCCTACGCCAGCTCAGTCCCCGAACAGATCATCCACGCGGGAGCGAGGAACACCGGGGTGCTGGAGTCGGCGGAGAGTCCGGTTCGTGATGCGCAACCCGCCGAGAACCACGATCAGACCGGCCGTGAGAAGGGTCGAGAGCTCCGGGGCGGCGGTGTACGGATTGCGACAGGTGGTGACGCCGCCGGGACAGAGGCCGTAGCCGGTGCCACTCTGGGCGAGGTCCAACAGCACAAACAGCGGTACTGCCGCCAAGCCGACGGCGACCACAATCAGACATGCACGAACGAACCGGACCAAGTAGAGCATCGACATTCGACTGAGAAGGTACCCGATCAGACGGGACTGATCGCTTCCGCTTCGACAATCGGGTCATCGGTCACCTTCTTCAGAACAAGACCGATGGCACCGAGGATCACAGCCGCGCCGAACCATCCCGTGACGGTGAGGCGCTCGCTCAACACGATCGCCGCGGCCACCACGGCGAAGACAGGCTCGAGTGTGAGCATGATCGCGGTTCGGGATGGCCCCACGCGATGCTGGGCCCAGATCTGGAGCAGGAAGGCGATGGCGCTCACGCCGAGGCCGGTGAGGATGATCGCCGGCCATCCCGACCGATCGGGGATCACGCCAGGGCCTTCGAAGACGATCGAACCGACGAGACCGAGTGCGGCGGTCGTCAGCAACTGAACCGTGGTGTACGGGACCACCGGGTGACGGACCGCCTGGCGGGAAACGGTGACGATGTGGCCGGCGAACGCAACGGCACAGGCGAGCGTCAAGAGGTCGCCGCTTCCCAGCGTGAGGTCGTCGCGCACGGTGAGCAAGGCAGTGCCTACGAATCCGAGCACCACGCCGACGACGGCCCAGGGCGAAGGGGTTCGTTTGCGAACGATGCCTGCCAGGAGCGGGACGAACACCACGTACAACCCGGTGATCAGTGCCGAGTTTGTCGCACCGGTGGTGGTTAGGCCCCAGGTCTGGAAGGCGTAGCCGGCGAACAGCCACAGGCCGGCGATCGACCCGTCGCGCCACACCCCCGGCGATCGAGGAATGGCGAGCAGCAGGAGGGCTCCGCCACCGATGAGGAACCTCCACCCGACAAAAGCGAGAGGATCGACCGTCTCCATGGCGGCTTTTACGACGACGAATGTCACACCGAAGAGGAAGGCGGCGATGACCAATCCACCGAGGGCGGTCGCTTCGCTGCGGTTAGAGCTCATGCATCTCCCGGGAGACCAGGAACAGCCCGGTGGATTCGACGGTCACCCGGTCGGCCGTCGACAACCTGGCCGAGATGAGCAGTCGGCGCCCGCGTCGCTCATCGACGGATGCGCTGGCTGTTACCCGGTCATGAACGGTGAGCGGGCTGCGGTAGCGCAGTTCCAGGCGGCCGGTGACGCATAGAACCCCTTCGCCCAGGATTCCGGCCCAAACCGAAATCTCGTCCAGTGCGGTGGCAGCCACCCCGCCGTGAAGGACGTCACCGGCACCGCGGTACTCATCGCGCGGGTCGAAGGATCCGGAAACGGTTGTCCCGTCCCAGCTGAAGTCGTCGATGTGAAGGCCCACGTCATTGGCCCTCCCGCAGGCGAAACACATGTCGCCGAACTCCAGGCGGATCCTCTCGACTGTTGCGGCAAGTTCGGGTGTCATCACTTGAGCCTTGAGACGGTTTGCGAGGGCACGGTAACTGAGGTCGGTAGGCTCGCCGCCTTATGCCTGGACGACGCGCCGATGGAACTGTTCCAACCGCGGCTGATCGGGGCAAAGCGCGGGCGGTGCTCAACCGGTTGAAGACTCGCTATCCAACGATCTCGACCGCGCTCGACTACGAGACACCGTGGCAGTTGCTCGTCACGACAGTCCTCTCGGCCCAGACGACCGACGAAAACGTCAACAAGGTGCGCGGGTTGCTGTTCGAGCGCTACCCGCACCCTGTCGATCTGGCGGAAGCCAACCTCGAAGACGTAGAGAAGATTGTCTTCTCTACGGGCTTCTACCGCCAGAAGTCGAAGTCGATCGTGACGCTGGCCGGTGACGTCGTTGACAAGTTCGATGGTCAGGTTCCTCGCGATCTCGACCTGCTGGTGACGTTGCGTGGCGTCGGGCGCAAGACCGCCAGCGTGGTGTTGGCCGAGGCGTGGGGTGATCCGGCGATCGCCGTCGATACCCACGTGCGACGGACGACGAACCGGATCGGGCTGACGTCGGAGTCAGACCCGGTGAAGATCGAGATGGACTTAAAGGCCCTCTATCCCAAGGAAGAGTGGGCGGGCGTTTCGATGAGATTCATCCAGTTCGGACGCGACACCTGCGATGCCAAGAGGCCCTTGTGCGGTGAGTGCGAGATCGTGTCGCTCTGCGAGTGGCCAGACAAGCGCCTGTGAGCGGGGTGGACAGACCGCGTCCCGTTTCGGCCAAAGTCATTCTGGCGATGGCCCTGCCGGCATTGGGAAGCCTCGCCGCCGATCCGGTGCTCAGCCTCGTCGACACTGCCTTCGTCGGACGTTTGGGTGCCGTCCCGCTCGCAGCGCTCGGCATCGACACCGCTCTGTTCGCCTTCGCGTTCGCGATTTTCAACTTCTTGGCATACGCCACGACCCCGATGGTCGCCCAGGCCCGAGGGAGAGGTGATATCGCAGGGTCTGGGCTGATTGTTCGAAGAGCAATGGTGTTGGCCGTCGGGCTGGGGGCCGTTTCGACTGCAGTGCTCGCCTTGGCGGCCGAACCTCTCGTCCGGCTGATGCAGGCCGCACCCGAAGTGGTCGACCCTGCGGTTTCCTATCTCCGCATCCGAGCTTTCGCCGTGATGGCCCTTCTGATCATCACCGCCGCCAACGGTGCCTACCGCGGATTCAAGAACACCAAGACTCCGTTGTATGTGACGCTGGCCGTCAACGCGCTGAATGTCGTCCTCGACTGGTACTTCATTTTCGGGTTGGGGTGGGGCCTGGAAGGTGCCGCCTTGGCAACCGTCGCCGCTCAGTGGATCGGCGCGTTCGTGTTCCTTGCCTTGCTACGCGGCGTCGCCCGCCGCGAGGCTTGGCCCTCGGCCAGGGTGCGGCTCGTCGACCTGAAACCGTTTGTCTCGGTGGGCAGCGTCATCGTCCTGCGCACACTGATGCTGATGCTCGCCCTGACGTTCGCCGCAGCGAGCGCGGCACGGATAGGGACGATCGAAGTCGCTGCCCACCAGGTCGTCGCCCAGTTGTTTTTTCTGCTGGCCATGATCGTCGACGCTTTGGCTATCGCCGCCCAGGCCCTCGTCGCCGAGTTGAAAGGAGCCGACGATCAGCGTGGCGCGCGGGCACTGTCTGACCGACTGTTGAAGTGGGGAGTGGGAGTCGGCGTGTTGCTGGCCTTCGCAGTCGCAGGTGGGGGACATCTGCTCGCCCCAGTGTTCACCAGCGACCCCGCCGTCCAGGAAGCGATCCGTTCGGTATTGGTCATCGCCGCCCTGATACAGCCGGTTGCCGCTTGGGTGTTCGTGGCGGACGGGATCTTTCTGGCGCGCCTGGCCCTTGGGTTGTTGGCCATGTCCACGGCGGTCGGGTTGGCCGCGATTGGGGTCGTGCTCGCCGGAACGATTGGTCTGGGCTGGGGTTTGACGGGGGTGTGGTGGGGGATGACGGCCATGATCGGCGGGCGAGCTGCGGTCTTGGGATTCGCCTACTACCGGCCGACCCTGTCAAGTTCCTGACCTTGGGTTTCGGGGAGGCGCATCGTCAGAATGCCACCTGCTACGACGCCGAGCCCGAGAAGTGTGACCGTTTGGGACAGGCCGATCGCGTCGATCGTGAAACGGCCGATCAAGAGACCCAGGGCCGAGCCGACCATCCCGAAGTAAGCGCCGGCGGCGTTGGCCGTGGTGCGGAAAGCCGTCGGGAAAAGTTCGGTGCGGTGGCTGGCCGCTGACGGGACAAATGCGAAAGAGCCGAAGGTGCCGACGGTGATTGCCAGACCGAGCACGGTGAGGGACTCGAACCAGTAGAGGGCGAGACCACCGGTGAGCACGAGCACAAGGGCAAAGATCGAAGTGCTGCGCCGCCCGATGGTGTCGGCCAGGCGGCCACCGAGGAAGAAGCCGGTGGCTCCGATCGTGCCTCCCACGAGGCTGAGGGCTACGGCGGTGGATGTGGGGAGTCCGATGTCGCCTACCAGTCGCTCGATCGAGAAGGTCAGTGAGAACGCCATGAAGAGGCTGACGAGGAGGTTGATGGCGCCAGTGAGGTAGAGCCGCCCGGCGAAGTTCGAACGGAGGAGATCGCGCAAAGGCGCTGCTTTTATAAGTGAGTGGGGGTCTTCCACCTCGAAGACGGGGCTCTCTTTCACATTCCGCAGGAGGAAGGGGAGGGCCACGAGGCCGATCCCGCCGAGGGCGAACAGGCCCCGCCAGCCGTCTGGTCCGAGTTCGGCGAGCGGGAGC